>CAXTWM010000455.1:0-3368 GCA_964247915.1 uncultured Armatimonadales bacterium | reverse complement strand
CCCCCGCCGGCCCCCGGCCACCCCGGCCCCGGCCCGGTATTCGGGCGCGACGGACGGCAAGACCATGACGCTGACGATCACGCCCGCGCCGTTCGGGGCGCCCGCCGGGGGCGTCTACACGCTGGCCTACGGCGCCCCGGCGGACACAAACGGCGGCGCCTGCCCGGACTAAGGGGGAGGCCCCCCGGCCCCCAATAATGGGGGAGTCGGAGTAATGCCGCCATCCCCTCCGGTCCCCCATCATTGGGGGCTAGGAGGTTCCTGCTTCCCCTCCCGCACCGTGATGATCCTGTCGGCGGGCAGGCTGGTCAACGTCTGGGTCAGGCCGCTGGGCCAGCGGATCGTCAGGCTGTCCACGGTCGCGGCCCCGCCCAGGCCGAAGTGGACGCGGCGGTCGGAGGCAGACAGGTACGAGCCGTCCGTGTGGCACAGGCGCAGGAGCTTTCGGCCCCCGACCTGGGCGGTCACGAGTGCGCCGATGCCGTCGCGGTTGCTCCTGACGCCGACCAGGCGCACACTCAGCCAGTGGCCGGCGCGGGCATCCTCGTTGTGGAGCAGCAGCGGCTTCCCCTCGCTGTCCACGACCAGCACGTCCTGCCTGCCGTCGTTGTCGTAGTCCCCCACCGCCAGCCCGCGCCCGACGAGGGGCCGGGCGAAGGCCGGGCCGCCCTGGGCGGAGGCGTCCTCGAAGGTGACGGGCGTCATCCCGGCGTTATGGAAGAGCTGCAAAGGCTGCTTGTAGGTCGTGGACGTGTCTATGTTGTGGATGTTGTCCTGGACGTGGCCGTTGGCGATGACCAAGTCCAGGTGGCCGTCGTTGTCGTAGTCGAACAGCTTGCAGCCGAAGGCGACGTGCGGGATGGTCGGCAGGGCCAGGCCCGTCTTGTAGGAAACGTCGGAGAACTGCCCCTGCCCGTCGTTGTGGAACAGCGACTTGGCCTCGTTCTGGAACGTGGCGACGAACAGGTCCAGCTTGCCGTCGTCCGCATAATCCCCCCAATCCGTGCCCATGCCGCCGTGGATCTGGCCGTCCCGGTCGAAGGCCGTGCCCGCCTGCGTCCCGATGTTGGTGTAGTGGGCGGCGGCTTGGGAGTCCGGGCGCAGCAGGTCGCCGGCCATCTCGTCGTTGGAGATCGCCAGGCTCGGCGCCTCGCCCGGCTCCAGCGGCGCCCAGGCGACGCCCAGGCCGCGCCCGTTCGTGGCGGCGATGCCCGCGCGGGCGCTGGCGTCGGCGAAGCGCCCGCCCCCCTCGTTCCGGTACAGGACGCCTTTCAGCGGGTGGTAGTAGCGCGGGCCGCACGAGGTCATGACGCCGTTCGAGGGGCAGAGCTGCGGGTACTTCTTGGGGTCCGGCCCGAAGTCGGCATAGTTGGCGACGAACAGGTCCAGTCTGCCCGAGCCGGGGACACTCTCGGCCCAGGCCGCCGACGTGCCCCAGGGCTGCGGCTTCAGGCCCGCCTGCGTGGTCACGTCTTTGAACCCGCGCCCCTTCTCGTTGTGCAGCAGCAGCCCCGTCCGGTAGCCGGAAACGTAGAGGTCGTCATAGCCGTCGCCGTCGTAGTCGCCGACGGCGCAGCCCAGGAAGTGTCCTTTGAGGGCGGCCAGGCCCATCGCCGAGGACACGTCGGTGAAGTGCCCGTGCCCGTCGCCTTTATAGAGGGCGACGTGGTCCGTGCCGACGAGCAGGACCGATAGGTGGCCGGAGTTGTCATAGTCGAGGAGGGCGCATCCGTTGCCGATGGTCTGGAGGATGTTCAGCGGGCGGGGGCCGGGCACGACCCATTGGAAGTGCAGCCCGGCCCGGTCGGCGACATCGGAAAAGAGCGGCGGCCCGGCGGGCGCCGTCGGAGAGACCAGCGTCGGGGCCGGGCCGGGGCGGCAGCCGGCGAGTAGGCTGGTGACGAGGAGGGCGGCGCAGGAAAGAGCGAGGCGCGGTGAAAGCTTCATTGCCCTCTTATTATAAGCGCGCGGCGGCGGGTTGTCAAGAAGTCAGCGGGGCGCGGACGGCGGGGAGGAAAGCTGCCGCCGGTGCCTGGCATAGAAAGCCGCCAGCGCGGCCTGCGTCTGGGGGTCGCCGGGGGCGCGGCGCACCGCTTCCAGGAAGTAGCCGGCGGCGGCGGGGAAGTCCCCGCTTTCTTCCTCCAGCTGGGCCAGTTCCAGCCGTGAGGCGTTGTCGGCGGGGTTGCGCCGGACCGCCGTCTTCAGGTGCTCCTCCCGGTCACGCCGGGCCGTCAGTGTTTGCAGTTCGGCGGCGGCCGCCGCCGCGCGGGGGAGGTCGTGCAGGCGCGTGTAGCAGATCACCAGGCCGCTGAGGATCTCTTCCGCGTTCGGGTTGAGACTACGGGCCGTCTGGAACGCCCGCAGCGCCTCCCCCGTCTGCCCAGCGGCGAGGCGGAGCTGGCCCAGCAGCAGATAAACGTCCGGGCTGTCCGGCAGGGCCGCCCGCGCGCGCTCCGCCAGACCCAGCGCCGCCTGGATGTTCTCGGGCGTCGGCGGCTTCTGCTTGTAGAGCAGCGCCATCAGCCGGTTCGCCTCGCCGTCGTCCGGGTGCGCCTTCAGGAACGCGGCCAGGTCCCGCTCGGCCCCGGCCATGTCCAGGCTGTCCATCTCCTGACGGGCCAGCTCGAGCGCGTAGTCGCTGTCTTCGGGCTTGAGCTGATGGGCGCGGCGGAGCGCGGACAGGGCGATGGGCCGGTTCCCCATCCGCGCGGCCAGCAGGCCGCACAGCCCGGCGGCGTCGGGGTCGTCGGGCCGCAGTTGGGACGCGCGGCCGATCGCCTCCAGCGCGGCCTGCGGGTCGTGCGCCCCCAGTTCCGCGTGGTGGAGGCGCAGGTAAAGGCTGCCGTCGTCGGGCGTGAGCTTCGTCGCGGCCCGGTACTCGGCGGCGGCCTCCCCAAACCGCTGCTCCCGCAGGTACAGGTCGCCGAGCTGCGCGTGGTCATCGGGGAAGTCCGGGTCCTCCTGAACCCCCTGCCGCCACTCCCGCTCCGCCGCCGCGTCCTGGTGGGCGTCCGCCGCCGCCTGCCCGGCCCGCAGGTGGGCCGCGCCGGGGCGGCTGCCCTGACGCCAGGACCAGGCGGTGACGCCCAGGGCGGCGAGGGTGATGAGGAGCAGGACCGGGACGAGGGCGCGTCGGGCGGCGGCCTGGGGCGCAGGCTGCGGCCCAGGCTTGGGGCTGTCGGTCTTGGGCGTGTTGCGAATTCGGGACGGAGAACGCATGGCAGGAAGAATATACCCGATGGGACGCCCGAATCCCCCCGTCGCGGCGGGGCTTTCTTGGGCTGGGGGATTCTCGGGTTAGGCTTTCTTCGCCCGCACGCGCGGGTCGGGGCCGGGGGGCTGCCCCTCCCGGAGCCAGTAGCACCCGC
>CAXTWM010000454.1:0-3372 GCA_964247915.1 uncultured Armatimonadales bacterium | reverse complement strand
GTCCCCTTCCAGCCGTACTCGCCGTGCATGTCGAAGACCAGGTTGACGGCCTTGCGGTGTTTGATTATGCCGCACAGGCAGATGCGCGTCAGGAACGTCTTGCCCGTACCGGACTTGCCGAAGATGCCGTTGGAGCGCTCGACCAGCTTTTCCAGGTCCAGGCAGACCGGGATGTCGGCCATGTCCAGCGGCGTCCCCAGATAGAAGTGCTTGCCGCCCTCGGTCTCGGCCCCGAAGATGTCGGCGATGTCCTCCTCGGTCGCCTCCCCCACATGGGAGAAGTGCGTCGGGACGGTCTTGACCGGCTCGAACTCGGCCCCGACGGTCTTGGTCCGCATCAGCAGGGGCTTCAGCGTGACGGTCCCGAAGGTCGTCGTCCCGGCCAGGGCGGACCGCAGGAACAGGTCGGCGGCGTCCTTCGTGGCGGGCGGGTCGGCCAGGACGCCGGGCGAGACGCAGTCCAGGGTGACGTCGGTGATCATGGCGAAGAACTCGTGCCGCTCGCCGTCCACGACGACGAACTTGCCGGCCCGGATGTCCTCGACCGACCCGGCCCCGGCCAGTTTCATCTGGATGCCGGTCTGGAGCGAGCCGCGCACCACCGTCCCCATCGCCAGCCGCTCGCGCGGCGGCGTCAGGAGCGGCGGCAGGGCGTAATGCAGCGCCGCCCCATTCGCCTTGTGCCCGTTCCCGTTGCCGTTCCCCAGTGCCATATCTCGCGCCTTGCCTCGCCCATTCGTCAAGATGTTGTGGCATTATAACACACCGGAAGGGGCGGCGTCAACCAAACGCCCCGGCTCCTTGATAGGAGCCGGGGCGTTTTGCGCGGACGGGAGACTTTTTCGTCCTCATGCGCCGAGAGAGGGCGGCAGGCCGGTGGCCTGGAAGACAGCGGGGGTACATTCGCGGGCGACGATGTTGTAATCGGTGACTGCCTCCGCCAGCCCGCCGGGCTGCGCCAAGCGGCGGCAGCGGACGACCTCTTTGGCCTGCTGACGCAGGCAGATAGACAGGCTTTTGTCCAAACGCGAGTCGGGGTCCAAGAAGCAGATCATGGTCCCCTCGCCGCCGTCCAGCCGACCTGACACCTGCGGGTGCCCGAGGCACAAGAGCAACGCGCCCAGGCCCAGCAGCGGAACGCCCAGGGCGGAAAAGAAAGGCATCGGGTTGCCTCGTACAGCTCTCATAGCTACACTCCTTTGGCGAGACCACACTGTCTCGCGTTTGTACGCTGACTCCCACAACGGGCGGCATCCCTGCTGGGAGCAGGGATGCCGCCTGTTTGAGGGCCTACCGTTATATACCCCGCGAATGCGTTTTTTGTTCCGGTTCCCGGTCAGTGATGCGTGCGCTCGGCTTCCTCGTTCACGCGCAGCGCGCCGGCGCTCATGGGCGCGACGGAGCAGAGGTACACGCGGTCCCAGTCCTGCTGCGGGCCTTCGTTCAGGTAGCTCCAGAACCGGTGGAGGCGGCCCAGCATCTGCCGGGCGGTCGGTATGGTCAGCGTCATTTGTGTCACACTTTCTATTTCACTTATCCGGTTCCAGGTCACTGCGCGTGGCGCGGATCAGGGCGCGGATCTGTTTCCGCAGCAAAGGCTGCCTTTCCTTGGGGACCTGGGCCAGTTCACGGGCGATCTGCTGCGCCGCCTGCTGCACGGGATCGGTCTCAGGGGACTCGGAGAGGTCGAGCGTCTTCGCGAAATCGTGTTTCCCCGCGTACCGGAGCCATTCGGTCGGCGACTCGCCGACGGCGCTGGCGAACTTGATCAGTGTTTTCTCGCCCGGCGACTTGCCCTTGACCATGTCGGAGATCTGGTTGTAGCCGATGTCCAGCTTTTCGCCCGCCGCACGGGCCGACAGCGGCTTGTCGGGCGCCCCCATCTCGGCGAGGACGCGCTGAGTTTGTTTCTGCAATTCGTCGTTTTTCGCCAAGCATATCTCCGCCTTGCTATTGTGACACTATTATACAACAACATTGACACCCTTGTCAACATTGTTGTTCCATGTTTTTGAGCAAATGCCCTATTTAAAGCAAAAAACGCCCCCGCTCTGGAAACAGAGGGGGCGTTTCGCCGGTGTGTTCTAGACCCAGATGTCAACGGCTCCAATCTTCAAACCACACACCAGGAATGCGCGAGAAATCTTTCTGATTGGCCGTGACTACGATCCAATCAGCGGCAATCGCACTGGCGGCGATTCGGCAGTCCTGAGAGCCGACACGCCTGACCTGGGCGGAGAAAGACGCATAGACACGGGCGGCCTGTTCGTTGTACGGGTGGATGTCATAATCGGATATGTCAACGAGCAGGCGTGTCAGAAAATCCTGTGCCGCAGGCAGAGCTGGCTTGTCTCGGTTTTTCCGGATCAAGTTGAGCGCGCCGCGCACCCGCTCCTCAGCGGCGATGGAACTAAGCCAGACACCCGAAGCCTGACGGATGCGGCTGCGGACACGCTCGTTTCCTCCAAAAGCCAGCGATGCCGAGTCCGTATCCAGCAGGTACGGCATCTACTTTTCTAGCTCCAGGTCCGCCAGACGGTTTGCTTCTGCAATGTCCGCTTGACGACTGGCTTCTAGTTCTGCCAAGTAATCCTGCCACAGCGGGTGGTTGCTTAAACCCTCTTGAAACCTGTGCGCCAACCCTTCCGCGTTGGGATTCTCTACAGCGTTCGGACCATTAGTATTAGACGACAGAACCTTCGTATTAGGTTCGGGAGAAGTGCTAATCATAGTACGTTCTTTACATAAAACCCCCGCTCTGTATTCAGAGCGGGGGCGCTTGTCTGCGTATCCGTGTTTTCTAGGCCCGGATGTCAACAGGGCCCATGCGACGCAGCTTCTTGAGCGCGCGCAGCTCGATCTGGCGGACGCGCTCGCGGGTGACGGCGAAGCGCTGGCCGACTTCCTCCAGCGTGTGCGCGTAGCCGTCGTCCAGGCCGAAGCGCATACGGACGACGTCGCGCTCGCGCGGCGTCAGCTTGTCCAGCACGGCGTCGAGCTGCTCGCGCCGGATCAGGTTCACGGCCGCGTCGGACGGCGACTGGTTGGCGTTGCTCTGGATGAAGTCCGCGAGCTGCGCCGAGTCCTTCTCGCCGACCGGCGTTTCCAGCGACAGCGGCTCGGACGCGATCCGCTTGATCTCGTTGACCCGCTCGACCGGCACCTCCATCTCGGCGGCCAGTTCGTCCTGGGTCGGCTCGCGCGAGAGCTGCTGGCGCAGCAGGCCCTCGGTGCGGACCAGCTTGTGGATTGTCTCGGCCACATAGACCGGGATGCGGATCGTCCGCCCCTGGTTGATGACCGCCCGCGCGATGGCGCGGCGAATCCACCAGGTCGCGTAGGTGCTGAACCGGTAGCCCTTCGTGTAGTCGA
>CAXTWM010000453.1:0-3375 GCA_964247915.1 uncultured Armatimonadales bacterium | reverse complement strand
GCCTGGTGGTTTCCGCCCCCATAGGCCCGGCGATCGCCGCCGAAGCTGCGGCCGTCCCCCCGGAAGGTGCCGCGATCACGACCGACAAACGCGCCGTGCCCGCCGCCGTAGAAGGAGTGGCCGGGGCCGACGGGCCGGTCGGCGAAGCGGTAAACGTCCCGGTTGAAGTAGCCGATGCGGTACGGCGCGGGATGCTCGTAGAGGTAATCGCGGTAGCCCGAGTAGCCGTAGTAGGGATGTCCGCCGATGAAGAAGCTCAGGCCGATGCTGGGCAGGAAGACTCCGCCCTCCACGAAGGACGTGCGGCAGTAGTAGCCGCCGTACAGGACCGTCTGCGGATACCAGCCCAGGTTGACGAAGACAGGGTAGCTGGGCGCGATCCCCAAGAACACCGGCTCGGCGGGCCGGAACTTCTCCGAGAACGGATACCACTTGGCCCCCGGCACCGTGGCGTTCGCCAGATAGCCGTTCTCGGGCACATACAGGACCGGCGCCCCGCCCGTGTTCTCGAAGAACAGGGTGTTGTCCGGGGACACAGCGAACTTCATCACATACAGGTTCTTGTTGGCAAACGGCACCACGATGGTCTCGCCGACCGTGTCGTAGAGCTGGTAGCCGCCCTGGTCGAAAGACGCCCGCGTCAGCGGCACCCGCTGGTCCTGCGGGATCTCGGCCCAGTTGAACACGCTGTTCTGGCTGGTGTTGACCGGCGTTCCGTCCACGTCCTGCGTGGCCTGCGGCCCCGAAAAGGCCGGGTCCAACGCCTGCGAGTCCGAAACCGGCGGCGCCATCGTCACCGGCTCCTCGGCGCGGGAGCCAGACATCAGGGAGAGCAGGCCCAGGGCCGCGAGGACGCTCCCGGTCCACCGGAGTCGTGATCCAAGCCGAAGTCGGCTTCCGTTATTGTTGTTTTGATTGAGAGTGGTGTTCATTTCAGTCTCTCCTCGCTTATCCACAGCGAACTACAGGCCGCTGACACATCTAGTATTCCCCTATCAGATGAAAAACAGGTGAAAAATGTTCCCGAAGCATACAAATAATCCGTTGCGCCCGCAATTCAAGATGCCAAAAGGGCATACCCCCGCTTGGGTATCCCGACGCGGGCCGGGGGGCGGCAACAACTCCATCTCAACAAGCCCCATGATTCTGAACGCACTGCGTTCAGAATCGGACCGAGCAACTTACTCCTGAGCGATAGCCGACTGGGCGGCGGCGCGGAGGCGGGGGGAGGGGGGGGGGGCGGACAAAGCTTCCAACCCGGGCCGGCGGGCGGCGGTGGGGGGCAGGGCGTCAATGGCTGCCAGGCGGACGGCCTCGCGGTCGGAGCGAGTCAGGGCGTACAGGAGTTCGGTGGCTTCCGGCGTCCGCAGCGTGGTCAGGGCCAGGACGACCGCCCGCAGGGGGTCGCCGGAGAGGCGTTCAATAGCCCCGCCCAGCAGGGCCGCCGCCTCGGGGGACCGGGTCTGGGCGATGGTCAGGGCGGCGTAGGCAGCCAGGCGCATGTCGGCGTGGCGCAGGTAGGGTTCCAAGACTTCGAGGGCGTGGGGGTCTTCCAATTCGACCAGCGCCTGCATACACTCTTGCAGGACTTCCGGCTCCTCGTTCTCGGGGTGGACCAGCCGCAGGGTCAGCGGCAGGCGGCATTGGGCGCTCCCCATCAGCGACAGCGCCTGCGCCGCCGCCTTGCGCGGCTCCATCTTGACCCTGGGGTCGGGCAGCCCGTGCGCGAAGCCGGCCCGGTCGAACAGCAGCAGGGCGATGTCACGGATGCTGTCCAGGTCGCGGATCTGGGCCAGGGACAGGGCGCAGTTCGCGCGCAGGTGCGCGGCGGTGTCGAACGGGACGCCGCCGACGGCCTCGATCTGGGTCGTGCGGATACCGGCCCGCAGGACGTCCGAGGCGGCGTAGCATTCCAGCCGGCCCAGCGCGAAGGCGAGGTTGCCCCGGATGTGGCAGCCGGGGTCGCGGGCGGGGCCGTCCCCGTTCAGGAACCCGAACCGCTCGGTCATCGCCAGCGCGGCCTGGTCGTTGGCGCTCTCGCCCAGCGCTTCCGCCGCCTGCGCCCCGACATAAGGCGACTTGTCCGCCAGGGCTTCCAGCAGCAGCGCCTGACGGTCCGGCCCGTCCAGGCCGGACGCCTGGCGCACCGCGCCGATGCGGTCCTGGGTCTGCTTGGACCGGAGGCGCTTGCGAATCTGCTCGGCGTTCATCGGGGTCAGCCCCCCGCCTGCTTGGGCAGTTCCGCCGTCTTCGCCCGCCAGGCCGCAACCAGGCGGTCCTCGTAGTCGTCCCCGTCGCTGTCCTTCAGTTTGCCGCTGGCTTCCAGCCAGGCCAGCGTCCGGCGCGTGCCTTCTTTGAGGGAGATGGTCTGGCCCGCGTAGTCCGTGTCCCGCTTCAGCTTGCCGTTGTCGAAGACGGAGGGCCACTCGAATATCTCATAGGTCCCGCCCGCCATCCCCGGCGCGACGGCGCGCAGGGTCTCGGTGGGGATGTAGACGGGGCTGAACGTGCCGCCGACGACCTCGGCGACCTGCTGGTGATAGGTGTTCCAGGTGAACCACTCGTCCCCAGTGATGTTGTAGGCTTGGCCGTGGCATTTGGCGTTGCCCATCGTGGCGATGAAGCCGCGCGCGACGTCGTCCACATGGCACGACGCCCACAGCGAGTTGCCGTCGCCCTGGACGATGATCGGCTTGTTCTTGCGGAGCCGGTCGGGGAACGTGTCGCCCGGCCCGACCGAGCGGAGGAGGCCGCCGCCCTCGCCATACGAGTGGGACGGGCGCATGATCGTGACGGGGAACTGCCGGCCTTCAAAGGCTTGCAGCAGCAGCTCCTCACAGGCAGCCTTGTTCTTGCCGTAGCCGCCAATGCTGTGGTACGGCTCGGTCTCGGTCGTCGGGATCTGGGTCACGGGGCCGGAATACACGCAGACGGTGGAGCAGTGGATGAACTGCCCGCACCGGCCCGCGAAGGCGCGGACGGCGGAGGCGGAGTCGTCGGGCTGGAAGGCCACCATGTCCACGACGACGTCATACGTCTTGTCCGCGAAGGTCTGCTCAAACGCGGCGTAGTCCTTGCGGTCGCCGTGTATCTCCTGCGCCCCTGCGGGCAGGCGGCTCGGGGACTTGCCCCGGTTGAACAGTGTGACTTCGTGGCCCGCCTCCAACAACTGCCGGGCAATGGCCGTCGAGATCAGCCCCGTCCCGCCGATGAACAAAACGTGCATGGTTTATCCTCCGATACCCCCTTTGTACCCATTTTCGCCGCCGGGAAAGGTCGCCACAAGTGACGCGCGGCGGCCCCTGCTTCGCGCAGATCAGTCAGAAAGACGGCTCTTCCTTCCATTGCTGGAACGAATAACCCCTCCCCCACAAC
>CAXTWM010000452.1:0-3376 GCA_964247915.1 uncultured Armatimonadales bacterium | reverse complement strand
GCCCCCCTCGCCGGGCGCACCCACCGTCGTGGACGCCGCGAACGCTTTTCTGTCCACACTCTCGGACAAGCAGCGGGCGGTGGCCCAGATCGCGCTGACGCCCCAGAACGCCGCCCGCTGGTCGAACTTCCCCGCCGGGTTCGTCCCGCGCAACGGCATCTACTTCCGGGACATGAACCCGGCGCAGACCGCCGCCGCCCTGAAGGTCGCCCGCCTGGCCCTCAGCGCGGAGGGCTTCGCCCGGTTCCAGGAGGTCCGCGCCGCCGATGATGCCTTCGCCAAGCAGGACAGAGGCCCCGGCGGTCGCGGTCCCGGCGGGCCAGGCCGTGGCGGCTTCGGCGGCCCCGGCGAACCGCCTCCCGGTGGCTTCGGCGGCCCCGATGGGCCAGGCGGTCCGAGCGGCTTCGGCGGCCCCGATGGACCAGGCGGGCCGGGCGGCCCCGGTGGGCCGGGTGGTTTCGGCGGCGGTAATCTCTTTGGTCACGGCAACTACATCATCGCATTTTTGGGTAAGCCGTCCAAGACCGCGCCCTGGCTTCTCCAGATCGGCGGCCATCACCTTGCCTTTAACCTCCTTTATAGAGGAACAGCCGGTGCCGCGACTCCTTACTTCGTCGGCGTGCAGCCGAACGTCTGGAAGGATGCGAGCGGCAAGACTCACGCGCCGCTCGCGCCGATGCGCGACGCCCTGTACGGCCTGGTCCACTCCCTCACGCCGGAGCAGCAGGCGCGGGCGCGGCTCGACGCGAGTTTCAGCGACGTGTACGTCGGCCCCGGACGGGATGGCCGGTTCCCCGCCCGCAGCGAGGGGGTCTCGGTCTCCGGGCTGTCCGCCGCATCGAAAAGCCTGGTCAAGCAGGCGATCGGGGCTTGGACGGGTGACTCCGTCCAGGGCGCGGCCTATCGAAAGCTCTACTATGCCGAACTGAATCAGACGAAGGTGGCTTACTCGGGCGCGACGGCCTTGAACGATCAAGGCGACTATGTCCGCATTGATGGGCCGCACGTCTGGATCGAGTTCTGCTGCCAGGGCGGCGACCATTACCATACGATCTGGCGCGACCGGGCCACCGATTATGGCGCGGAATTCTCCTTCTGAGGCACCCATGCGACGACTGTTCCTGGCGCTCCTGCTTTTGACGACGATGGCGCCGGCCTGGGGCCATGCGATGCCTAGCTCGGACGTCAGCCTGCGCCTGCGCCGGGGCGGGGTTGATGCCCGGCTGATCCTGCCCGTCATCGAGCTGAAGCTTGGCTGGCAGAAACCGCTGCCGATGGATGCCGTCCAGACCATCCAGCAGTACGGGCCGGACCTGGCGGGGTATGTCCTCCAGCACGTCCGGCCCGTCGCCCCCGACGGGCGGCCCTGGACGGTGACGGTCCGGTCCCTGACGCCGATCGCCGCGCAGGCGCCGAACGCGCTGGTGGCGTCCAGCCCGGACGTCCAGGTGGACATGACGATGACCCCGCCGCCGGGGGCGCCCGCCGACCGGCTCACGCTCGGTTACGACGTCATCTTCCACCGGCTGATCACCCACACGGCCATCGTCTCGGTCGCGAGCGACTGGCGCAGCGGCGTCGTGGGCGGCCCGCCCGTCCTGCTCGGGACGATGCGGGATACCGAGCCGTCGCTCGTCATTGACCGCTCCCAGGGGAGCTGGCTGCACGGTTTCGCGGCGCTCTTCCGGCTCGGGGCGCGGCACATCGCCGAAGGAACGGACCACCTGCTGTTCCTGCTCGCCCTGCTGCTCCCGGCGCCCCTCGTGGCCGCCGGCGGACGGTGGGGCGGCTACGCGGGGGGCAGGGCGGCGCTGCGGCGGATCGTGAAGATCGTCTCGGCGTTCACGGTCGGCCACTCGGCCACACTGCTCCTGGGGGCGCTCGGCTGGGCGCGAGGGTCGGGCGCGTTCATCGAGTCGGCCATCGCGTTCTCGATCTTCGTCTCCGCCGTCCACGCGCTTGTCCCGATCTTCCGGGGCAGGGAGGTCTTCATTGCGGGGGGCTTCGGTCTCGTCCACGGCCTCGCGTTCGCCGAGACCCTGACGGGGTTCGGCTTCGACCCGATCACCCTGGCGTCGAGCGTGCTGGCGTTTAACCTCGGCATCGAGGCGGTCCAGCTCCTGGTCATCCTCCTCACCATGCCGTGGCTGCTGCTGCTGGCCCGGACCCCCGTCTACCCGCCGTTCCGCGTCGTCGGCGCGTGCCTCACCGGGGTGGCCGCCGCCGCCTGGTTCCTGGAACGGGCGCTCGGCTGGCCCAACCCGGTCGCCCCCCTGGTGGAGCGGGCCTCCGCCCACGCGCTCTGGATCGTGGCGGGTCTGGCCGTGCTGTCCCTCATCGCGCCCCTGGCCCGCGCCCGGCCAAGGATGATCTTGCAAAGAGGCTATACGAAGCCTTTCTAAACAACGGCGTGCCCGCCACGAAAGGGCAGAAGGAGACACCATGAACGAAGAGACACTCATCGCCTATGACCGCTACATCGGACAGACATTCGCCGCCGAGGATGACGGGCTGCGCGCGGCGCGGGAGGAGATGGAGCGCGAGGGGCTGCCGGAGATTAATGTCTCCGCCAGTGAGGGTAAACTCCTCCATATCCTGGCGCTGATGAGCGGGGCCAGGCGCATCCTGGAGATCGGGACGTTGGGCGGCTACAGCGCGATCTGGCTGGCCCGCGCCCTGCCGCCGGACGGCAGGCTGATCACGCTGGAACTGGACCCGCACCACGCCGAGGTCGCCCGGCGCAGCCTTGACCGGGCCGGGCTGGCGGAAAAGGTCGAGGTGCGCGTCGGGTCGGCCCTGGAGTCCCTGGCCCGGATGGAGGCGGGCGGCGAAGCGCCGTTCGATCTGGCCTTCATTGACGCCGACAAAGACGGCTATGTGGGCTATCTGGAGAAGGCCGTGCCGCTCGTCCGGCCCGGCGGGCTTGTCCTGGGCGACAACACCCTCCCTGATGCGGTGCTGGACCCGGCGGGCGACAGCGGCGCCAAGCGCTACAACACCGCCGTGGCCGCGCATCCTGACCTGATCTCAATCATCTTCCCCGTTCTCCGTGAGCGGGGCCTGGACGGCCTGCTGGTCTCCGTGAAACGTGAAAATCACTAAAGAAGATCACCTCTCTTCATGTAATTTTCATGTTTACCCTGTATGCTGAGGGTAGTAGGCGGCGGGGACCAGAACACGCCGCGCGATCCGAACATCGTCCTGTGACGTTAGGAGAAACTCGATGAAGACAGACACAATTCGAAAAGGCCGCGCCCTCGCGGTGGGCCTTACTCTGATGACGACCGTGCTGGCGACCGCCGCCGTGGCTCAGGGGCGGGGGGGTGGGGGGGGCTTCGGCGGACCCCCGCCCGGCGGCTTTGGTGGTCCCGGTGGG
>CAXTWM010000451.1:0-3382 GCA_964247915.1 uncultured Armatimonadales bacterium | reverse complement strand
GGGGTCACCTCGGGCGGCCCCGCCCCCGGCACTCACCCGCCGCCGGCACTTCCCGGGCCGCCGCCTCCACCCCCACGCAGGAACCCTCGCCGCATGTCGCGAACAGATGACTATGACACTGTCCATCCCCCAGCCACCCCACCTCACCACCGACCTCCTCACCCTCACCACCGGCGCCGCGCCCGACGCCCTCTGGACCTACACGGTCGCCGCCACCGGCGAGACGTTTTCGTTCGCCCCGCCTGTCTTCGAGGTGGATGGGCGGGCGCTCACGGCGGCGGTGGATGCTTTGTATGCGGTCGAGACGACGCGGCGGCTGCCGGAGGGGGTCGGGGAATACTGCTACAGCGGCACCCTCACGGCGGACCGGAACCTGGCGCTCACGATCACCTGGCGGGTCTCCACCGACAGCCCGATAGTCCGCTTCCGCTATCGCCTCGATGACCGTTCGCCGCGTCGCCTCACGAGGCCGGGCGACCCGCCCCGGCGCCTGACCAAGACCGAAGGTGTGGACAGCCTGACGTACCTCCGAACGTCGTTTGCCGCCCTGCCGTCCGTCAAAGAAGTGCGGCTGGCCGAGTTCAACGAGCAGGTGCATTCCTTCTGCCTTTCGGAGCGCGAGGCCGAAGGGGCGCAGTTCGAGGCCGCGCTGGGGGCGATGGGACCGATCCTGGTCGGGGCGTCCGACGCGCACGCGCTCCTGCTGGCCTACGAGCACGGGTCGCAAGTCCCCGACGCCTTCCTGCGGTACGAGTTCCGCCCGGACCGCTCGGTCTGCCTCAAAGCAGTCAAGGGCAACTACTACGACGGTCAAGAGATCAGTTCGGCGCATCCTTACGAGACGCCCTGGCTGCACACAGGAGCGGTGGCGGGGACAGAGGACGATCTGGCCCGCGCCTACCGCGACTTCCTGCTGCGCCGCGTCACCCAGAACGCCGAGTCGCGCAAGCCGTACATCTTCTACAACACCTGGAACTTCCAGGAGCGCAACCGCTGGTGGTCCGGCAACCCCTACCTGGAGTCCATGCGTCAGGATCGCATCGAGGCCGAGATCGAGGTCGCTCACAAGATGGGCGTGGACGTCTTCGTGCTGGACACCGGATGGTACGAGAAGACCGGCGACTGGCGGGTGAACCGCCAGCGCTTCCCGGACGGGCTGGCGAGCATCAAGGCGACTCTGGACGCACACAGCATGAAGCTGGGCCTGTGGTTCGGCCCGACCCACGCCGCCGTGTCCAGCCGCATGTTCCAGGGCCACCAAGACTGCGTGATGACGTGGGGCGGCCGGTCGGGGGAGCCGCACGAGGTCTGGGAAACCGAGCCGAGCCACGACCTGTGCCTGGTCTCGCGCTACTGGGAGGCGTTCGCCGATGAGCTGATCCGCCTGTCCCGCGAGGTGGGCGTGACCTACTTCAAGTGGGACGCCGTGGGCCAGTACGGGTGCGACTCGCCGGCCCACTTCCACGGCACAGCCC
Organism: uncultured Armatimonadales bacterium; assembly: GCA_964247915.1. GTDB lineage: Bacteria > Armatimonadota > Armatimonadia > Armatimonadales > Capsulimonadaceae > JANXMY01. The sequence goes on along the minus strand of CAXTWM010000451.1, from coordinate 1,907 downwards.
AGAACACGGAGCGGGAGCGGGCGGATTCCTACGCCTTCCAACAGGCCGGATACATGGCCCGCGTCGTGGACCGCCTGTGCGCGGCCTGCCCCGAGGCCATCGTGGACTTCGACATCACCGAGGGCGGGCGCTCGGTCGGCCTGGGCTTCCTGGCGGCGGGCAAGTATTTTCTGATCAACAACGGCCCGTACAACCAGAACTACGACTTGAAGCCGCCCGCCGACGGCAACGTCAACCTGTTCTTCTTCCCCGGCCCCGCCCGCGCCTGGGTCTGCCGGACGCCTTTGACGTATGACAAGTGGGTCCCCAGCGTCCTGTTCCTGACTCACTACCTGCCCGACGACCCCGCCGCCAGCCAGGAACTCAACATCGCGTCCCTGGTGCTCGGCCAGAACGGGATCTGGGGCGATCTGCTGCGCCTGTCCGATGAGGGCATCGCCCGCTTCGGGGCGGCGCTGGGGGCCTACAAGCAGGTCGCAGGCGACATCACGCGGGCCACGCTGCGCCGCGTGGGCGACGTCGGCGGCAGCCCCGAGGTCTACGAAAAGATAAACGCGGGGACGGGCCGGGGCGTCGTTTCCGTCTTCGCCAGTGCGCCGGGGACCTACACCCACCTCACCCACGCCCCCGCCGACGCCGCCCGAGCGTGGGCCATGCCCGGCGTCGCCGTCACTCCCCTCCCCGGCGGCCATGCGCGCGTGAACGTGACGTTCGACGCCCCCGGCGGCAAGTGCGTGTTTTTCGGAGTTTCATAGAAGGAATTGCGGCGCAAGCCTCCGCAACTTTTTTGCTGCTGGGGTGTCACATCTAGTATGAAACGAGCTTTTAAAAGGCGAGATAGGCAGTATCTTCTTGAGTTGCAGAGCCATTATGAGAACTCGCTGGCTGAAAAGGAGAAGGAGAAAACGCTTCTCTTAGCTGTTACCGCTGTTACCGTGACAAAGTTGGCTGCACTTGAGGAAGCACTCAAGGATATCCAAGCGAAGGTTTCCTCACCCAAAAAGACGCCTGGCCTTCTTGAAAACATAGATGCCAGCGTTATTTGGATTGTCCTCATTTTTTTGGGAACAGGCATGTACAACGATTTGGCAAAAAAGGGGATGCCTTGGATTTACGCTGTCTTCCACATCGGCAGTACTTTTCTACTATGGCGCACGATCATCTGGTTTTTCCTGATAATGCGGCGTGGTGCGGCTTGGGATGAGATCAGTCCGGTCAATACCTTTTTACAGCTTCTAAGCGGTATCTCAACTCTAACAGATGTTTGGGTGGGTGAAAAGTTTAACCTATCGTTGAGCCTACCCAACATTATTCTCCCCAGTCTGTTTGGCGCGTTCAGTCTCTACTGGGGATTGACGGAGACATTACGCACTTTATCAGAACGTATCATGTCTACCAAACGAAAGATCAGGGAGTTTTGGCATTCAACAACAGTGTTCGGAATGGAAATGTTTCCAGGGGAGGATGTAGAAAAGTTCGCAGTCGAACACCCTGACTTGACGTATCCGTTTATCGAGGAAAGGCTAAAAAAGATTCTACATGAGTGTCCGGTGGTTGCCAGGCCCATAGTAACATTTGAATTCTGGAGAGCGAAGAGGAATATCAAGGCTCTGATTGCACACGCTAAATGTAATCCTTCCGTTACAAACTAATCAGGATAGGAGTAGCGCGATCCTTTCGACCATGCGCGGTGGCAAGTGCGTGTTTTTCCGGGGTCGGTCCTGCCCCGGATTTCCTACCCCCGGCACAAGTGCCGACCTCTCCCTCCGAGGGACGGGTATGCCTGCGGCATTACTGCGTATCTGTCGCTTGCGGCGGGAAACGGCCCGCTTGACGCCCGCCCGCCCGCGTGATAGAATGGGCCATGAAGACACCCCGCCCCCTGCGCGCCGCCGTAGCCGCCGCAC
>CAXTWM010000450.1:0-3391 GCA_964247915.1 uncultured Armatimonadales bacterium | reverse complement strand
GACCTGGCCCGCGCCGATATCCGCTGCCTCCCGTTTGCCGATGCGTCCTTCGACGTGGTCACGGCGATGGACATTGTGGAGCACATTGACGACGACAAGGCCGCCGCGTGCGAGATATTCCGCGTTCTGAGGCCCGGCGGCCGGCTGCTCGTCACTGTCCCCGCCTTCCCCTCCCTGTGGAGCGAGCACGACGAGGCCCTGCACCACTTCCGCCGCTACACCGTGCCGCGCCTCAACGACCTGTTCCAGCGCGTCGGGCTGACCGTGGACAAGGTCTCCTACACCGTCACCACGCTGTTCCCGGCGATCTGGGTGTTCCGCCAGGTCAGCAACCTGCTCCGGCCCTTATCTAGCAGGGGTCGCCAGAACGGCGAGAAAAAAGCGAATCTGATCAACTTCTCCGCCCCCATCAACGCCGCCTTGCTGGCGCTGTCGCAGTGGGAGACGCGCCTGGTCCACCGGCAGAACCTGCCGTTCGGCGTCACCGTGGTCTGCGTCGCCCGCAAGCCCGAAGGCGCACAGGTCGGCGTCCGAAAGGCGCTGCCATGAGCCGCCCGCCGCTGACGGCCCTGGGCGCGCTGGCCGGCGCGACCGGCCTGGGCCTGCTGGCTTACGCCGTGGGCGTCGAGCCGTACCTGATCGAGACGGTCCACCTCACCCTGTACGCCCCGCGCCTGCCGGAAGCCTTTGAAGGCTACACGGTCGTTCAGGTCTCCGACCTCCACATGAAGCAGATGGGCCGCCGGGAGCGGGGGCTGGAGCGTCTGGCGCGCGCCCTGCCGCCCGCCGACCTCGTCGCCGTGACCGGCGACATGATCCACACGGCGGCGGGGACCGAGCCGTTCCTCCGGCTCGCTCAGGCTTTTCCCTCCCGCGACGGCGCCTTCGCCATCTTCGGCAACTCGGAGCACAAGAACGGCGTCCGCCCCTACGCCTTTTCCCGGACGCTGGCCGAGCACGGCATCACGCCGCTGCTCAACCGCCACGTCCTGCTGGAGCGCGGCGGCGTGCGGATCGCCCTCGTCGGCGTGGACGACCCCGTCAACGACCTGGACCGCCTGGACGAAGCCCTGGCGGGCGTCCCCGCCGACGTGTTCACCCTGCTGCTGATGCACTCCCCCGACGGCATCGCCGAGGCCGTCGTGCGCGGCGTGGACGTCGTCTTGGCCGGCCACACCCACGGCGGCCAGGTGCGCCTGCCCTTCCTCGGCGCCCCCTACACCCATTCCTTCCTGGGCCGGCGCATGAGCGACGGCTACTACAGCCGGGGCCGCCTGCGCCGCGCCATCGGCATCCGCCCCGGCCGCACCCAGCTCTACGTCACGCGCGGCATCGGCGTCAGCGGCCTGTCCCTGCGCTTCCTCACCCGTCCCGAATTGACCGTCCTCACCCTCCGGCGCGGCTCGCCGCACATCCAGCGCCGTTAGCGAACCTTTCCGCTTCCGTTCCCCGTTATAAAGGCATGAAGAAACGCTGGATCGCGATTGGGCTTGCGGTGATTGCGGCAGTGGGCGCGGGGCTGTATGGGGGCAAGCGGCCCCCGCCGCTCGCCCCGCCCCTCACTATCCATAGCGGCGGCAGGGTGGCGAAACTGGTGCTTTCCCCGGATGGCCGGTTGCTGGCCGACGCCTCCCTGGGTCAAGTGCTTCTTTACGACACGGAGACGGGAGCGCAGAAGTACGCCTTCGCGGCTCGCGCGTACTCGGTGCATTTCTCCCCAGACGGAGGCCGCCTGCTCACCCTGAGTACCCGCCCTTCCCCCACGAACCCAAACGGCACGGTGCAGGTCTGGGACGTGGCGACCGGCGCGCAGATCTCCCGCTTTGTCCCACCTGGTCAGGCCACGGCCCCATGGCCGCACATCGCCGCGATCTCGCGCGACCTTCAATGGGTGATCGTGTGCGGCGGGCAGCGCTGCACGGTCTATGACATCGCGACCGGGGGCTTCGTCAAAACCCTGCCTCTGCCGGACCCAAATTCTCAGGTCTTGTTCTCGCCTGACCGTGGCCTACTGGTGCTCGACGGCAGCGCAACGGGTGGTCTTCAGATATGGGACACGAAGACGTGGCGGCTCATCTCTAGGTTGGGCAATCAGGTCGCCGGAGTCAGAGACATCCGCTTCTCGCCGGATGGGGCGCGGCTTGCGCTGGGCAGCAAGGCGGGGCTTGCCTGGTGGAACACCCACACTTGGAAGCCGGAGGGCCGCTTTTCCCTGCCGTTCTCCGCTGGCCTCTCGCGCGACAACTATTATTTTTCTTCTGACAGCCGTTCCCTGCTGGTCAGTCGAGGAAGCCTCACTAGTGATCTACATCAGGTGGACTGTGACACGGGCCGTGAGACTCTGAGTGTGCCGAGCCAGACGCCCCAGCACATGAGCTTGACGGGGAACCGGGGGCAGACTTCGGTCGGGCTGGGGAAGCATCAGTATTTTCTTTACCGAGAATCATACGACATTTGGGACACGGCCCGGAGGCAGGTTCTGTACCAGATCACACCCCTGCCCGGCCCGAACTCGACACTGATGGGCGACTATCAGCCTCATTCCACCGATCTCTCCGCCGACGGCCATGTGTTCGCCGTCGGCGGGTCCGATGACGGGGTGATCCAGGTCTGGCGGCTCCCATAACAGCGAAAGGATTTTCGCATGGAAGAAGAAAAGAAGCCGCTCAGGCGCAACACCAGCCCGCAGTTCGTCGGCATCGCGCGGCTGAAGGCCGACCAGAAGCGGCAGTTGGACGAGTTTGAGCGGTGGGCCGCTGAGGAGAATTGGGCGCGGATTCATCACAGCCACTACGACTGGTGGATGTTCCCGATCCCCGCCCCCAGCAGCGACGGCCTGAAGTGGACGGTCTACACGGGGGACATCGCCGAACTCAAAGAGGACGGGGCATACCTGCGCGACTACCTGCGGGGCGTTGAACTGCTGATGGCCTCCTGGGGATGGGATTTAGGGGCACAGGAGTTCCTGCCCGACCCCGGCCCGGACCAGCGGTGGCAGAACTGGCCGGTCAGACTGTATAAAGCCGCCGTCTCGTTGCAGGCGTTCGGCTTGGACGCGCCGTTCATCTCCGTCAAGAAGTATGCGCTCGGCTTGATCGGGCGGGGCGTCGGCATGAGGTGGAACGGCCGTGACTTGGCCGTGTTCTTCACCGAGGGCCGCGACCCCTACCAATGGTAGTCACAACCAGCGGTAGTCACAACCAGCGGTAGTCACGGAAACGGGGGCTAAGATGAGCGACTTCAACGGCCTGGGCCTCGGCCCGCATAACCTGTCATGGCTGTCCGATGCACAGACGCGCTCGGTCAGCGCGGAGAACCCGACGGGCGAGAAGGGGCGCGGCGGCATGGCGACCGAGGGCACGGGGGCGGGGGCGGCCCGCGACCTGGGGCG
>CAXTWM010000449.1:0-3400 GCA_964247915.1 uncultured Armatimonadales bacterium | reverse complement strand
CACCACCGGCGGCCACAACAACGGCGGCAACACCGGCGGCGGCAACCACGGCGGCAACAACAACGGCGGCAACAACAACGGCAACGGTGTCGGCTCCTCGCAGAACGGCAACAACGGGACGGGGACGAACGGGGTTGGAGGCAGTCAGGGTAGTCTGCCCGTTCCCGGCGCGTCCGCCGCGCCGCAGCTCTTTGATCTGCCCGCCACCGTCCGGGCCGCCATCCAGAGCAGCGCGGACATCCAGACCGCGACCCGCAACGTCGAGATAGACCGCCGCCGCTCCGACGAGGCCGCCGCCGAGGGCAGGCCCAACGTGAGCGCGTCCGGGACGGCCATCCGATACGACCAGGCGACCAAGATCGCCATCGGGCCGGGGCCGGCGATCCAGGTGACGCCGACCCACCAGGAGATACTGACGCTCAACGTCAGCAACCGGTTCGACCTGACGGGCCAGATCCGCGCGGCCTCGGACCAGGCGCGGCTGCAAAGCCTCGCCGACGAGTTCATCCTGGGGCAGTTCCGCAACGCGCGCATCCTGCGGGCGCAGACGATCTACTTCAACACCCTGCGCGCCCAGCATCAGGTGGACGTCGCCCAGGCCGCCCTGAACAACGCCGAGCGGCAGCTCCAGGACGCGACCAACCTGAACGCCGCCGGGGTCGGCCAGAGGATAGACGTGCTGCGCGCGCAGACGCAGGTGGCGACGGCCCAGCAGAACCTGGACGCCGCCCGGAACAACTTCGCCATCGCCCTGACTTCCTTCAACGACCTGGTGGGGCGTCCCCTGTCCGCCCCGGTGCGGCTCGTAGACCCCCCCGGCGTCGTCATCCGGCAGCCGGTCACGGACTTTTCGAGCGTCGGCGCCCCCGACCTCAAGGCCCAGCCGCCGCTGCCCGCCGCGCCGGACGAGGTGGCGGCGATCAACATCGACCGGGCGCTCCAGACGGCGAACGCGCAGCGGCCCGAGGTCTTGCAGGCCCAGGTCAACGTCCGCGTGGCCGAGACCGGCGTGAAGCTCTCGCGGGCGGGCCTGGAGCCGACGTTCAGCCTGAGCGCGGCGGGGAACTACTACCCCACCCCCTCGTTCCAGTTCCCGCGCCAGCGGGTCGGGCAGCTCACGGCGACGCTGAACATCCCACTGTACGACGGCGGCGCGACTCGGGACCGGGTGCAGGAGGCGCGGCTGCGGACGCAGAACGCGCAGACGTCGCTGGGTTCCACCCAGTCCGACGTGGCCCTGGACGTCCGGCAAGCGTACCTCAACCTGGCGACGGCGGCCCAGCAGATCGGGGCCGCGAACGCCGCCTTGCAGTCGGCCATCGGCGCGCGGCAGCTCGCCCAGCTCCGCTATCAGGGCCAGGTCGGCCTTTACCTGGAAGTCACCGACGCCCAGGCCGCGCTCGTGCAGGCGGAAAACAATCAGGTGGACGCGGTCTACAATTATCTCGTCGCGCGCGCCCAGTTCCAGAACGCAGTCGGCGCACCGCAGGTGCAGTAGGGCGAACAGAGTAGGAAGGTCATACAATGGCAGACGAACAGCAGCACAAAACACAGTCGCAGGTCTACCCCTCCCCGGCCAAAGACGGGAAGGACGGAGCCAACGGGAACGGCAACGGACACGGGCAGGCAAAATTCCCCGCCGTGACCCCCGAAGGCAAGGAGGGGGCCAAGTACGCCGCCAAAGACGAAAAGAAGGATGAAAAGAAGGACGACGGCGACAAGCCGGCGGAAAAAAAGCCGGCCAGCCCGGTCCGAAAGCTGATCATCGGCGGGATCGTCGCCGCCCTCCTGGTAGCCGGCCTGATCTACGGCCTGTCCTACTACCACTACAGCCAGAACCACGTCAGCACGGATGACGCCTACGTCCAGGGCAACCTGGTCAACGTCAGCCCGATCATCAGCGGCACGCTGACCCAGCTCCTGGTGGACCAGGGGAGCGTGGTGAAGAAGGGCCAGCCCATCGGCCGCCTCGAAGACAGCGGCCCGCGCGCCGCCGTCCAGCAGGCGCAGGCCACCTATCAGGCGGCCCTCAGCCAGCTCCCGCAGGCCCAGCAGAACCTGATCTACCAGCAGCAGGCGACCCAGGCCGCCATCCGCAAGGCGCAGGCCGATCTGGCCGCCCAGCAGGCGAAAACCGCCGGAGCACGGCAGCAGGTGATCCTCAGCACCAACCAGGTCCAGAACCAGGTCCGCCAGGCGCAGAGTCAGGTACAGCAGGCCCAGGAGCAGGCCGCCCAGTACGACGCCCAGGTGCAGACGGCGCGGGCCGCCGTCAACGCCCAGCAGCAGACCGTCCGCACCGCCCAGCGCGCCGCCGATGCCGCCGACGCGACCATCGCCGGCGCCCTGGCGAACGCGACGAAGACCGCCAACGACCAGAAGCGGTACGCCGTCCTGGTCCGCCAGGAGGCCGTCACGCCCCAGCAGTACGACGCCGCCGCCGCCGCCAGCGTCAGCGCCCAGTCGCAGCTCGACGCCGCCCGCTTCCAGGCGGCCCAGGCCCACTCGCAGGTGAACGCCGCCCGCGCCAACGTCGCCCAGGCGGCGGCGCAGCTCAAGGCGGCCCAGCGCGCCGCCGATGCGTTCCACCAGAACGTCCAGGTCGCCCGCGCCGGGCTGGGGATCGCCCGCGCCAACCTGACCCAGATCGGCATCCAGCAGACCAACGTCGTGGGCAGCCTGGGCCAGAACTCCAGCGCCCTCGCCGACCTGGCGACCGCCCAGGCCGGCAAAACGCAGATCGCGCTGCGCCGGGACCAGATCCAGACCTATGAGGCGCAGGCCAACTCCGCCAAAGCGGCGCTTGCCAACGCCCAGGTGACGCTGGGTGACACCCTGATCCCCGCGCCCGCCGACGGCACCGTGATCACCAAGGCGGTCAACGTCGGCGCGTCCCTTTCGCCCGGCCAGACGGTCGTGACCATGACCCAGGGCGACTACGTTTATGTGACGGCGAACTTCAAGGAAACGCAGCTCCGCGATGTCGCGCCGGGCGAGTCGGCGGAGGTCGAGGTGGACTCGTACCCCGGCCTGGTCTTCAAGGGCCATGTGCGGAGCATCAACGAGGCGACCGGCGCGACCGAGGCCCTGCTGCCGCCGGACAACGCCACGGGCAACTTCACCAAGGTCGTCCAGCGCATCCCCGTTCGGATCGAGCTGGATCCCGCCAAGGACGGCGACGACAAGAAGTACGCCCGCCTCAACAACATCCACGATCTCCGCCAGGGCATGTCCGTGACGGCGACCATTGACACGAGCACCGGGCGGCACAAGAACTAGGTCCCCAAAGTCCCCGCCCTAAACGGCGGGGCTGTAAAAGAGCAGCTCCCCCGCCAACCGGGGCCCACAACTATTAGACAAAAGGAGTTTTGGAAGCCCCCCGAGGCGGGGGGTGTGACAT
>CAXTWM010000448.1:0-3401 GCA_964247915.1 uncultured Armatimonadales bacterium | reverse complement strand
CGGGGGCGCGTGGGCCTGGGGCCGCGGGGGGCGGCGCCGGGGCCCGCCCCGGCCCCTCGGGGCGGGGGCGACGCCGTGCGGGGCGTGCCGCTCCCAGAGTATCGGGTAGCGCAGCGCGCGAATGCCGAGGCCCGCGAACAGCTCCAGGTCCTCAATCCGCTTGTCGTGGCCGCTCCACGCGAGCTGGTCGAAGTAGGCGTCGCCGACGCGGTTGAGGGTGCATTCGACGCCCCCCCAAAGTTCCAACGGCCGAGGTTCCAACGGAGTATTCATCAGTCGCCGGATGGCACGGCACCTCCCCTAGACGGGCTGCGGGACGCCGCCGTTGGCGGCGGCCTTGCTGCTCACGACGGGCGCGGCGGCGGGGACGACGATGCGCTCCGCGCGGCTGTTATTCAGCTTGTCGAAGGTCGCCAGGGCCTGTCCGACCACCTGGTCCATGTTGTAGTACTTGTAGGTGCCCAGCCGTCCAACGAAGTGGACGCCGCGCGTGTTGTCGGCCAGGTCCTTGTAGCGGGCGTACAGCGCGTTGGTGGCGGGGCTGGGGATCGGATAGTAAGGGTCCCCGTCCGACTTGGAATACTCGTAGACGATGTTCGTCTTGTGGTGCTGCTGCCCGGTGATCCACTTGAAGTCGGTCATGCGCGTGTGGGCGTGGTCATTCGGGCAGTTGATCGTCGCGTAGGGCTGGCCGTCGGCGGCGTCCCGAATCTCGTGCCGGAAGTCCAGCGAGCGGTACGGCAGCCGCCCGAACCGGTGGTCGAAGTACTCGTCCACCGGCCCGGTGAAGATGACCTCGCGACACGGCACCATGTTCTTGACCTCGCGCCAGTCCGTGTTGAGCATGATCTTGATGTTCGGGTGGTCCAGCATCGCCTCGAACATCCGCGTGTAGCCGTGCCTGGGCATGGCCTGGAACGTGTCCGTGAAATAGCGGTCGTCCGTGTTGGTGCGGGTGGGGATGCGCGCCGTCACCTGGGCGTCCAGCTCGGACGGGTCCATGCCCCACTGCTTGCGGGTGTAGCCCCGGAAGAACTTCTCGTACAGCTCGCGCCCGACCCGGCTGACGACCACGTCCTCGGACGTGCGGGCGTGGCCAACGGATTCGGCGCGGGACTGGAAGAACGCCTCGCACTGCTCCTCCGTCTCCAGATTCAGGCCGTACATGGTGTTGACCGTCGTGCGGTTGATCGGGATCGGCAAAAGCTGCCCGTCCACCAGCGCCACGACGCGGTGCTCATACGGGCGCCAGTCGGTGAACTGCGACAGGTACTTGAAGATGCGCTCCGAGTTCGTATGGAAGATGTGGGGGCCATACGGGTGGATGAGAACGCCCTCCTCGTTGTGGCGGTCGTAGGCGTTGCCGCCGACGTGGTTGCGCCGGTCAATCAGCAGCACCCGCTTGCCCGCCTGCGAGGCCAGCCGTTCGGCCAGAACGCTCCCCGCGAACCCCGCCCCGACGATCAGATAGTCAAACATGGCTTCTTTCTAATCTCCTTGCTTATTTCGCCGCCGTTTCACGTTCCTGTTCACGTTCCTGTTCACGTTCCTGCACGACGGTCCCGATGAGGTCGTGAATCTTCCCCCAGATTTTGTCCCAGGACATCTCAGCCAGCAGCGGGTCCACGCGGGACAGGCGGCTCGCCGCGTCCTCCCGCATGGCGGCCTCGCAGGCCGCGACGAACTCTTCCGGCGTGTCGGCGACGCGGACCAGGCCCTGTTCGCCGTACAGGCTGATGACGTCCCGGATGGACGTCGAGACCACCGGCTTGCCGGCCGCCAGGTATTCGGGCGTTTTGGTCGGGCTGATGTTGCGCGTCGCCTCGTTGCGCGCGAACGGCATGATCGCCACGTCCCACCCGGCCAGGTAGGCGGGCAGGTCCTTGTAGTCCTTGCCGCCGGGGTAGTGGATGTTCGCGCGGCGGGCCAGGGCGCTTTCGGGAATCTTGCCGGACACGGGGCCGACGATGATCCAGTGCCAGTCCGGCCGCAGGTCCGCGACTCCGGCGAGCAGGTCGAAGTCAATCCGCTCGTCCAGTACGCCGAAGAATCCCAGGCGCGGGTGCGGAATGTCCTTCTGGTCTTCGGGGTCGGCCAGCCCCTGCCGGGCCTGCGCGAAGTGGGGCACGTCCACGGCGCTGGCGAAGTAATAGACGCGCGGGTGGCGGTCCTTCTTGCCCTCGTACAGCGAGGGGCCGCCGGCGAACACCAGGTCGGCCTTCTCTAGCAGCCGCGCCTCCCGCCCGCGCAGCTCGGGGTGCGCCCCGGCGAAGGAAGCCAACTCGTCCATGACGTCGAAGACGACCGCTTTGGGCGTCAGGTCCTCGCTCCAGGACACCATCATGGGCGTGTAGTACCAGAGGACGTAGTTTTCGACGCCGTGCTCCTGCATGAAGTCGCCGAGCAGTCGCCGGTACATCTGCCCGTGCTCCGCCTCGGTCGGCCCCCACGGCAGGTGCGCGACCAGGACCTGAATGCCGCCGGGCCGGGGCGTCACATCCAGCCGGGGCGTCTCCGAGTCGAACACCGGCTCTTCGACGAAAAAGACGCGGTGCTGCGGCGCGAACCGGCTGATCAGGTGCTGCGGCCTTTGGTAGACAAAATCCCAGCGCAGGTGCGAGAGACAGACGAGGTCGTAGGGCGTGGACATGCTTCCTCCAAAGGAAAGTGCGAGACGACTACAAAGACACAAAAACGCGAGAGGCAAAACGCGAGAGGTGTAACTGTTAACACAAACAGACCGGGCGGCGGGGGGCGCAGTGGTTCATCCCATACTTACCCTGTATCAATGAGTAGCAAAACATGTCACTAATAATAACTTTATATAGGAATGTATGATAAGACTGACAGAGCGGTCCGGCCGCGATGGGGGCGGAGGAAACCGGCGCGCGGGCGGCGAACAGGCGGCCAGGAGCGCACCGACCCATGAGTACCCCCGACACCCCCGACGAGCGCCTGGCCCGCGCCGCGCTGTCTCTGGAAGGCCTGTCCGTCGGCGACGCCTTCGGCGAGCGGTTCTTTTCCTGGTCGGTCGAGGAGATGGCCCCGCAGCGCGTCGCGCCGCCCGGTCCCTGGCTCTTCACGGACGACACCGAGATGGCCCTGTCCCTCGTCTCGGTCCTGCGGCAGACCGGCGAGATAGACCAGGACCGGCTGGCCCGCTCCTTCTCGGAGCACTACGACGCGGGGCGCGGCTATGGCCCGGCCATGCACGACATCGTGCCCATGATGTGGCTGCCCGGCTCGTGGGTGTCCCTGTCGCGCCGGCTGTTCGGCGGGCAGGGGTCGTTCGGCAACGGCGCGGCCATGCGCGTCGCGCCGCTCGGCGCCTTCTTCGCCGACGACCTGGAAACGGCGGCCTCGCAGGCGTTCGACTCGGCCATCGTCACCCACGCCCCCCC
>CAXTWM010000447.1:0-3447 GCA_964247915.1 uncultured Armatimonadales bacterium | reverse complement strand
GCGGAACTGGATGCCGGTCTCGTCCCCGCCGACGGGCTGCGCCTGGGACGCTTCGCCCAGCGGGCGCGGCGCCAGCAGGATGGGGGGCGGAGGCGGCGGGGCCGGGGCGTTGCGGTCGGGCGGCTCGACGCCGAGCAGGTGCCGGACGAAGTAGTCGCGGCGGCGGCGCTCGCCGTAGGGGCCGCCGCCCGTGTGGTCGGAGCCGGTGATGACCACAAAATCGAAGTCCTTGCCCGCCTTCATCAAGGCATCCGTCAGGCGCAGCGTGGATTCGGGCGGGACGTTGGTGTCCAGCTCGCCCACGAACAGCAGCAGCTTCCCGCGCAGATTGGCGGCGTGGGTGATGTTGGAGCTGTCGGCGTACCAGGGGCCGACGGGGTAGCCCATCCACTGCTCGTTCCACCACAGCTTGTCAATGCGGTTGTCGTGGCAGCCGCAGCTTGACACGGCGACGTGGTAGAACTCGGGGTGGAAGAGCAGCGCGCCCGCCGAACTCTGCCCGCCCGCCGACGTGCCGTAGATGCCGACCCGGCCCGCGTCCACCTGGGGATGGCGGGCGGCCAGCGCCTTGATCCAGGCGATGCGGTCGGGCAGTCCGGCGTCCTTGAGGTTGCGCCAGCAGACGTCGTGGAAGGCTTTGGAGCGGTTCCGGGTCCCCATGCCGTCGCACTGGACCACGACGAAGCCCAGTTCGGCCAGCGACTGCATCGCGTCCTGGACGGCGAACGCCTTGCGCGTGAACGAGTCTTGCGGCCCGGCGTAGATGTTCTCGATGACCGGGTATTTCTGAGCCGGGTCCAGGTGCGACGGGCGGAAGACCAGCCCCCAGATGTCGGAAACGCCGTCGCGCCCTTTGGCCCGGAAGACTTCCGGGGCTTTCCACCCGCGCGCCGTCAGGGCCGAGATGTCCGCCGTTTCGAGAGGACAAACCAGGGCGCCGTCGGACGCGCGGCGCAGCTCATGGACGGGCGGCAGGTCGGCGCGGGAGTAGGTGTCCAGGTAGAACCGGCGATCGGGCGAGAATTGAAGGTCATGCGTCCCGTCCCCCTCGGTCAGCGCGACGAGACCTGTCCCATCAAAATTGACGCGGTAGTGGTGAATCAGGTACGGGTCCTGGCCCGCATTCCGACCGCTCGCCGCGAACCACACTTGCCGCGCGGCCTCGTCCACCTGATCCACGCGGCGCACGACCCACGCGCCGCGCGTGATCTGGTTCTTGGGCGTCCCATTCTCGCCGTCAGCCAGGTACAGATGCCGCCAGCCGTCCCGCTCCGAGGCGTAGAGGACTTCGCGCCCGTCTTCCGTGAAGTGGACATACAGGTTCGTGGAGTCGATAAAGGTGTCCGCCCGGTCGTCCACCAGCGTCTGCGACGCGCCCGTGTGGGCATCCACGGCGAAGACGCGGAAGCGCCGGTAGCCCCGGTCCATGCGCTGAAAGGTGAAGCGCCGCCCGCCGTGGTCCCAGCGCAGAGCGGGTGGGCCGTCGTAGTCTATGGCCTCGGTCTGGGCGGGTCGGCCCATGCCCTGAGTCGGGTCGAACAGCCACACCTCATACGAGGGGAGCGGGTCGCCCGGCTGGGCGTACTCGTGCTGGTGCAGCACGCCGCGCGTCCCGCCGTCTTTGGGCGAGGACTCGATGAGGTAGACAGGCTCGATCGGCACGACATGGATGCGGTAGGCGACCAATGTTTGCGAGTCCGGCGCCCAGGTCACTTCGCCGTAAGGCCGCGCCGCCGTGCCGTCCCGCGTCAGCCGCGTTTCCGCGCCGCCGGGGCGGGCGCTCACCCAGAGGTCGTGGTCACGGACAAACGCCGTCCATTTGCCGTCGGGGGAAGCGCCCGGCTCCGATGGCCCACCGGCGGCCTCCGGCGTCGGCACCGTCTGGTGCTTGTCCGCCGCCGCCCTGCTTGCCGGAGCGCGCGTGCAGGCATAGGAAGTCAGGTCACACGACCAGGGGATACCATCCGCCGTGAACCGGACGGCCTGCGCCTCGTCCGTGAATTCGATGGCGTCAAACGGCAGCCACTCGGCCTCGTAAGTGTGCCCGGACGCCGACGAGAGCGCCGCCGCCAGCCGCGCGTGGTCGAAAGCCGGGGCGCGGACTCCTTTGGCCGCGTCTGCCAGGATGAACTCCCGCCGCCCCTGCGCCAGCGCGTTGCGATACCAGAAGCGGGAATTGTCCCCGAACCAATGAGGCTCGATCCGCATCTTGAACGCGGGCTGCCGCGTCACTTCCCCGTAGTCCGCTTGCCGCCCGAACGACGCGGCGACCTCCGCCCAGCTGGGCCGGTACGGTCGCGGCGGCCCCCCGCTGCCGTGGCCCGAAGGCTTCGCCGCCCCCGCTCCTCCGGCCAGCAATGTCGCGCCGCCCGTCAGCGCCGCCTGCTCCAAGAACCGCCGTCGCGAGATCGCTTTCTGCATCGTCACGCTTTACCATTCCCTATCTCGCTCCACTTTTCGGCACCGCGCCACGAGCACCGGCGGGGTAGGGCGGTCCGGCAGGCGCGGCTCGGCGACATGCTCCACGGGCAGGCCCACATCCCCCAGCGCGCTCAGGTAAGTGCCTAGTGTCCGGTGATGCGCGCCCACCTGACCCCGGACGCCGTTGGGGTTGTCCGAGCGCCAGAAGCCTTCTTCATGGTAGGGACGACCGGGAGGCATCTGGAAGCAGGGATGCGTGATGGAGAAGACGAGCCACCCGCCGGGGCGCAGCAGGCGCGCGATGCCGGCGCAAGTGCTCGCCAGGTCCGGGATGTCCATGAACGCCAGGTTGCACAGCGCGCCGTCAAACGGCTCCGCCCCCAGGTGTGGGAGGGCCTGGGCGTCCGCGTGGTGGTAGCGAACACCCAGCGGCTCGGCTTCCTCCTCGCGCCGGGCGATCTCCAGGAGCTTTTGGGAGATGTCCACGCCCACCACCCGCGCGCCCCGCCTGGCCAAACGGCGGGCCATGTCGCCCTGCCCGCAGGCCAGGTCGCAGACGAGGCGGCCTGTGACATCCCCGACCGCCTCCCAGACGGCGGCGGCAAGGGCATCGTCCGCAGACAGCAGCGCCTTCTCGCGGATGCTCCGGTCGTACCACTCGGCGATGGCGTCATAGGCGGCTTCGGTCATGTTCGTTTCCTCGTGGGGACGGGGCAAAGCTCGTGATACAGTGCTTGCAGCAGGTCAAGCTGGCGCTCGCGTGAGAAGTTCTCGGCGACGACGCGCCGCCCGGTCTCGCCGAGCGCGGCGCGGCGGGCGGCGCCCTGCTCCGGGTCCAAGAGCCACATCAGCGCCTCGGTCAAGGCGGGCGCGTCGCCGGGCGGCACGAGCAGGCCGGTGAGGCCGTCCCGGACGACCTCGCGGCAGCCGCCGATGTTCGTGGCGACCGTGGCTAGCCCCGCCGCCATCGCTTCGGCCAGGGCCAGCCCGAACGACTCGTCGCGTGGCAGATGAACCAGCAGGTCC
>CAXTWM010000446.1:0-3463 GCA_964247915.1 uncultured Armatimonadales bacterium | reverse complement strand
GCCCAGGCCAACGTGATCGGGCGGCTCGCCCTGGTGGTCAGCGACCGGGCCGTCATCAGCGCGGGGCGCGAGGCGGCGGGGCGCGTCCTGTCCGTCTGCCCCAAAGGGCAGCCCCTCGCCCTGTGCGGCCAGACCCCGACGCAGTACGCCGTGCTGATGATCGACCACTCGCTGGGCTTCGTGAACAAGTCCGACGTCCAGCTCATGGACTCCGAGGTCGTCAGCAGCGCCCCCGACGCGGGCAGCGCCCCGGCCGGCGCGACCGGCGGCCCGCTGGGCCTGTCCCTGGTGCAGACCGCCCAGGGCTACCTCGGCGTCCCCTACGTCTGGGGCGGCAACACCGCCGCGGGCATTGACTGCTCCGGCTTCGTCAAGGCCGTCTACGCCGCGCACGGCATTTCGCTGCCCCGCCACTCGGGCGACCAGGCCCAGGTCGGCTACGACGTCCCCAAGGCGGACTGGTCGCGGTGGGTGCCGGGCGACCGGATGTACTTCGCCTGCCACCACCCCGAGATCGACCACACGGGCATGTACATCGGCGGCGGCTACTTCATCCACGCCTCGATGGGCCACGGCCAGTCGGTCGCCATTGACCGCGTGGACGGCGCCTACTACGCCAGCCACCTGGTCTGCGTCCGCCGCTCCCGCGAGTTGGAAAGCGACGCCCTCGCCCAGACGGCCGCCGGCGGCCCGCCCGCCGACGACGCCGAGAACAGCCAGCGCTGACCGCGTGTTCTCAGAAAGCCGCCTCCCAGGGCGGCTTTCTGTTTGTCAAGGCGGTCTTGTCGCCTGGGTCCCCCGGCCATGAATGGCCGGGCTAGGGAGGGCACAAAGCCCCTCCGGGGCTGAAGGCAGTCCTCGGGGGCTTTTCCTCAGCCCCGGAGGGGCTTCGTCCGGCGAAGCCGGGAATAGCCCGGCCCTTCAGGGCCGGGGGACGCGGGTCTCCATGCTCTCACAAACCCCCACGGACCGCCCCGCCCCGCCTCCCACGGACCGCTGGCAGCTCGCGTGGCTGCTTCTGGGCGTCTTTTACCTGCTGTTCGGGCTGCTCTACAGCGTCATCCAGCCCCCCACGGCCCTGCCGGACGAGGGGGCGAACATGCAGTACGTCCGGTTCCTCGGCACCCAAAGCCGCCTGCCGGTCTGGGAGCCGTCCGGCGGGGGCGCGGGCGGCTACGAGACCCAGCACCCGCCGCTGGCCTACGCCCTCCAGGCGCTGGCCTGGCGCGCGGCGGCGGGCCTGCCGGACAACCTCCGCTGGCACGCCGTCCGCTGGTTCATGGTCCTGCTCGGCCTGGGACTGCTGCCGGTCACGGCCCGTCTGGGGCGGCGCCTGTTCCCCGACGACCCGCCGGCCCGCTTCACCCTCGCCGCGACGGTCCAGCTCCTGCCCCTCAGCCTGCTGTACCTGTGCCACGCCAACCCGGACGGCGTCGGCCTCCTCCTGAGCGCCCTGGGCCTGCTGCTGGCCGCCCGGATCTACGGCGACCCCGGCGAGGGCGAGGCGGGCCGCCTCCCGTGGCTGGCCGGCGCGGTGGGGGCGCTGGCCGCGCTCGCCAAGCTGTCCGTCCTGCCCGTCCTGCCCGTCCTGCTGGCGGCCCAGGCCATGCGCCCGGACACCCCGGCCCGCGCGCGGCGGGCGCGGGTCGCCGTCATCCTCGGCGTGGCGCTGGTCGGGAGCGGCTGGTGGTACGTCCGCAACCTGCTCCTCTACGGCCAGGTCTTCATCCACACGGCGGGCCGGCTGGGCACCGGGCTGGACTTGGGCGCGCGGGCCGGGTACGGGTACGCGGCGAAGCTGACGCTGACCGAGACCTTTTGGAGCGCCTGGGCGCAGCGCGGCTGGTTCCCCCCGTCCCTGGAGCCGCTCCTGGACGGCGGCGTGGCCCTGATGGTCCTGCTCGCCCTGGCCGGCTTCCTGTTCGTCCGCCGCCCGGCAGACGCGGGCGGGGCAGGGAGCGGCCCGTCCCCCTTCCTCCTCCGCTTGTGCTTCTTCTGGCTGCTGTTCGTGTTCGTGTCCCAGCAGGTCGCCTTCTGGACCGTGGACGTGGAGCTGAACGCCGGGGGGCGCTACCTGCTCGCGGCCCTGCCCGCCACCGCGACCCTGCTGGTGGCCGGGGTCCGCCGGCTCGGGCCGCGCCCGGCGCGGGCCGCGTTCCCCGCCTGGCTCGCCCTCCTGCTGGCGATGAACGTCGCGTCCGCCTACAACATCGTCAACGTCCTGGTGCCGCACTACTTCCCCGGCTGGAAGATGCTGGAGTTTCCGGGGGGCATGGCGGGTGAGGAGCTTGGGGCGTGCGGGCCGGAGCGCCGCCCGGTATGTTCCCCTGGAATTTATTCCAGGGGCCGCTTGACAAGCCCGGCGCGTACCCGGTATACTGCCCGAACAATGATCTTCGCCGTGACAACCCTGTCGCTGCGTCGCCGCGCGCGTGCTCTGGGAAGTGCGCCCGCGACACGCCGAGCGTGACGCAGACTCGTTTGTAAGTGACGATAAACGAGCCGTGGGCCACTTCCCTCCCCCGATGGGGGACCGGAAGCGATGGCGCGCGGCTTGTGTGATTTCGGAACCCGTTCCCGAGAAACGCCGCCCGCCCATCTTGACCTAAGAGAGCGCGCGGCGTTTTCTGTTTGAGGGGGGTTCTTGTGAGAATGGGGCAGAAGCTATGACTGAGAAACTTCGGGCCGGCATCGTCGGCGTGTCCGGCTACGGCGGCGGCGAGCTGGCCCGCCTGCTCCTCGCCCACCCACACGTCGCCTTGACCTATGTGACCTCGGGCACCTACGCCGGGAAGCCGCTGCGGGCCGCCCTGCCCGGCGTGGCCCCCTCGGACCTGGTCTGCGAGGAGTTCGACCCTGCCCTATGTGCCGACAAGTGCGACCTCGTCTTCCTGGCGGGCGAAGCGGGCCTCGCCATGAAAGTCGCGCCGCCTCTCTTGGAAGCGGGCAGGAAAGTGGTGGACCTGAGCGCGGACTTCCGGCTGAAGGACCCGTCGGCTTACAAAGAATGGTACAAGGCCGAGCACACCGCCCCGCACCTGCTCAAAGAGGCGGCGTATGGGATGCCGGAGCTGGGGCGGGATGCCATCAGAAAGGCGCGGCTGGTCGCCAATCCCGGCTGCCACGTCACGGCGGCGGTGCTGGGGCTGGCACCGCTGCTGAACGCGGAGATCGTTGAAACGAAGTCTCTCATCGTAGACAGCTATTCGGGGGTGTCGGGCGCGGGCCGGTCCAAGTTCGGCCTGGACTACCACTTCAGCGAGGTCAACGAGAGCATGAAGCCCTACGGGGTCGGCGGCATCCACCGGCACACGCCGGAGATCGAGCAGGCGCTGTCCTGGCTGGGCGGGGAAGACGCCCTGGTGACGCTGACGCCGCACCTGGCCCCCATCACGCGCGGCATCCTGACAACCTCGTATGCCACTCCGGCTCCCCCAGAATTGGGGGGGGGGGGGGGGGGTGG
>CAXTWM010000445.1:0-3474 GCA_964247915.1 uncultured Armatimonadales bacterium | reverse complement strand
ACCGACCCCGAGCCGTTGCCCCCCGGCCACCCGCTGTGGACGACGGAGAACGTCGACCTCACCCCCCACTACAGCGGCAGCCGCCCCGACTACGGCGAACGCGCCGACGCCATCTTTCTGGACAACCTGCGCCGCTACCTCGCCGGCCAGACCCTCGTCAACGTCGTGGACAAGCAGGAGGGGTACTAGACGCTTTTTCTTCCATCCCTCCGTACCCTTCTGTGGAGGTCCAACTTGGGGCGTTGCGTGGGACAGAGAGACACGGCAGTTCGTTTTTGCAAATTTTGGAGGTGCGGGGCGTATCTGCTGCGTCCGGTGCCTCCTTCGGCCCGTCCTGCGTCCCGGCTTCGGGGGTGGCTGCGGCCACCGTGAGGGCTAGGGGTTCGATTCGGCAGTCTCCCCCGTTTTCGGGGACTTCGGACGCACCGGGGCCTGTGTCTAGGGGGGCATCGGCCAGGGCCTTGGAATTGTTCTCGGTGGCCTTGCGGATGCGGTACAGACGGCTGCGCGTCTCTATGTCAACGCAGCGCTCGTCCTCGGCGTCCTCCCGACACTCGCGCTCAGAGATGTTGGTATCCTCCAGCACCTGATCGCGCACACGCCGGGCGAAGAGCTGCGGGGCATCTCTGGCGAGCATCTTGACGGCGGTGTCAATCTGCCGGTGCAGGGCCGTCTCGTGGCGCAGGGCTTTATCGAGCTTGTCCAAGCGCTCATCTTCGGTGAGGGTGTCATCCTCGAAGATCTGGGCCTGCCAGCGGTGCAATCTTCGGAGACGCCAGGAGGCGGCGGCGATCTTTTCGACATAGTGGCGCTCCAGCAGGGTGCGCGGGGGAAGCTGGGCCATCCACTCGGCTTCAAGTCGTTTGTAGCCTTCGGGGTCTTCGCCGAGGGAAGGGAGGACGACATCGCGGGCAAAGAGTCCGTGGGTGGTGGCATTGCGGGCGGCCACAGCTTTGCCCTGGGGCGTGGCGGGTCCGCCCGGTTTGCGATAGCCCGCGCCGTAGATGGTGCCTGAGAAAGTATCAGGGTTGAAGGTGGAGTTTTTTGAGACAGACATGGGGTGACCTCATTCCGATCCGGCCAGTGCCGGTGCGGTGCCGCCCCAGTGTTGAGTATCGGAGGAGAAAGGCCGGAAACTCACTGGAAGAAATACGGGGAGATGGACCCCGGCCCCCAATTCCGGGGGCAAAAATGAGGAAGGGGGCCATTGAGGGAAGAATGCAGGTGGGGAGACGCCGAACGTTCTTACTCGTCGCTGCTCAGGAAATCACGAGCCACGCGGCCCCAGTCATTACGCGCGTTGCGGGCGTTTTCCTGTCGGATGCCGACTGGCTGTTCGTCTTCGTAGCGCGCCCAGGCAATCAAGAGGGTACGCAGAACCTCCCGCGATGGGGTCACGTGGGTCCCTTCCCCCAGGATGTGCAGCAGCCCGACCATTTTCACCAGGGCCGCCTGCAATGGGTCACGCCCCTGCACGCGCAGCAGCGCCTCTTCCGCCTCGTTCCACAGTTTGGCGGTGGGGTGGGCGTGGAGCATGGAACCGAGTGCGGCGGTGATATAGTCGTGCAGGTGGTGGGGGCGCAGCCAGGGGACATGATTCGCCGACAGTTGGTTGCCGCGCAGGAAAGAAGAGAGGCCATGCGGGTCGTCGCCGGACAGGAACGAGAACAGGGACCGCTCGTTCTGGCCGAAGCGGCGGAAGACGTGCGGCAGCAGCAGGAGAGTTAATAAGCGAGTAGGGCTATTTCAGGAAGGTTCTCTTGCGGTGATCTGCGAGTGCGGCGAGGTCTGGGTAGCAGTTCTTTGATGAGGGCAAGCGGATAGGTGCATTCGGCGTGATATAGCCGGGGAGGTGCTGAAGAAGTGGCGATACGATGACTGTATAGTCATCGGCAATACTAAAACCACCCGCGTCAAAGCCCCAATGATGATCTTTGCATAAAGCTATGCCGTTGCTTGGGTGGTCGTCGTGGAAATTTGCAAAGGGTTTGATATGAGCCGACTCGATGATACTGCGCTTGGCGGTGCGGGCGAATAAACCGCACACAGAGCAGGAGTCATCGTAAACAGCGCGGATGATTTGTGGAAACAATGTGTGGCGTATATAATATTTGGCGTCGTCCGCAGCTTCTTTGACCTTCTTCGGTCGCGGCTCGCTTTGTGCCTCTTTGATCAACTTCTCCAACTGGGCTTGCAAAGGGTCAGCAGGAATAGTTGGCTGTGCTTGTTCTGGACTGATGCCAAAGTATACTTGAAGTAGGTGTTGTTTGAGAATGGTTCGTGCGGTGCTGTCTTGCAGGAGTTCCC
Organism: uncultured Armatimonadales bacterium; assembly: GCA_964247915.1. Lineage (GTDB taxonomy): Bacteria > Armatimonadota > Armatimonadia > Armatimonadales > Capsulimonadaceae > JANXMY01. The sequence goes on along the minus strand of CAXTWM010000445.1, from coordinate 1,167 downwards.
AGAGGTCGGGCGCGAAGACGGCATAATCGGCCCGCCTCCGCATATCGTTTACGGAGTTTGGCTCCTCTACTTCCTTCGCAGAAAGCTCGACCCCATTCTTGACCAACTTCCAAAACTTGTTCCCCATCAAGTAACGGAAGGGAATCCATATCTTCCGTCTCCAGTTACCCGGCGGTTTCGGAAGTATGTCCCAGTTTTCGAGGAATGTGGCAACGAGTTCATCCGTCAAATATATCTCGTTCTTTGTGATGTGCTTGCGGTCAATTTCGCCCAGGATTGATAGTAGAAGCATGGGCTTGTGCGGTGCAAGACTCATGTTCTGGTGTAGGTTGCTGAACTGGTCAAGATACTTGTTGAGTGTTTCAGGGTCCATAAAAAGCATCTGTTATCAGCAGTTCTTATCAGCCGAGTTCCATCGGGCCGTCTTCGCGCCCGAAGATGTCCTGATGACGTGCCAGGCCGTCCAGTCCCTTCTTCAGCCACGCCGAGCGGAGCGCGAGGGTTTCGTGGCCGGAGAAGGAGCCGGAAGCGGGCGTCGAGGGAGCTAATGTCATGGCGGTAGGCGAGTAAACGGGACGAAGACGCGGCGGCAAAGCGGAGGGGCGTTGCTGATAGGCACATTATAGCAAATATGCGAGGGAATGTCAAAGGCGTGAGTGGCCCGGCCTCACGGCACGATGAGCGCCTTGACGACGGTGCGGGCCTCGACGGCGGCCAGGGCCTCCCCGGCCTCTTCCAGCCCGTAGCGGCGGGAGATCAGGGCCGTCCAGGCGAATCGGTCGCCCCACTGGGAGAGCGCCTCCATCGCGCGCCAGATGTGGCCCATGTCCACGCCCCAGCAGCCGCGCACGTCCAGGTGCTTGCGGTTGATGTCCCAGTGGGGGTTGATCTCCGCCGTCCCGTTGTCCGTGTACTGGCCGACGACGACGTACCGCCCCCCGTCGCGGGCCAGTTGACAGCCCTGCGGGACGGCGGCGGGGCTGCCGCTGGCCTCGATCACGACGTCGGCCCCGCGCCCGCCCGTCGCCCGGCGCACGGCCCCGACGGTGTCCGCGTCCAAGGGGATGAGCGCGTCCGCGCCCATCTTACGAGCGGCTTCCAGACGGTGCGGCACGGCGTCCACGACCCCCACCCAGCCCGCGCCGCTCGCCACGGCCAGCGCGCAGG
>CAXTWM010000444.1:0-3524 GCA_964247915.1 uncultured Armatimonadales bacterium | reverse complement strand
CCGACGCCGTGCCGATCCCGACCCGACCCGCCCCCGCGCTGGCGTCCGGCCCCTGGCTCAACGGCCCGGAAACGACGCTCGCCGCCCAGAAAGGCAAGGTGGTCGTGCTGCTGTTCTGGACGCGCGACTGCATCAACTGCAAGCACAACCTGGGCTACTGGAACGGCTGGGCGCAGAAGTACGGCGGGACGGACGTCGCCGTGCTGTCGGTGCATACGCCCGAAACGCGCTCCGAGCGCGCCCCCGCCGCCACGGCCCGCTTCGCCCGCGAGCACGGCCTGCGGTTCCCGATCCTCGTGGACAATGACGCCCATGTGTGGAACGCCTACGGCGTCCAGTCCTGGCCGACGGAGATTCTGATAGACAGGCGGGGGCGCGTCCGCGCGGAGTTCGCCGGTGAGCTGAATTGGGAAGGCAGCGGGGAATACAAAACGGTCGCGAGGAAGATCGAGGCGCTGCGCGCGGAAGGGTAGGGAGGGCGTTACGGCGGGCGGGGCTTCTTCGCCCGGACGTCCCGCCAGGCGGTGTAGACGGAGAAGGCGAGGACGGCGCCCCCGAGACACACACAGGTCGCCGCGTGGGGCCAGCGGCCCAGGATGCCATAGGAGACCGCCAGGAGCAGCCCCAGACCCAGCGCTCTCCCCGCAGCTTTCTTGATGATCGCGAAGAGCATGGGGGGCTGTCTCAGACGGCCGCGACTTCCTCTAAAGCGCCCCCCAGAACCTCCTGCGGTACTCCGGGGTCGCTCTCTGCCGACGCCTTGCCGTTGCCGGCGGCGATGGCGTGGTGGACGCACTCCTGCTGCGCCTGCTGCGCGTCGTCCGCCATCCCCAGCCGCAGGCTGTGCTCCAGCCGCCCGTTCCCGGCGGCGGTCTCGGTGAGTACGTCTTGCAGCAGGTCCAGCCGGCCCTTCGTGTAGTCCTGCTCGCCGCTGAGGACGTGGACCAGCCAGCGGTCGCCCTGCGGGCTGCCCCCGCGCGGCGGGGCCGGCTTGTGCAGGGAGGACTCGATGATGGTTTCGGGGAAGACCACATAGCGGCTGCAAAAGCGCCGTTCCGCGCCGAAGCGGCCCGAAAGGATGTAAAGACGCTGACGTCCCAATGCGCCGATGGTCCAGCGGGCGGCCAGCGCGGGCAGGAGCGAGTCCAAACTGACCAGACCCGGCTCCTGCGCGGCGCGCGCCTTGTGGGGGGAAGGATTATTCATAGTGTGTCCAAACGCGGGGCCGACTCGGACGGTCGGCGGCGGCAATCATGGACATAGTATACCCCGCGCGGGCGTCATTCCGGCCCCGTGGGGAGGAAAAGAGGCCGGGCGCGGCGAACACACGGGCAGAACCGCGCCCGCATCCCGCGCCGCCGGACTCCCCAGAGAAGAAAAGCGATGAACCTGTTCCCCTTCGGCAAGGCCGCCCTGAGCATCCTGCTGCTGACCGTCCTGTCCGGCCTGTGGCTTGCGGCACACCCCACGCCGCACCAGAGCGCCACGCTGGTCTACTGGACTTTCGCCAAGCCGCACTATGAGGCGTACCAGAAGGCGCTGCCCGCCTTCGAGGCGTCCCACCCCGGCGTTACCGTGGATCTGGAACTGGTCTCCAACGCCGCCCTGGCCTCGCGCCTCCAGGCCGCCCTGCTGGCGAACCTGGACGTGCCGGACCTGTGCGAAGTGGAGATCAGCCAGGCCGGGAGCCTGTTCCGCGGCCCGCAGAAGGACATCGGCTTTGCCGACCTGACCGACTCCACCAGACCGGGCTGTACGACCAGATGGTGCAGGCGCGTTTCTCGCCATACACCAGCCGGGGGCGCATCTACGGCCTGCCCCACGACGTCCACCCCGTCCAGATCGCCTACCGCCGCGACCTCTTCGAGAAGCTGGGGATAGACGCCTCCAAGATCAAGACCTGGGACGACTTCATCGCCGTGGGCCGCCGCGTGACGGTCCCCGGCGAGCGGTACATGGTCCAGTTCTCCGACGCCGACGTCGGCCTGGGCCTGGAGATCGGCCTGTTCCAGCGCGGCGGCGGCTACTTCGACCCCGGCGGCAACTGCACCCTGGACGACGAGGCCGCCGTGCAGGCGATGCACTGGTACGTCCCCCTGGTCGCCGGGCCGCACCCCATCGGCAAGGACATCGGCGGCGTCTCGGGCCAGTTCTTGACCCAGGCGGTGGAAAACGGCTACCTGCTCTGCCTGATCTGCCCGGACTGGCGCATGAAGGGCATCGAGGACGACATGCCGCGCCTGTCGGGCAAGATGGCTCTGATGGACCTGCCCGCCGTTGCCCCCGGCGCGCGCCCGACCAGCACCTGGGGCGGGACCATGCTGGGCATCACCAAGCACTGCCACAATCAGGCGCTGGCCTGGGAGCTGGCGCGCTACTTCTACACCGACCCGCCCCAGCTCGCGGACCGCTTCCGCCAGCTTGAGATCATCCCGCCGTTTAAAGGCGCTTGGCCTCAGCCGGTCTTCCGCGAGCCGCACCCCTACTGGAGCGGCCAGAAAGTCGGGGCGCGCTACATCGCGATGGCCCCCCAGGTCCCTTACCAGTACACCAGCCCGGCCATCGTCACCGCGAAAGCCAAGTTCAGTGAGGCGATGGTGTCCTGCATCGGGTACTACGACGCGCACGGCGAGGCGGGCTTCGAGCCGTTCATCCGCGCCCGGCTGAGGCGCAGCGCCGACGAAGTGCGCGCGCTCCTGAAGAGGGACCCTTATTGAGCACCGTTTCCGTCAAGCCGGGCCGGGCGTCGTCGCGGCCCGCGCCCTCTGCGCCCTGGTTCGCCCTCCAGCACCGGCTGGCCCCGTACCTGTTCGTCGCGCCCTTCGTGCTGCTCTTTTTGACCTTCGGCCTGTGGCCCATCGTCAAGAGCCTCGTGCTGGCCTTCTACGCGACCAACGGGCCGAAGAGCAACGTCTTCGTGGGCGTGAACAACTTCCGGTTCCTGTTCGCCGACCAGGCCTTCCACACCGCCGTCTGGAACACCGCCGTTTACGCCTTCTGGTCCGTCTTCTTGCAGCTTCCGCTCGCCCTGGGGCTGGCGCTGCTGCTCAACCGGCCCTGGCTGCGCGGGCGCGAAGGGCTGCGGCTGGCCTTCTTCTCGCCCAACCTGCTCGGCCAGGTTTTCGTCGGCGTCCTGTTTTCGGTCCTGTTCGTCCCCAAGTTCGGGCTGATCAATCGGGTCATCCACTTCGTCTTCCCGTCCTTCCCGCTGGATACGGAGTGGCTGTCCAAGCCCGGCTGGGTCATGCCCGCCATCGTGCTGACCTCGCTGTGGATGTACGTCGGCTTCAACATGATCTACTTCCTGGCCGCGCTGCAAGCCGTGGACACGGCCTTGTACGAGGCGGCGACTGTGGACGGGGCGAACGAGTGGCAGAAGTTCTGGGCCGTGACCCTGCCGGGCATCCGGCCCGTCGCCATCTTCGTGCTGGTGACCGCGACCATCGGCTCGTTCCAGCTTTTCGAGCTGCCCTACATCATGCTGGGCGGCGGGAGGGGGGGCGGCGGGCCGAACAACTCCGGCC
>CAXTWM010000443.1:0-3529 GCA_964247915.1 uncultured Armatimonadales bacterium | reverse complement strand
CCTCAGCACTTCCCGCGCCGCCGCCCCCGCCCGGCGCGCCTGCGGGACGGTGATCGGCGTGGTGCGGCTGCCGAACGTCCCCACGTCGAACGGCGCGCGCTCGGTGTCGCCCAGCACGACCTGCACATCGGCCAGGGGCACGGCCAGCTCGTCGGCGACGGCCTGCGCCAGCGACGTGCGGACGTTCTGCCCGACCTCGGCCTTGCCGGTGCAGAGCGTGATCTGCCCGCTCTCGCCAACGTGCAGCCACACCTCAAAGCTCCGGGCGTCGAAGTCGGGGGCGTCCGGGTCCAGCGCGGCGGGTGCGGCCAGGATGACGATCCCCGCGCCGTGCCAGCCGAACAGGTCCACCCGCAGGGGCAGGCGCCGGGGGAACGGCTCGGCCTCCAATTCGTATCGCTCCGGGGCGTCTACGGCGTCCATCACTTCGTCTACGGCGTCCGTGTTCATCACTGCCCCTCCGCCTTCTGCGCCGCCAATTGAACAGCCTTCAGTATCCGCCGGTAGGCGCCGCACCGGCAGACGTGCTTCTGGAGTGCCCGGATCGTCTCCGCCTCCGTGGGAGTGGGATTCTGCCGCAGCAGGGCGACGACGGCGAGGATCATGCCCGGCGTGCAGTACCCGCACTGGAAGGCGTCCGCCTCCAGGAACGCCTCCTGGACCGGGTGCAGCCGCCCGTCCTGTTCCAGCCCTTCAATCGTCAGCACCGCCTCAGCCCCGACGTCGCCGACCGGCGTGACGCACGACGGGACGGGCTGCCCGTCAATCAAGACCACGCAGGCCCCGCACTGCGCCTCCCCGCAGCCGTACTTGGCCCCCGTCAGGCCAAGTTCGTCCCGCAGAACGCCTAGCAGGCTCCGCTCCGGGTCCCCGCAGACCGCCCGGACACACCCGTTGATCTGAATCTCTTGTTCGTTCCGCATGAAGACCTCTCAACTTCCGTCTGACGCCTTCGCCTATTGTAACCTGGGTAGGGAAGCTTTGCAAGCAGGAATGTCCGCCGCCCGTCTTGTATCTAGGGCTTATTACGAGAAGCAAAGGCAGGGCGTACCATGAACGATGTCCCCCTCCGCGTCGCCATTGTCGGCACGGCCAAACGATCCGATTACCTGTACGGCCCGCTCCTCCGGGCACTCCCCGGCGTGGAGCTGGTCGCCGTCTGGGGGCGCAGCGAGGCGTCCGCGCAGCGCCTGGGCGAGAGCCTGGGCGTGCCCTTCTACACCGACCTTGCCCGCCTGGTCGCCCAGGAGGCGCCCCAACTCGGCGTCGTCTCGGTCTCCTACGGCGCGAACGGGCAGGTCGGACTCATGGCGGTCGAGCACGGCCTGCACGTTCTGCTGGAAACGCCCATCGCGCACGAGTTAAGCGAGGCCGATGCCATCATCGCCGCCGCCGATCAGCGGGGCTTGAAAATCGAGGTCGCCGAGCAGTTCCACCGGCGTCCCCCCGAACAGCTCAAGCTCAAGCTGATCGAGTCCGGCCTGTTCGGGAAGGTTTACACGTCGTTCAACGACTTCGCCGGGCACGGCTACCACGGCGTCAGCGTCCTGCGCTCCTACCTCGGCTTCGATGCTCGCCCGACCCAGGTGACGGGCATGGTACGGTCTTACCCGCTGGCCCCCCACTGGCCGCGCCTCGGCGCTGGCCCGACGACGCGCGACGAGACCCAGGAGCACGCGCTGATTGACTTCGAGGGCGGGCAGACCGGCGTCTTCCACTGGACGGGCGTCGGCTACGACTCGCCCCTGCGCTGGTGGCGCTCCAGCCGGTTCCTGGCCGAGAAGGGCATGGGCGTGACCGTGGGAGTCTATCCCGACCTGGAGGAACAACTGACCCTGCTCGCCCCCGGCGGGCGGGCCTTGCAGCGCATCACGGTGGAGCGGCAGACGGAGCGGGTGGACGGCGGGGCGCTGACGGCGATGATCGCGCACACCGGCGACCCCGACCTCCCGGTCGTCACCTGGGAAAACCCGTTCCGGTCCGCAGTCAAGGGACACGGCCCGCAGTGGCACGACGACGAGATCGGCGTCGCCGGCTGCATTCAAAGCCTGGTGGACGCCGTGCGCCTGGGTGTCGAGCCGACTTACGGGCCGCACCAGGCCCGTCTGGACCAGGAGATCGTGCTGGCCCTGCACCAGTCGTCGCGGGACGGCGGCCGTCCGGTCCCCCTGCCGCTGGCGGTGTCGTAAATGCAGTGTCTATGAGAAACGCCCAAGAACCCCCTAGCTCCCAATTCTGGGGGAACCGGGCAAGGCCCGTAGGGGCGCGATTCATCGCGCCCCTTTCTCCCGTCGCGCCCCCTTTTCCTACCCCCCCAGAATTGGGGGCCGGGGGGCAGCCGCCCTGGCGGCGCTTCGCCCTGATCGCCTGCATGTTCCTGACGACCGCCGCGATGGGCTTCTTGCAGCCCTTCGTGCCGCTGTACCTGGCCGCGTCGGGGCTGACGACCGGCCAGATCGGGGTCGTGGTCGGAGTCGGCACCGGCCTGACCCTGCTGGTGCAGCCGCTGATCGGCCGCGTGTCCGACCGCTGGGACGCCCGACGCCCCCTGATGGTCGCGGCGGCCTTGACGGCGGGGGCCGCCTACGTCGGCTACACCCGCGCCCCCGGCGGTGACCTGGGGGCGTTCCTGCTGCTCACCTGCCTCGGCGTGAACGGGACCCAGTACCTGAACGGGGTGGGGGGCGTCCTGGTCGGGCGTCTCGTTGGGAGTGCCGGCGGGGGCGGGGCGGCCTACGCGGGCTACCGGGTCTGGGGATCGGTCGGCTACATCGTCGTCGCGCTCACGACCGGCCTGCTGGTCACGCGCACCCTCATCCCCCACGCACACGCCCTGCCGAGCCTGGGCCGCGCCGCGCTGACTCCCATCTTCACGACCGGCTTCTGGCTGTTCGCCCTGCTGGCTGGGGTCTCGGTCCTCGTGCCCGACCCCAAGCGGCCCGCCTCGGAGCCGGGACCGGAGCAAACCCGGACCACGTCCACCGCGCCGCTCGCGCCCAACGTCGCGTGGTTCCTGCTGGCGCTGTTCCTGTACCAGTTCGCCCTGTACGGCGCGACCTCCTACCTCAGCCTGTACCTGAAGGCGATGGGCGCGACGCCGCTTTGGATCACCGGAGTGTTCGCGGCCGGCGTCGTCTGCGAGGTCCTCGTGATGAAGCAGGTGGGGCGGCTGACGGACCGCTACGGGCGGCGGCCCGCCCTGGCCGTCGCGTTCCTGCTCATGCCGCTGCGGCTCCTGGCCTACATCCCCGCCCACACGCCGCTCGGAGTCTTGCTCGTCCAGTCGCTGCACGGGCTGAACTTCGGCATCATGGGCGCGGTCTCGGTCGTCTTCATCAACGACCTGACGACCGAGGGCGGGCGCGGCGCGGCCCAGGCGCGCTTGTTCGGCGTCCAGGGCCTGGCCACCGCCCTCAGCCCCATCGCCTGCGGCTTGGTCGCCCAGCGGCTGGGCATCGGCTGGATGTTTGGGGCGATGTCCCTGGTCGGCATGGCCGGGGCCGCCGTCTTCCTCCTGCGCGTCCACGAA
>CAXTWM010000442.1:0-3592 GCA_964247915.1 uncultured Armatimonadales bacterium | reverse complement strand
TGGCGGTATGTTTCTGTGGCACTTTCCGGCGGGTCGCCCCGCCCGGCCGTTAGCCGGCATCGCTGCCCTGTGGAGTCCGGACTTTCCTCTGACACGCGCCCGGCGGCGCGCGCAGCGGCCACCCGGATGACTTCGGGGGTTATTATAGCACACAACGGCCCTCCAGTTCTCCCGCCCGCCTGCCGACAATGACGGCATGAACTGGCTGGACATCCTGCTGCTGCTGCTGATCGCCGGCGGGGCCGCCCTGGGCCTCAGTCGCGGCTTTGGCCGGGCCGCCTTCGACGCCCTGGGCCTGTACGCCGCGCTGTGGCTGGCGTCCCTCCTCGCCCCCCTCCTCGCGGCTCACGTCATCCTCAACGCCGGCGGGGCCGCCGTCAACCGGAGCTGGGCGTTCGCGCTGCTTTTTGCCGCATCCGGCGCGCTCTGCCTCGGCATCGCCTGGTACTGCCACAGCCTGACGCAGTTCGAGGCCGGCCTGTTCGACCGTCTGCTCGGCCTAGCCGGGGGCGTCGCCGCCGGCATGATCCTCGCCCACGGGCTGGTCTCCACCCTGGTCACGTCCGACCCACAGCGCGAGGCGTCCGCCGCCCTGGTCCGTTCGGGGACTGTCGGGACCGAGCTGTATTCCTTTCCCTCCTACCACTCTGCCATTGACACCATCACCGGCGCGGCCGCCTACCGGCGCGAACTGCCCAATGTCGGCGGCAAATAGCCCCGATCGCCCCAAAACGCCCCAAAACCCTGCCCATCACGCCCTAAATAGCTCCTCCGGGGGACATTCCACGAAAACACGCCGCCCAAGAAGCGAAAAAGGGTTGACGCCCTGAGACCGACCGTGTATAATGACCTCATGCGACCGGCTTCTTCCCTCTCCCGACGCTGCTGGAGGGAGCCGAAATGCTGTCGCACCCGAGGATGCAATCATGCAAGGTAATGTTCCCGCCGCCAACTTGTTCAGCCTGGGGGTGGACCTCTTCGGCCAGGTCCAGCGGATCACCGGCACCAGCAAGGTGCGCTCGCTGCGCCTCAAGCTCGGCAACCACGTCATCAAAGAGATTCCCGTCAGCCCCCTGACGACCGCCGCGACGATGGCCCTGGTCCTTGTGGCCGTCATCGTCAGCACCATGACGATCGAAGTGGATCACGAGCCGTCTCGCTGATCCCCCCCGGCGGCCCCTGAAAGATTTCTGGGGGCCGCCGTCTTCCCCAACCATCCCGTCCGCCGTTTATCATTCAGTCCATATCTCATCCCGTATTTCAGCCAATCATCCTTGCCAGTGAGGCTCCCCTTGATCAGAACCCAATCCAGCGACTGGAGCATCGTCAACGACATCTCCGACCGCCTCCGTCAGTCCCAGCTCAAATACGCCGACATGTCCGACCGCGAGATCGTCTCCCGCGCCCAGCGCGGCGAGAACGCCGCCGCCGAATACATGCTCTACAAGTACCGCAACCTGGTCCGCACCAAGGTGAAGTCTTACTTCCTCGTGGGCGCGGAAAAGGAAGACCTCCTGCAAGTCGGCCAGATCGGGTTGTGGCAGGCCATCATTGACTTCCGGGCCGACAAGGCCATCTCCTTCCCCGCCTTCGCCAAGGTCTGCATCACCCGCCACATCATCACCGCCATCAAGACGGCCACGCGGCAGAAGCAGATGCCCCTGAACCAGTCCCTTTCGCTCGAAAGCCCCTCCGAAGACCCGACCACCGACTGGAACCTCTCCGACATCCTGCCCAACCTCGACGGGGCCGACCCCGAAGACATGGTCCTGCGGAACGAAGACACCAAGATCCTCCACGAGACCTTGCAGCAGGTCCTGTCCGACTTCGAATGGCACGTCCTGTCCGGCTACCAGCTCGGCAAGTCCTACCGCGAGATCGCCTCCGAACTGCGCTGCAAGACCAAAAGCGTGGACAACGCGCTGGCCCGCATCAAGCGGAAAGTCAGCGGCGTCTGCATCGGCGACGCCGACCTGAGCGAGCTTTTGTAATCATCCGCCTTTTTCCTTGAAAGAAAAGCCCGCTCTTTGACTGCTGTTCAGAGCGGGCTTTTCTTTTGCCTTCATCCTTGGGGGATCATGTCATGCGAAACCGGATCGCCGCCTTCGGCCTGCTGACGCTGCTGCCCGCGCTGCCCGTCCATTCCGCCCCCGTCGCGGTCGGCGTGGACACGCTGCTGCGCCGGGAAACGGACCTGTCCGAACTGCCCCGGCTGCGGGATTGGACGTCGAGCCTGCAATCGTCGTATGACCGCAGCGGCGGCAACGGGGACGCCCAGAACTTTCCGGCAGGGGACGGCGCGACGGCCACCCTCGCTGACATCGCTGGGCCGGGCGCGGTCGTCCGGCTGTGGTCCGCCAACCCCAGCGGGCGGATCAAGATTTACATTGACGACGCCCCCACGCCCGTCGTGGATGTGCCCTTCGCCAAGCTGTTCGACGGCTCCCTGCCGGCCTTCGCGCCGCCGCTGACCCGGACCTCGTCGGGCGGCTTCTATTCCTACCTGCCGATCCCCTACGCCAAGCATTGCCGCATCACCGTGGACGGCCCGCAGGGGCTTTATTACCAGGTCAACTCTTTGATGTTCGCCCCGGACACGTCCGTTCGCCCGTTCGCCCTGCCCCTGACGGGCGACGACCAGGCCGCGCTCCAGGCCGCCGTCCGTGCCTGGTCGTTGCCCGTCTCGGCCCTCGTCGGGTCTGATGTCCAGTATTCCCCACGGGCGGAGACGCTGGGCACGGGTAAGACTCAGACGCTGGGCGAGTACGGGGGGCCGGGGACGATTCGCTACCTGGAATTTGTCGCGCCCAAGACCGCCGACCTCCGCCGGCTGGTCCTACGGGGCTACTTCGATGGGCACACGGTCCCGGACATCGAGGCGCCGGTCGCCGACTTCTTCGGCAGCGGCTATGGCCGCCGGGCCTTCATGTCCCTGCTCCTGAGCCAGAGCGAGACCGGGGCGATGGAGGCGCGGTTCCCCATGCCGTTCGCGCGCACGGCCCGCTTCACGGTCGAGAACGGGACCGGCAGCGCCCTGGGCGTCGTCTGGAACGTCGGCATGACGCCCGCCGAGTTCGCGCCCCAAGACGAGGGCTACTTCCACGCGCAGTGGTCGCAGGAGATCACGAAGCGCGGCCTGCCCCACGTCTGGACGAAGGTGCAGGGGCAGCGCGGCCACTATGTCGGGGTCGTGCAGACGATGGCCGGGCGGGGGCTGGGCTTCCTGGAAGGCGACGAGCAGTTTCGCGCCGACGCGCAGACGTGGGGCGCGAGCAAAGTCCCGACGACCGTGGTCGGGCCGTGGAACGGCACGGGCACCGAGGACTGCTTCAACAGCGGCTGGTACTTTGATAAAGGGCCGAATGCGCTTCCCGTCAACGGCGCACTGGTCCGAGACGAGTCCCACGGAACGGGCCGCATCAACGCCTACCGCTGGTTCCTCAACGACGCGCCCGTCTTCCAGCGGTCGCTCGACGCCCAGATCGAGCACGGGGGCGTCAACGACGCCCCGAACACCTACTACTCGTCCGTCGCCTACTGGTACGCCTCGGGGCCGACCCAGCCCTGGTCCCGGACACCCCCGGCATCGCAG
>CAXTWM010000441.1:0-3607 GCA_964247915.1 uncultured Armatimonadales bacterium | reverse complement strand
GAGAAAAAAGCCGGCAAAGTCCTCGCTGCCCTGCCCTCCGCCCGCGCCGCCCGGTCGGTCTTCACCAGTTCCCCCGGATCAATCTCGAACCGGTTGCGCGGCGAGTCTTCCCGTGTGTTCGCCGCCGGCACGACGCGGGCGACAAGAACGCCCCTCCCCAATCCCTCCCCCAAAGGGAGAGGGGATTCACGCCCGACTAAGAACCCGCAGCACTCATGCGGATAGTCCCGCGCCCCATGCGCCCGCATAGCGGCATCCTGTTCGGTTGTGATGTGGAGCGGCACTAGCGGTAACTCCCTTCAAGCAGGCTTAACAACGCTCGCTGGTCAGGAACGGCTTGTGTCACCTCTGCCATGATCCGCTCCGATACCTTCAACGCCTGGCCCGTTAAACCCTCTTGACAACCGCCCGCAAGGAATGCCTCCCAGTCAAGCCAACGGGTGTATAGGCGAAAGGGCCAGTCTGGAAGGCGGACCTCGGCATAAAGCGGCAGTTCGTTGTTCAACTGCTGTATACCTTCAGGGGGTTGGTTGTATCGGGTTGGGCCGCACCCTAAAATCCAATCTGTCTGTTCCACCAGCAGATTAGCATGACCTCGAAAATTGGCTAATGCGAGGTTGAAGTATCCGGTCGAAAAGACTTCACGGTCCGCCCACCGTTCCAGGCAGTCGAAATGCAGAGGAGCATCGCAGTAACGATAAAGGGGGCTTCCCGGAGGAAAGGCGACGCCCGAGGTTGCCGTGTAGGGCCTGTCAAGCGGCTGTTCGCACAATGCACAGGTTGAACTTGGAAAAATGACTGCCATCACAGTCCCCCGCGCCCGCCGATCAGGCTGCGACAGCTTCCCGCCCCTCTTCCTGCCCGCGCTTCTTTGCCTCCGGCACGCACTCGCGGACGGCGGCGGACAGTTCCATATCGTAGCCCAAGCAACGTAGGTAGTGGATGAGTTGGTCGATAAGGATGCCCCGAAACGCGCCCCGCAGCATGTGGTCAACGTCTGCCGGCGTCATGTCAAAGCTCTCCGCCGCCTGTGCATCCGTCATGCCCCGCTCATCCAGCAGGCGCTGAATGCGGGACACCAGTTTGGCCTTCAGCAGATGCTCCTCCGGGTCAGGCAGGCCGAGGTCGGCGAACACGTTGTCGCTGCCATGAAAGTTTTCCCCTTGGGTCTGAGTACCGCCCATCGTCTCACTTCTCCTTTTCCTGCTTCGCCTGATGCATTTCTTGTGCCTGCTGAAGACGCGACCGAATCAGCTTTATATCGCCCGGCGGTGTGCTGATACCCTGCCGCGATTTCTTTTGGAAGACGTGGAGGACGTAGACGTTCTCCGCAAAGCGGACGGTATAGGCCGCGCGGTAGGCGTCCCCGTCGAAATCCTCTACGATCTCCAGCACACCCGCCCCGCCGAAACCCGAAAGCGGCTTGGCTTGCCTGTGCTTTTGTCCTGTCTGCGCCAGATAAAGAGCATACCCGATGTTGTCCTGTACCGCGCCTGGAAGCCGAACAAGGTCCTTGTATGCGGAACCGACCCAGACCAGCGGTTTGACTTCCTCTTCCATGACATGATCCCTTCCCTAGTGCTGAGGGCGCTTCCGAAACCTCCGGCACCGGCGTATCTCGGGGAGGTGCTAAATCTGTGGGTGCGGCTCTTCCTCGCCCTCGGTCCAGAACCGCTCGGACAGGTAGCGGTCCGCGCCGTCGCATAGGATGGTCACAATGACGCTGCCCTGGGGGGCCGTCTTCGCCACTTGCAGGGCGCTGTGGACGTTGCCGCCCGCCGAAATGCCGACCAGCAAACCTTCCTCGCGGGCCAGGCGCTTGACCATCACATAGGCATCTTCCGTCCGGCACTCCATGTTCTCGTCGGCGACGGTCGGGTCGTAGATCGGCGGCACGATAGCCGTCTCTAAATGCTTCAAGCCTTCCAGCCCGTTGAAGGGCGAGTCGGGCTGCATGGAGATCAGCTTGACGCCCGGCTGGGTTTCTTTGAGGAAGCGTCCGACCCCCATCATGGTCCCGGTCGTGCCCAGGCCGGCGACGAAGTGGGTGATGCGGCCCTCCGTCTGCTCCCAGATCTCCGGCCCGGTCGTCTGGTAGTGCGCCCGCCAGTTGTTGTCGTTGCCGTACTGGTCGGGATAGAAATACAAGTCGGGGTCCTCGGCGTACAGCTTCTTGACCATCCGAATGGCCCCGTCGGACTGCTCGGCGGGGGACGTATACACGATCTCCGCGCCATACGCCTGAAGGATTTTTTTGCGCTCGGGCGAGACGTTCTTGGGCAGGCACAGGCGCACCTTGTAGCCCCGCGCCGCCCCGATCATGGCGTAGGCGATGCCCGTGTTGCCCGAGGTCGCGTCCAGGATGATCTTGCCGGGCCGCAGCAGCCCGGCCTTCTCGCCCTCCAGGATCATGTTCAAGGCGGGCCGGTCCTTGACCGAGCCGCCGGGGTTGAAGAACTCGGCCTTGCCGTAGAGTTCGACGCCCGGCGCGTCCTGCTCGATATGGCGCAGGCGGACCAGGGGCGTGTTGCCGACGAGATCTTCCAGACGGTGGGCGGATGGGGTGGGCATGGTCTTTTCCTAGTAAGGTACTAGGGATTAGTATACCCACAATCCCCCCCATCTTCCGGCGGCCCCGCCGCCACCCTACGCCGCCCCGGTTTCGCCCGATTTTAGGATGGGAACACCTCTCGCAACAGATATACGGTCTAAATAGGAAGGCAACAGCAATGGCAGAAAGCTATCCCAACCCGGAGCGTCAGAAGAACGAAGAGCAGTTCCAAGAGGTTAAGCAGGAGAAGGCGAAAGCCCAGCGGCTGATCCCGTTCGTCATCGCGGGCGTCGTGGCCGTCGCCCTGATCGCGTGGGCCTTGTCGAGCCACTTCCGGGCGCAGACGGACGCGAGCCAGGGCGGCGGGGCCGGGGCGTCTTCCGCGACTTCCACAGGGGGAGCCTCGGGAAGCTCTTCCGGCTCTGACGCTTCCGGCGGCGGAGCGTCTGGCGCTGCCTCGGGCGCGGCGGGCGCTACGCCGCCGGGCGCTTCAGGGGTTGCCGGCGCGAGCGGCGCGACGGCCAGCGGCGCGTCGGGCAGCACGACGGGGAGCAGCACAGCGGGGAATAGCGCGACGAGCGGCGGCTCTGCTTCTTCCGTCACGTCCGCTCCGGGCGTGGGGACGGCAGGGCATAACGTCGCGGCATCCGCTGCATTCCAAGAGGTCGCCATGCCCATCACGCGCCGCCTGCTGATCGCCGCCGCCGCCCTGCCACTGGCGGGCGGCGCCCGTGCCCAGACCGTGGGCGCCGATGCGCGCATGGGGGACCGGTCAATAGGGTCCGCAGACGCCAAGGTGCAGGTGGTCGAGTGGTTCTCGCTGACCTGCACGCACTGCGCCGCGTTCCAGCGGGAAACGTTCCCGCAGGTCAAGGCCAAGCTTATTGACACCGGCCGCATCCGCTACACTTGGCGCGACTACCCGCTGGACCAGGTCGCCTTGACTGCTGCGATGGTGGCCCGGGCGTTGCCGGAGGAGCGGTATGAGCCGTTCATCAGCGCCTTGCTGGCCAGCCAGGACCGCTGGGCGTTCGCACGCGGCGTGAACTCCACGGA
>CAXTWM010000440.1:0-3619 GCA_964247915.1 uncultured Armatimonadales bacterium | reverse complement strand
GAACTCCTTGTCCTCCCCTTTGGGGAGGACCCCTGTGACCGAGGAACGAGGGAACAAGGAGGTGGGTTCCTTAGAAAGCAAACCGCCATGCCGACCCAGACCGCTGCCTCCCTGCCGCGCACCATGCGGGCCGTCGTCTGCCACGCGCCCGAAGACTACCGGCTGGAAGAGAAGCCCACGCCCCAGTCCGGGCCGGGCGAGGTCGTCGTTAAAGTAGATGCGGCGGGCATCTGCGCCTCCGACGTCAAGTGCTTCACCGGGGCGCCGATGCTCTGGGGGGACGTCCACCGGGAGGGCTACTGTCAGGCACCGGTCACGGCGGGGCACGAGTTCATCGGCACGGTCGTCGCCCTGGGCGAAGGCGCGGGGGAGCAATACGGGCTGGCCCTGGGCGACCGGGCCATCTCCGAGCAGATTGTCCCCTGCTGGCGGTGCCGCTACTGCCGGCGCGGCCTGTATCACCTGTGCGCCGTCCACGACATCTACGGCTTCCGCCGCCGGACGCCCGGCGGCTGGGCCGACTACCTGAAGTTCCCGACGGGTGCGATCAACCACCGCGTCCCCCATGACCTGAAGATCGAGCACGCCGCCCTGATCGAGCCGCTGGCCTGCTCCATGCACGCTGTCCGGCGCGGCGAGGTCGAGTTCGGCGATGTGGTCGTCGTCGCGGGCTGCGGCACCATCGGCCTGGGCATCGTCGCCTATGCCCGGATGAAGTCGCCCGCCGCCGTTGTCGCCATTGACCTGTCCGACGACCGCCTGGCGCGGGCCAAGCGACTCGGCGCGACGCACACCCTCAACCCGCGCTCGCAAGACGTGGTGCAGGCCATTTGGGACATGACCGAGGGCTACGGCTGCGACGTCTACATCGAAGCGACCGGCGCCCCCGCCTCGGTCGAGCAGGGCCTGCGGGCCATCCGCAAGGCGGGCACGTTCGTCGAGTTCTCGGTCATGGGCGCCCCCGTCACGACCGACTGGACCGTCATCGGGGACACCAAAGAGCTGACCATCCGGGGCGGCCACCTCGGCCCGAACTGCTACCCCAGCGTCATCCAGTCCCTCGCCTCCGGGGCGGTAGATGGCGGCGTCTTCGTCACGCACGAGCTGGCTTTGGAGGAGTTTGAATACGGCCTCAACCTCGTCCACGCGGGGACGGAAAGCCTCAAAGTCCTGCTCAAGCCTTGAGCGATACCATGTTCAATACCATTGTCTATTTTCTGGGCGCTTATCTGGCCGTAGCTGCCGTCTTCGTAATCGCGAAACGGAGGCTGGTCCCGCACCGACAGAAGGAGCGTCGTAAAGCCTTCGCTTATCGTTTGGGCCTTGCGCTTCTCATGTTGCCGTGGCTGCCATACCTCGTTGTGGCCGCTCAAACTGCCCTGTTCGGTCGTGCCCTGCTCCCATCCGTTTACCGGGCATTCGATGATTGTGGGGGGATGTGCGGGGACTCCAAAGACAAAATCCTGACCTACTGGATACTCGGAATCACGCCCTTCCATGCGAAGGTCTACCTGGTTCAGCCTTGTACGGGAGGGATGCTGGGTGAGAAAGAACAGGGGCGCACTGGGGAGGTGCTGGAACTGAAAAGAACTCCCAGAGGCTGGCGGTTGCAAGACTGGGATGGGGACGGGTCTTGGTCCGACTGCGGGAGCGCAGAGGGCAATGTTTTTCCTCCCGATCCGCAAGCCAAAGAGTTTTAGCGTCCTGTCTCGGCGTTCTCAACCGCCTGTGTGACTTCTTTCACAGCCCAGGTGTGACGGCCTTCCCATTGCCCTTCTTCGGACGCGGCTATACTAGAGCCATCAACCGAGCCGCCGAAGCTCACCCGGAGAAGACCATGCAGAACAGCGCCGTTTACAGCCCGTCCTTCCACTCAGCCGTCATCGCCGCGCCCGCCGCCAACACGCCCTGGATGCCCCGCGCGGCACGCCTGTGGCGGACGCTGGCCCGCAAGTGGGACCTGATCGGTGTCCTGAGCCTCATGGCGTCCAGCGCCGCCTACGGCGTCTGCGCGCTGGCCGGCACAGGCTTCTAAGCCCCACCGCGTCAATCGTCCTGCATCAGTCGGCAGTCCAACTGGTGCTCGAAGATGTTGGCGGCCCGCTCCAGGGCAGAGTCCAGCGTCCCGGCTTCCTCGCCGTGCGCGATCAGCTCCGCCGCGAAGCGCGGCAGGAAGCCGAACCGGGCCGGCTCCATCCGGTCGCCCGTTCTGACGCGCTCCCGCGCCTCCAGGATGCGACTCCCCTGTGCGCTCGGCAGCAGGGTGGCGACGTGCTCCATCGTTTGCAGGATGGGGACCCCCGACGAAAGCATCAGGCCGAACGTCTCGCAGAACAAAAGGAGCGTCACCGTCTGCTGGTAGGGCGACAACTGCGCCCAGTCGTCCGGCAGCGGCTCCTCCGACGGGTTGAGCAGGAAGACGCCGCCCGCCCCGTCGGGATCGCGCCGCATCAAAGCCCATTCCTTCGTCATCAGTTCCGCCGCCCGCGCCAGCGTTTCTTCCAGGATGCCCGCAATTTCGCCCGTGCGGACCATGCTGCGGTAGAACGATGAGAACAGGTCGGGCCGCTCCGCCATCGCGTTGGAAAGTGTATGGCCGACTTCCACACGGTCCCGCAGCATCCCGGCGGCCCCGCCATACGGCGCGGGGAGGTCCGCCAGGATGTCCAGAGAGCGCACGAGGGAGAGCACCCCGGATGAGATCAATTCGGAAAACTGGTAGCTGAACAGCACCGAGGCCAGCGGCGTCGGCAGGAAGGTGTCATTCGCGGTCGTCATCGGCGTCTCCGTTCTCGTTGGATGCCCGCCAGCGGCGGGCTGGGCGGCCAAACAGGGTCTCCTCGTCATCGGCCAGCAGGCGGCGTAGCTGCTTCCGCGCCCGGTACAGGCGGCCCTCCACCGTGGTGACGGCGACGCCCGTGAACGCCGCGATCTCCTCATAGGACGCGCCTTCCCAGACGTGCATCAGCAGCGCGATTCGGTTGACGTCCGGCAGCGAGGCCAGCGCCCGCCGCAGTTCTTGCTGCCGCTCCCGCGCCAGCAGGACCGCCAGCGGCTGAAGCGCCGCCTCGGCGGGCAGCCGCGACAGGCCCTCGCCGTCCAGCGACAGCGGTTCGGGCCGAGCGGGGCGGTGCCAGTCCAGGCAAGCGCGGGCGGCGATCCGCTTCAGCCACGGCAGGAACGCCCCCGGCTCGCGCAGCGCCGGCAGCGCCTCCCAGGCCCGCGTCAGCGCCTCCTGCGCCAAGTCCTGCGCCGCCTCCCGGTCACTGGTCCGCAGGAACGCCATCGCCCGCAGAGCCGCCCGGTAGCGCCCCGCCAGCCGGTCGAACGCCGCCCGGTCCCCCGCCCGCGCCCGCCGCACGAGTTCAGTTTCCTCGCAGTGTCTTTGCTCCACAGGAGAAAAGACGCCCGGCGTCGCCAAAACCGACGCGCCCGGCGTGACTTCTTTCCCTATAACGTATATGCCCTGGCGCACACCGGCTTCTGACGCAGGCTCCTTATCGGACGGGGCGCGAGACCAGGCAGGTGATGCTGCCGACGGGCATCGCCAAAGAGCCGCCCTGGCGGATGCCGCCGCGCACGCGGCGCTCACCCGTCCGTGCCATGTCCTGGGAGGCCG
>CAXTWM010000439.1:0-3622 GCA_964247915.1 uncultured Armatimonadales bacterium | reverse complement strand
TGACGATGCGGGCGGAGCGGCTGCGGCCCACGTTCGTCGCCGCCGCCTTGCAGGGAGACATCGTTCAGAATGTCACTCAGGACCCGGCGTATGTCGCGCGCGCGATGCAGACGTTCCTGGGGCAGAGCCGGGAAGCGGCATCGCACGGGGCGCGGCTCGTCGTGTGGCCCGAAACGGCGTTCCCAGGCAACCTGCTGAACGACGCCGAGACGCGGCGGCGCACGCAGAAGCAGGCGTACCGCGCGCGCCAGGCGATGGTCATCGGCGGCGGGGAATACGACTGGGGCCAGCGCAAGAGCGCCAACAGCCTGTTCCTGATGAACGCGCGGGGGAACATCACCGGCAGCTATCAGAAACGTCAGCTCGTCCCGTTCGGCGAATTCGTGCCCGGCGTGGATCGGTTCCCGTTCCTGGAAGCACTCCACGTCACCCATTCCGACATGAAGGCGGGGGCGGACACGCAGCCGCTGCTCGACGGCGGGCCGGGCGTCGGCCCCCTCGGCGCGACGGTCTGCTTCGAGTCGTCCTACCCGCGATTCCTGCGGGAGCAAGTGGCACGGGGCGCCGGTCTGCTCGTGGTCTCCACCGACGACGCCTGGTTCGGGCGCACCGCCGCCGCCCGGCAGCATTCCGCCATCGCCGCCGTGCGGGCGTGCGAGGCCGACCGCTACCTCGTCCGCAGCGCGGCCACCGGGGTTTCGCAGGTGATTGACCCGACGGGCCGAGTTCTGACCGAGGCGGGCCTGTTCCAGCCTGCCGTGGTCTGGGCGCCGGTCGAGTCGCGGGCGACGACCACGCCTTACGTCCGCTGGGGCGACTGGTTCGTCACCTTCTGTGCCCTGGTGCTGGCCGGCGTGGGGATGATGCCTGGGGCGCGGCGGCAAAGCGGGACGGCCCCCACCTTGGACGAGGCAGGGGCCGGGGAAGACGCGCGGGCGGAAGTCTGCCACGAAGCGGAAGACGCTTAGGCCGTTTTCTTCCTGCGGGCCGCGACCACCACGCCGCCCAGGCCAAGCGCCAGCAGCAGGCCCAGGCTCACCGTCGTGGAGGCTTCTGGCACGGGATTGGGGCCAGGGGCTGTGTTGGAAAATCCCCCGACACCGACGCCGGTGCCGGCGGCGACAAAAGTCCCGCCGTTCGGCCCGTCCGGTGAGGTGAAGGTGATCGTCTCCGGGGTGTTGGCGGCCAGGGTCGCCCCGGTCGAACTGAAGTTCGTGAAGCTGCCCGGACTGGTCGCCATGACAACATCCAGTGGTCCGGTGACGCTGGCGAACTTGACATTCGGGTCCGAGAAGGTGAACGCGAACTGGCTCGCGTTGAAGTCCGGCGTCACGGCATACGAATAAGTGTACCCGCTGCCGGCGCCGCCGGTCACGGACGCAGGAGTGATGGTGACGCCCAGGGCGTGTGCAGCGGGGGCCTGCCCGAGAGCGCCAAGCACGACCAGCGCCAGGCCGGCCTTGTGTAAGAGAGACATACGCTTCTTTCCTTTGGAAAACAGAGCAAGAGTGAGGCCCGATTGCCTGCGGCGCGTCCCATGTGGAGCGCCGCACTGTCACATCTTGCAAGATTGGAGCCAAAGGGGGTAGCGGGGCAAATTCCAGTAAAGGGACGAGGGTTTTCCTGGAAAGAGGCGTATAGTGAGGACATGGCTTGGCGATTCTACCGCAGCAGATCCGCGTAGACGCCAGGCCACGAGTCGGGGATGACGATGGCGCCGACGGCCTTCTGGTAGAACTCGACCGGCCCCGCCGCGCCGATGATGCCGTAGGCGTAGCCCAGATCGTGCAGGCCCCACAGCGACTCGATCAGCAGGGCGCGTCCGATGCCGCGCCCCCGGTGGGCGGGGTCCACGCCGGTCGGGCCGAAGAACGCCTTGCGGGTGGACTCGAAGGCGGCGAAGCCCACGATCTTTTTGTTCTCGATGGCGAGGAAGTTGGTGATGGGCTGGCGGGCGAAGGTCACGGCGGTCTCCTCGGCCCAGCCCAGGCTGAAGTGGGTGCGGATGAAGTCGCCGACGGGCGTCTGCTCGAACGGGTTGGCGCGGCGGATGATGACATTGGCCGCGCGGACGCTGGCCGCGCCGGTTTCGCGCGGCGGCAGTTTGTAGAGAGGCACAAGGAGGTCAGGCATGACCGCAGTTTCCCCACCCGCGACGGCTTTTCCTGCCCCGCTACTCCGCCAGCGCGTTCAGCGTCTTCAGCAGTTCGGTCGCCAGGGCCGACGCCGCGCTGTCCTGCGCGAACAGGTCCGGGTGCAGGGCGCGGGCCAGGACGCGGCGACAGCGGCGCATCTCGTCCGGCCCCAGCTTGACCGAGACCACCCCCAGAGAGCCGCCGATCCCGCCCCGCGCCTGCGCCGCCAGGGATTCGGCCCGGCGCTCGGCGGCGGCCAATTTTGCTTCCGCCGTCCGGGCGCGCTCGCGCATCTCCTCCCAGCCCGCCTCGGCCTCGGCCAGCTCGCGCCGCAGGGCGCGTGTCTTCGCCTTCTGCGCCTCGTGCCGCGCACACACTTTCTCGTGGACCGTCGCGTCCACCAGTCTCGGCCCGTCGCCCTTCGCGCCGACCAGGGCGCGCAGGTCCGGGCTGCGGTACAATGTCGCCCGCGAGATGCCTGCCCGCTCGGCGACTTCGGCGACGGTGAACGCCGCCCCGATCCGCTCCAGGTCCCGCACGGCGGCCTTCACCCGTGCTGTTCGTTCGCCGGGGTCCTGCGGCTTTGCCCCTCGCGTGCGGATGTCTTTGCTCTTTTTCACGGCTTTATTTTGGCACATTTGCGAGACGGATTAAACGTGCCACAGCCGTATTTGAATGGTGTTTTCGCCGGTTCCACCGCGTATTCTCAGCGACAGCGCCGATCCTGACCCGTTTTTAAGGCCTAACCGTTGCTCAGGCGCTCTTAACACAAGCCCGGCGATATGCAATACTATATTCACGTTCGCGAAAACGAACCCCAGCGAGAGGCAACAGCCTCCCGCTTTTTTGTTGTCTAGTTCATGTGCCCCAGAGCCGCCATCAGGCGCATCAGGCTTGGGCCGAGCAGGACGACGAAGATCGCCGGGAAGATGAACAGGGCCAGCGGGAACAGCATTGTCACCGGCAGTTTCGCCGCCTGCTCCCGGACCCGCTGCACACGGGCCGCCCGCGCCATCGCGCTCTGCGCCCGCAGGACACGCGCGATGCTCGTCCCCAGTTGGTCCGCCTGGTAGATGGCCGCGACGAACGTCTTCACTTCCCCCATGTCCAGCCGCGCCGCCATGTCCCGCAGGGCCTGCCCGCGCGTCTTGCCCAGGCGCATCTCGTGCCGCGCTCTCGCCAGTTCGTCCGCCAGCGGCCCGCGCATCTTCTCCGTCACCTTCGCCATCGACCCGTCCAGGCCCATCCCGGCCTCCACGCTGACGACGAGCAGGTCAATCGCGTCCGGCAGCGCCCGCCGGATGAGCACTTGCCGCCGCCGGATCGCCTGTTCCAGCAGCGTTTCGGGCAGGGTCAGCCCGATCAGAGCGCCCAGCCCCAGCAGCATCAGCCGCGCTTGGAGCAGCGGGACAAAGACACAGACCGGCGCGGCCAGACACAGGCCGACGATGACGCTGACCACGCGCAAGCCCCCGAACTCCCGTGCC
>CAXTWM010000438.1:0-3657 GCA_964247915.1 uncultured Armatimonadales bacterium | reverse complement strand
TTTAAGTACTTCTGCAAGGCCAGCGTCTGATGCGGGTAGTAGTTGGAGATGCCGACCGTTTTGACCAGCCCCTGCTCCACGAGTTCATCCAGGACGGCGGCGGTCTCGGCGGGGTGGCTCAGGGGGTCGGGCCGGTGCAGTTGGTACAGGTCCACCGAGTCTATGCCCATGCGGTCGAGCGACCCGCGCAGGCTTTGCCGGATGTAGTTCGGCGAGTGGTCGTAGTGGCCCGACCGGATGCCGACCTTGGTGGCGATGAAGATGCGGTCGCGGCTGCCGGGCACGGCCTCCAAACAGTCCTTGAAGATGGACTCGCAGGCGGTGCCGCCGTAGATGTCGGCGTGGTCATAGAACGTGATGCCGGCGTCCAGGGCCGCCTCGAAGGCGGCGATGGCCTTGCGCCGGTGCTCGGGGCCGACCTCGGCGGGGTTCCAGGTCCCCGCCAGGCCCATGCACCCCAGGGCGATGCGCGAGACGGGGACGGCGTCGGGGCCGAACGGCTGTGTCGGCAGTGTGGTCATGGCGGGTCCTCCTGTGGCAAGAAACGGCAAGGGTGAACCCCTATTCACCCTTGCCATTCTGAATTCCTGCCTGCGCGGACCTTTTACGCCGCCTGCGCCATTCCGCCGCCCTTGCCGAGAGTGTCGATCTGCTTGCGGACGGAGTGCAGGCCGTACAGGCACAGCTCGAACTCGTCAGAAATCTTGCGGAGAGTCGGCGCCTGCTGGCGGTAGTCGCCGTAGTCGTGGGAGGCGGCGATAGCGTAGCTGTTCTTGCCCTGCTGGACGTAATCGAGCAGGTGATCGCGGCGGGTCTGCGCCTGCAACCGGGGCAGGCTTTCGGGATACAGGCCTGCCCAGAAGAGGGTGAAGTCGCCGATGTGCTTGTGGACCTCGCGCTCGCGGTTGAACGAGGTCGCTTCCAGCCGAACGTCGGCATGGAGCAGCATGTCGGCGACTTCGTGCAGCGTCTTCCCGCTCAGGTCTTTGATCTTGTAGACCTGCCGCATGTGCGCGAAGTCGGTCAGGACGTCGGCGAGGTAGTCGGCGACGTGCGACTCGTAGACGCCGAGCGTCTGGAGAAAGGCGCGCTCGACGAGGGCGCCGAACAGGCGGCGCAGGGTCGGGTCGGGCTGAGACGGCGTACCGAAAGAGAGTTCGGGCGACATAAATGTCCTCCTTGTTGCTGAATGACCGAGAATGAAGATCGTCGAGTCAAGTCGTGCGACAGAAACAAAGGAAGCGCGTCGTCGGGCCTGCGCTGCCGCGATGGTTGGCTCCGTGGGGTATGAGTCATCATCGGCAGATTTCTCCGGCGAAATCAGAGGCGGTTTCGACGGGGGATGGGGAGATTCCTCCTGTTTGTAAGTGGGCGACTGAAGTCGCGGCAACGGGGGCACGAAACCTGCCTTCGCAGGTTAAGCAGGGAACAGCGGTCTTAGTCCGCGCAGGCGGACTTCGTGACCTTGTTGCTGCGGTTTCAACCGCCCGCAGAAAAATGCCCTAATGCGACTGCGGCACCGCGATCCCTAGATGCACCAGCAGGATCAGCGCGATCCCGAGGGCGATCCGGTAGACGATGAACGGCAGCGTCGAGTGTTTTTCGTCGCTCAGGTAGCCGAGCAGCCAGCGGACCACGACGTAGGCGAAGGCGCCTGCGACGGCGGCGGCGAAGATGTAGGGGCCGGCAACCTCGCTCAAGTGCGGCGTCGGTGGGGGCGCAACTGTTGCGGCCCCGTGTGCGGCGCTTGCGCTCTCGCCGAACGTCTGTGGGAACAGCGTTTTGAGCAGCTTGTACAGGCCTGCCAGCGTGATCGCCGGGACGGAAAGCAGGAACGAGAAACGGGCGGCCTCCTCGCGTTCCAGTCCGAGGAACAGGCCGGTGGAGATGGTCACGCCGGACCGGGACGTGCCGGGTATGACAGCTAAGGCCTGCGCCAAACCCACACCGATGGCCTCGCCCAACGTCAGGCTTTCCAGCCGCCGCGTCCGCTTGCCGGCCATCTCGGCGGCGAGCAGGATCAAGGCCAGCACGATCATTGCGCCCGCAATGAAATAAAGGTTGCGGTACTCGTTGTCAATGCGCTTTTCCAGGGCCAGACCGCTGACGATGATGGGAACGGTCGCGAAGACGACGTACCAGGCCAGCCGCGCGTCCGTGTCGCCCTTCGGGAAAAGCCGCCCCTTCTGGACGCTGCGGGCCAGGCCGGCGACGTAGCGCGCCAGGTCCTTGCGAAAATAGGCGATGATGCCGACCATCGGGCCGAGCTGGGCGATGGCGGAGAAGGCCGCACCGGTGTCATTGGGCCAGGAGGAGTTGTAGTGGTTGAGCAGCGCGGGCAGGATACGCATGTGCGCGGTGCTGGACACGGGCAGGAACTCGGTGACGCCCTGGACCAGTCCCAGGATGAATGCCTGGAAGTAGGTGATGTACGGGGTGTAGTTGTCGGGCGTGGTCGGCGGCAAAAAACGTATCTCCTGTGGGGTCTTGATTATTGGGTCTTGATGAGCAGCGGCGGCGCATGGGACGGGGCGCGGGCGGCAAGGCGGCGCGGGCGGATGACGTAGTAGGCGATCAGGATGCGCCCGATGGCGGCGAGCGGCGCGGCCAGGAACATGCCGAGCAGGCCGAAGAATTCGGCCCCGATCAGCAGGACGATGATGACGACGGCGGCGTGGAGGTGGATGCGGTGCCCGATGAACTTGGGCATCAGCAGCTTGCTCTCGAACAGGTGGAGGGCGGAAAAGAAGACCAGCACCTTGAGGGCGAGCCCGATGCCGCCGCCGTGCTCCGGCGGCAGCACGGCGGCCAGCAGGACGATGGGGATGCCGCCCAGGATGGGGCCGATGATCGGGATGGCCCGCGTCCACCCCGCCAGCAGGCCCAGGACGAGCGCGTAGGGCATGTGGATGAGCGACAAGCCAAGGTAGACGACGACTCCGGCGATGACGCACAGCCAGAGCTGGGCGATGATGTAGGTCCGCATGATCGCGGACGACTCGCGCAGCAAGGCCAGGGTCTCGCGGACCCGGCGGTGCGGGACGAGGGCTAGAAACTCGTTCCGCAGGGCACGCCCGTCCAGCACGAAGTAGAAGGCGAGCACGGGAATCAGGATCAGGTCCACGATGCGGGCCAGCCCCCGGACGGTCGCCAGCAGCAGGCTTTGCAGCCAAGGCATGGGCGAAAAACCGCCCCCGGCCCCGCTCCCGTCGGGCCGCCGCAGGAGAGATTTGACGTCGGGCGGCAGACTGTTATACTGCGCCTGGAGCGCGGCGGCGTATTGGGCGACCTCGCGCTGGTACAGGGGCAGATTACTGATCAACCCGTGGATCTGATCCACAAAGGGCGAAACCATCAGGGCCGCCCCGGCGAAGACGGCGTAGCCCAGGGCGAAGAAGACCAGTAGGGTCGCGACCAGCCGGTGCGTCCGCGCCCCGATGCGCGGGACGCGGAACCGGCAGAGCCAGTTGACGGGGCCGACCAGCGCGAAGGCCAAGATGGAGGCGACCAGGATGTCGGTCAGGATGGTACGGACGCGCCAGACGAAGTAGCCGGCGAAGGCGAGGACGGCCAGCCGGACCAGCAGCTTCCAGAACTGGCCGAACCAGGCATCCGCACTGCGGGCGGTGTCGCGGCGGGGCGGGGCGATCATGGGAG
>CAXTWM010000437.1:0-3667 GCA_964247915.1 uncultured Armatimonadales bacterium | reverse complement strand
CTCCCCGCACCGCATCCTCGCCATCGGGCGCAACTACGGCGAACACGCCAAAGAGCTGGGCAACGACGCGCCCGACGAGCCGATCGTCTTCCAGAAGGCGTCCACCAGCGTGATCGCCGACGGCCGGCCCATCGTCCTGCCGCCCAATGTCGGGCGCGTGGACTTTGAAGGGGAACTGGCGGTCGTCATCGGCACGGCGGGCCGGAACGTCTCCGAAGCCGAGGCGCTGTCGCTGGTGGCGGGCTACACGCTGATCAACGACGTGACCGCGCGCGACGAGCAGAAGCGGGCCATCGGCAAGAGTCTCCCGTGGTTCCTGTCCAAGAGCTACGACACCTTCGGCCCGCTCGGCCCCTGGATCGTGACGCCCGACGAGCTGCCCGATCCGGGGAACGTGCAGCTCACCCTGAGCGTCAACGGCGAGGTGAAGCAGCAGGCCAACACGTCCGAAATGCTGTTCTCGGTCCCGTTCCTGATCTCCTACCTCTCCCACCACTTCGCCCTCCACCCCGGCGACGTGATCGCGACGGGCACCCCGCCCGGCGTCGGGCCGCTCCAGCCCGGTGACCGGGTGGAAGTGCGGATCGCCGAGATCGGGACGCTGTCCAACCCGGTCATCGGCGAGAACGAGGTGTTTTGAGAGCGGCTTTAGCTGAAAACAAATGCTCAAACGCCATCTGTATCAGGCAACAAACAAGCAAGGCGACTCAGTAAGGTCGCCGACTGCTCTGATAGCCTCAGGTTGCGCCCTAGCGGGCACGGTCAGCCTGTTGGCTGTTCACTATGTCTCTTACCAGCCTGCCGTCACCTGGACAGGATACTACGTCCCGTTCTACAGCCGCCTCGCCAATGAGTTTAGGGAGTACGGCCTGTTCTTGATCGCATGTGACGCCCTCCTGCTGGCCGGGGCGGTACTCGGATGGGCAAGCAAGGGCACCAGTCTGGGACGTATCGGCGGCGTTTTTGCCGTTTGCATTCTTTTACTGGAGATGATTTGGCAACTTATAGCGCCGCGTGTATTCGTTCCACCACCGATGCACTGATAGAAACAGCCCCCGCCAACACCGGCGGGGGCTGTTCTTTTTCGATGCCGTCATAGATCAGTACGCCGCGCCGCCCAGCGTCACGGGCCGGTCCAGATGGACCTCGATCTCGTCGCCGGATTTGAGGCTGACATCAGCGCCGTGCTTCTTTGACACGGCGTTCACGGCGGCCCCGCCGAGCGCGCCCAAAATCGCCCCGCCCACGGCGTCCCCCAGCTTGTGCTTGCGCCCCAAGACGACCCCGAGCAGAGCGCCCAGCCCGGCCCCCGCGCCCGCGCCTTTTTTGGCGCGCTCCTCCACCGCCTCCTTGTCCTCCTTGCCGACCAGGTGGACCGAGGCCGCGTCCCGGATGGCGTCCGGGCCGTCGCCGCGCTGGAGGTCGAACGCGACGTCCGCCTCGCCCGGCTTCGAGCCGCCCGAGGGCTTGATCCAGGTCACATGGCCGAAGAGCAGGGTGCCGGCGGGCAGGTCGTTCGGGTCGTCGCCCGCCACCTCGGCCTGCACATGGTCGCCGACGTGCGCCGTGGCGGCGTGGAAGTCTTTGAGCAACCGAACTTTAAGCGCCGTCCCGGCCTCCAGGTGACGCGGCGGGTCGGCGTCCACCGTTGTCTCCCCCTGCGCCCGCGCGCCCCCCACACAGAGAACCATCCCCAGCAGGACGCCGAGGCCGAACGCGGACCGGATGAAAGACTTGGTAAACTTGTTCATGGCACACCTTTCGCGGGTCAACTCCCCCTACTTGGGCGCAAGAGCACTGCCAATTGTTCCCAAGCCGGCCCCGCTCGCTTAGAAGCTATGATTCACCGGGTCATAATTGATCTCGCCCACCCCCATGCCCTGCTGCAAAACAGAAGGGTCATCCGGGTTGGGAAGCGCCAGCAGGAGAGTCAATCGCTGCTTGCCGTCCTTCTCGGACAGCCCGCCGGAAAGGCGCACTTCGTTGAACCGGGTGATTTCCCTGGGCGGCTCGGCGGGGAGCATACGCATCAAGGAGTCCATCGCGTCCGCCATGAGGAAGGCCGCGAAGGCCCGCCCTTCCCGCTCCGACAGGGCCGACAGCGCCACATGGCCGTCCTTGGAGGCCCGAATCTTCGGCTCCGCCGCCGTCCGTATCTGCCTCACGGCGTACACCAAGAGCGGCGAGACGTTGTAGGGCATTATCGGGTCGGGGGGGAAGACCTGACTGAAGGTGGGGTGCATCCGGCAGGCGCGGACCAGCGGGGCGGGCAGGAACTGCCCCATGACATCGTGCAGGGCGGCCGCGTCCAGCGTCGCGGTCGGCGTCAGCCGGGTCAGGCGCAGGCGGTCGTGTCCCCCGACGGGATCGTCCTTGAAGACCCGCAGGCCGTACACGCCCGCCAGCGCGGCCACTTCGTGCCGGGGCGTCGCCAGCGCCTCGCCGAAGACGGTGGCCTGCTTGGGAGCCAGGTACGACTCCACCGTCACTTTCAGGCCGTCGCCCTTTGGGTCGGCGGCGACGCGGGCGTTGAGGCGGGTGAGAATGTCGCCCAGCGAGGAGCTGACGGGCGGCTCAGGCGGGGGGGGCATTGGCCGGCGTGGGCAGGGGGTCGGTTATGTCGCCTGACGCAAATGGCTGCCCAAGGCCCCCCGCCTGCGGCGGGGGGCCTCCCGCCTCCTGAGCCTGTCTTATCGTAGTCCCTACCGATCCGTCAAGGGATACCCGGACTTGATCGGGCTTGCTCATCGTGATGAAGAGGGGCTTCCCGCCGGCGAGGGTGGCGTCATAACCGAACAGGCGTATGCTGGATTTGGCATAGTATCGGGCGAACATAGAGTTACCGAGATGGGCACAGTCACGCCAGCTAAACAGGGGGTCGCTTGCAGAAACGCGACTCAGGAAGCCAACGGTGCTCGGGAGGTCCGCGATGGCCGTCTGCACATACATATGCATCAGGAACTGCCACACCTCCTGCTGCTGGACCGGCGCCAGCGAGGCCACCGGCACGCCCCGGTGGATGTCCCCCATCGCCGCAAGCTGCTCCGGCGTCAGCGAGTAGATCAGGTCGTGGATGGCGGGGCTTCTGTCCGGCAGTCCCAGTACGAGATGCGGGTTGAAGTTCTCGGCGTAGCGGTTGGTTTCTTCCAGAGCGATGGCACATTCCCTGACGGTGACGCTGGGCAGGTCCGCCGCGTCAGTGTACCGCTTCTTCAACAGGAACGCCTTACCCGAAGGCTGTACGTCGTAGTCATAAGCCCCTGCCAGTCTGGGTAGCAGCGTGGACAGCGGTTCGCCGTCCCCCTTCAGCCTCAGCCCGGTGATGGCCTGGGGCGTCAGTCTCATGTGCAAGGGCTGGTCCTCGGCGACGACCATGACGTTAGCCTGTTGGGCGAGGGCGGTGAAGGCGGAGAAGAAGGTAGACGCCTGGGCGGGGGTGATCTGGACGATGGCGTCCGGCGCGGCCTGGGGTACGGCCTGGGCGTGGGAGAGAGATGGGAGGAGCAGCGACAGCAGCGCGGCGATGAGGGCGGCGCGGCGCATCTTGTAGGTCATGGGGGCCTCCCCGCTGGCATGGCTCCAGCGGCTTCCGCATGAAAGTCTCACCCGGCCTAAAGGCCGGGCCTATTCGGAGGGGCCGCCCCTTCGGGGCTACAGAAAAAGCCGC
>CAXTWM010000436.1:0-3686 GCA_964247915.1 uncultured Armatimonadales bacterium | reverse complement strand
GTCTCGTGGGCAGCGTCGGCTTGTCGCGCGTGATTAGAGACGTCGCGCCTGGCTGGGGCATTGTGGGATCATGCCTGGCGAGGACTAACGGGTGCCGGGCTTCTGTGCTATGAGCGCGCCCGATGTGAGCGGCCCCCCTGCGGGGGAAGGCGCCAGGCTCATGCCGCCGCCCCGGCCCGTGCCGGAGGGCCTGCCGCTGTACCTCCTCCTGCTGGCCAGCCAGCTCGGCTGGCTCTTCCTGGGCATGGGGATGCTCGCCTTCTGGTTCAACTGCGCCTTCGGGGCGGACGTCAAATCCCTGCTGTTCCTTGTCCCCCCGCCCACCGTCTCCGGCACCGTGACGGGCTTCGAGGCCACGCCGCTTATCGAGGGCACCGGCACGTCTTACGTCGCCGGCAACCTGCGCCACGCGACCGGCGCCCAGCCGATTTTCGCCGTCCACTACACCTACGCCCTCCCCGGCGGCGGGACCGGGCGCGGGACCTCCTATGAGGGCGCCAGCCTGGAGGGTGGCCCGATGGTCGAGACCCCCACGGTGGTCGCGCCGGTCGCGGTCGGCCTGCCTGTGCCGGTCCAGTACGTCCGCGCCTTCCCCTCCGTCTCGCGCATCCAGGGGATGCGCTCCAACGTGTACCCCCTCTACGCGCTGGGCGTCCTGGTGTACCCCCTCTACGCGCTGGGCGTCCTGGTGTTCGCCCTCGCCGGGGCGGCGATGCTGCGGCCCGCCCTGAAGAACCTCCGCCGCGTCCGGTTCCTGCTGGAGTCGGGCGTGGAGGACGCGGAGCACAAGAACCTGGAAGACCGGACGGGCCGCCTGCCGGCTCTCTCCCTGGAAGGCCCGCTCGTGCGCTGGCTGGGCATCCGGGACGGCCGGATGCACCCGCCCGGCCCGCTCCAATGGGCGAAGGTGCTGCTCATCCCCATAGGCGGCCTCGCCGTCAACGTCTTGTACCTCTGGCACTACTGGGGTGGGGTTGTTTACACATTTCACTGTCTGCGGAGCTAGCCGGCGCCGGCCTGCTGGCGTCATCGCTTCCAGAAGCGCAGGCGCTCCAGCCAGGGATGGGAGTTGCTCCGGCTGTCAAGCTCGCGCAGGACGCGGGGGGACAGGGCGGCGTCCTGCATCAGCGTCTCCACCTGGCGGAGCGACTCGGCCTCGGCCTGGGCGGGCGGCGGCGGCGAGCGCAGGGCGGACTGGGCCAGCCGGACCGTCCCCGAAAGCGCGGGCGATTCGAGTGAGGAATCCAGGGCCGAGGGGTCAACTTCTTCCGACATACTGCGTTTCCTCTTTCCGGGCCTGGGGGGAGACGACGCGGCGGTCGCGCCCGCTTTCTAGGCGCTCCACGGCCTCGACGCGCCGCTCGATCTCGCGCTTCAGAGCGACCGTAGCCCGGTGCAGCAGGGACTTGACGGCGGACTCGGAGCGGCCCAGGAGCGGGGCGATCTCGCGCGGCGTCAGGTCGCCCAGGAAGCGGTGGACCAGCACGTCCCCCTGGTCCGGCGGGAGCGCGGCGATGGCGGCGCGGACGAGCTGCTGCACCTCATGGCGCTCGACGACCTCCTGCGGGGAGGGCGAGCCGCCGGGAAGCTGCGAGTCCAGCAGGGCGCGCATCCCCGCGATGACCGGCGCGTCCAGGGACACGACGCCCGAGGGCGGGCGCTGCCGGTGGCCGTCCACGATGAGGTTGAGGGCGATCCGGTGCAGCCAGGGGTAGAACGAGACGGGGCCGGCCTGGGGGTCGCTCTTTAGCCGGAAGCGGCCCAGGCTCGCCAGGGCGCGCATGAACGTCTCCGAAGCGACATCCTCGGCGTCCTGCGCGTTGTTGGTCTTGAGGTAGGCGAGGTGGTAGATGCGCTTGTAGTGGCGCGCGTGCAGCGTCCCGAACGCGGCCACATCGCCGCCCTGGGCGGCGGCGATCAAGGCGGCGTCACTGGGGCCGTCCGGGGCCTGGCACTCGGCGTCCCCCGGCCCGCACATCACGAAAAAGCCAAACATGCGCTCTCCTGTTCAGAGTGTACCACAGAAGGCGGGGGATGACAAGACCTCGGAACGCCAAGTCATCGCCCGAACGGCCAGTTCGGCAGGCGCAGCCCGGCGCGGCGTTTCTCCGCCACGGGGTAGCCGCGCTCATCATAGCGGTCCACGGGACCTTCCGGGCGCAGGTCCCCCTCGATCTTCGCGGCGGGGCCGAGGGCGATGATCTGGACGCGCTCGGCGGCGAGGTACTTCCGCGCGACCCGCTGGACGTCCCGCGCAGAGACGGCCTGGACGCGCGCCGGATACGTCTGCCAGTAGTCCGGCGGCAGGCCGTACTCGTAAACGTCCATGAGGTGCCCCAGCAGGTCGCCGGGCCGGTCCCGCGTCAGGGCGAGGCCGCCGATCAGGCTGCGCTTGGCGCGGGCCAGCTCCTCGTCCGGCACCGGCTCCTCGCGCAGACGCCGCAGTTCCTCGTCCACGGCCCGCACGGCGTCCCCCGTGTCCTCGTAGGGGACGCTCGCCCCGGCGTTCCACAGTCCCGGCCAGGAGGCGGCCGCCAGCCAGGAGGACGCGCCGTAGGTGTAGCCGTTGGACTCGCGCAGGTCCTGGAACAGCCGCCCCGAAGAGTAGCCGCCCAGCACCTGGTTGGCGACGGTGAGCGGGATGAAATTGGGGTCGCCGCGCCCCACGGCCAGGCTTTGGAAGGTGAGCAGGGTGTCGGAAGAATACTGCCAGTCCACCAGAGCGACGCGGCGCACGGCGGGTGCGACGAACGGGGCGACGGGCAGGGGCGGGGTGATGGAGGCGGCGGGCCAGGGCGCGAAGAGGCGCAGGACGCGGGCGAGGACGTCGTCCGCCCGGACATCCCCCACGATGCCGAGCACGGCTCCGTTGGGCCGGTAAAAGCGCTCGTAAAAGGCGATGACGTCCTGCCGGTTCAGCGCATGGTAGTCTTGCGCCGTCGCCGCCGGGAGGGCATACGGGGTGTCGCCGTAGAACAGGCGGCCCGAGACGCGACTCGTCGCGCTGACCGAGCCGATGGTCTGCGAGTCGAGCGCGGTCTTCTGGAACCGGACGCGCTCCAGGCGATCCTGGGCGAAGGCCGGGTGCAGGACGACGTCGCCGAGAACGTCCAGCAGGGCGGGCGCGGCTTGGGACGGCCCGACGACGCGCACGACGCAGCGCTCGTTCTCCGCCTGCACGGTCAGGCGGGCGCCCTGCTGCTCGGTCGCCTCGGCCAGCGCCAGCTCGCTGCGCGTCTCGGTCCCCTCGGTCATCATGGCGGCGGTGAGGGACGCCGCGCCGGGCAGCGTCTCGAACACGGAACCCGCGCGCAGCGCGAGCCGGCATTCGACGGTCGGCAGGCGGTGGTCTTCCAGGACAAAGACGTGCAGGCCGTTGGGCAGCGTGACGACGCGCGGCTGCGGGAACGGCTTGGGGGCGGACGCGGCGGCGACCGGCGCCAGCCCCTTCAGGACCAGGGCCGGGAGGGGGTGATGAACGGGGTGTGCCGCCCGCCACAGCCCGTATCCGCTGCCCAAAATGACGGCGGCGAGGACCAGCAGGGCGGGGCGGAGACATGGGAATTTTATGGACGCGCTTCAGTCGTAGGTGTTCGGGGTGACGTTCAGGACGATGCGGTTGGACGCGACCAGGTAGCGGCGGGCCACGCGGCGGATGTCGGCGGGCGTTACCGCGTCCTGGCGGG
>CAXTWM010000435.1:0-3686 GCA_964247915.1 uncultured Armatimonadales bacterium | reverse complement strand
CTGCGCGACTCGCCGTGCGAGCTGCCCCAGGCGCGCCCGAGGGCAACCTGCTCGACGGCGACGGGCTCATGCCCCGCCCGCGCCAGGAAGCGGGCCGCCGCGCTCCCCGTCCCGCCGACCCCGACGATGGCGACTTTCATGCCTTTGGTATAGCATATGACGAAGCGAGAAGTCAAACCCGAAGCAGGAAACGGGGGCGAGGCAGGGGAACAGGGCAGGGTCCGGCTGTTCACTCCGTATCGCGATCACTGGAAAGGAACTCACATGAAGCCAAGATTGGAATGGAGAAGCGTCTGCGTCGGCCTGGGCCTCGGCCTGCTGATGACCGCCGTTCTGGGGGCGGGGACGGCCCTCAAGCCGGCGCCGCAGACGCTGCACCGCTACGAGATGCACACCCTGCAAAACCACGCCTTCGTGCTGGACACCGTGACGGGGCAGGTGTGGGAGAGTTTCGAGCCTCCGAACAGCGGTTCCACCGATGACGGGTTCGGCCCTGCCAAGCTCAACGTCGCCCCCGCCAAGTAGACCGCCCATATCGGCCACGGAAGCTCTCATCACCCTGGCATAACACGGAGTCGTTCCACGAGTCACCGAGGCAGGAAACGGGGGCAGGGAGCGGGAACAAAGGGCCATGTCATCAAGACCACGCGCCCTGCTGTCCTGGAGCAGCGGCAAGGACGCCGCCTGGGCGCTGCACGTCCTGCGCCGAGCCGGCGCGGTGGAAGTCGCCGGGCTGCTGACGACGCTGAACGCGGAAGGTGACCGGGTCGCCATGCACGCCGTCCGGCGGACGCTTCTGGCCTCGCAGGCGGCCTCTGTGGGCCTGCCGCTGCGGGCCGTGCCGCTGCCGTGGCCGTGCTCCAACGCGGAGTATGAGGCGGCAGTGGGGCGGGCGCTGGCCGATGCACAGGAGGAGTGGGGCGTGACGCACATCGCCTTCGGGGACCTGTTCTTGGAGGAGGTCCGCGCGTATCGGGAGCGTCAGCTAGACGGGACGGGGCTGACGCCGCTGTTCCCGCTGTGGGGGAGGCCGACGGGCACTCTGGCGCGGGAGATGGTCGCGGGCGGCCTGGAAGCGCGGCTGACTTGCGTGGACCCCGGCCGCCTGCCGCCGTCATTCGCGGGCCGCGCCTTCGACGCCGCCCTGTTGGATGGCCTGCCGCCGGGCGTGGACCCCTGCGGCGAGGCGGGCGAGTTCCACACGTTCGCCCACGCCGGCCCGATGTTCGCGCGGCCCGTTCCCGTGGCCGTGGGCGAGGTCGTCACCCGCGACGGCTTCGTCTTCGCCGACCTGCTCACCCAAGAGGAAAGCTGATGTTCAAGCGCAAACGGAAAGAACAAACGACCGAAGACGCCCCGGACAGCATCGCCCCGTGGGAAATGCTGGACGAGACCGGGATTGACGCGCAGACGGCCCGGCTGCGGGAGCGCCGCGTGGAGCCGCTGATCGCCTTCGCCCGGCGGGTGGACACGGACGCCGTGGCCTGCTTCGACAAGGGGCCGGACGGCGCGGGCAAGGCCGTCCTGATCCTGGAGGGCTTCGACGCGCCGGGCGGGGCGACGGAGCGACGCTACCCCGGCTTCGGCGAGTGGTTTGACGCGGCCCTGGCGGACGCGCAGGAATACGAGTCGGACTGATGCGGGGAGACGTTGCAGACCGGGCGGGTCAGGTGCGGCTCCTGGTGCGGGACGCGCTGGGCGAGGAGGCCGGGGCGGTCACGCACCAGGATTTCGGACACAGCAGCCTCACGTTTGACGTGGCGCTGGCCGGGCGGGGCGTCATCGTCCGCACCCACGACGACGCGGGGGCCTTCGCGGCGACGGGGCGGAACTTGGCGGCGCTCGCCGGGCTGGGCCTGCCGGTCCCGCGCGTCCTGGCCGAAGACCTGACGGGGGAGCATTTCCCCTTCGGCTGGATGATATTAGAAAAGATACCGGGCCGGGACCTGCGGGACGAGCTGCCCGCCATGAGCCGGGCGCAGATGACGCGGCTGGCGGGGCAGGTCGTCGGCTTCCAGAAGCAGGTGATGGCGCTGCCGGCGGGGGCCGGCTTCGGCTACGCGCCGCTGGGCGAGGCGGGGCCGTTCGCGTCCCTGTGGGACCTGCTCCACGAGGGCGAGGCGGCCACGGCGGGGGTGACGGAGCCGCGCCTGGCCGCCCTGGTCCAGTCGCGGGAGGAGTATTTCCGGCAGGCGCGGCCCGTCTGCTTTCTGGACGACCTCACAACCAAGAATGTCATCGTCCAGGGCGGCGAGCTGCAAGGATTGGTGGACTTCGACTTTGTCTGCTACGGCGACCCGCTGTTCTGGCTGGGGCTGACGGCGACCGTGCTGGCCTCCGACCTGGGGCCGCGCGAGCGGTTCTACGGGGACGAACTCTGCCGCCTGATGGACTTGACGGCAGGGCAGCGGGCAACCGTCGCTCTGTACGCCGCCTGGATCTCGCTCGGCTTCGTGCAGAAGTTCGGGGCCGGGGAAACCGAGGCGTGGCGGGCGCGCATGGGCGCGGCGCGGGAGCGGTGGCTGGCGGAGGCGAACCCAGCCCTGAAGGGCTGGGCTACCCAGAATGGCCGCCCCTTCGGGGCTACAGACTAGGCCACCGGACGGTTTTCCGAAGCCCCGAAGGGGTGGCCCGTCCGTATAGACCCGGCCTTTAGGCCGGGTAGAACTTAGGCAAGAGGTTTAATGCTTGCAGGGCGCGGGACGCTCCGCCGCTTCCTGCGCCCGGATGGTCTCCCCCACCCGCTCGGCCTCGCCCGCCGCCGGCCGCCGGGCGGTGTCAATGCTCAGGACGAACTCCACGGTCCGCGCCCGCGCCGACATCCGCTGGGAACTCACCCGGTAGCGCTTGTAGGAGTGCGTCAGGCAGGTAATCCCGCCGCGCTCCCCAGCCGCCCGGAGCAGCCCGTCTAAGGGGATGTTCCCGTCCGTGCTGTAGCTGGTCAGGATGTATCGGGCGTCAATGGTCTGGAGGAGCGTCTGATACGCCGCAAGCGCCGTGGCGTGGTTGTAGGCCGAGCGCCGCTCCGTGCGCCAGTCCCGGCGGATGGCGGACTTGTTGCGGCCATCACGGTAGGGCGCGGTGTCCGGCTTGTCCCACAGCGCGACCGTGTTCAGGACGTGGTAGTTGCTGCCATACGGGTGCTGGTTGTAGGGCGGGTCCAGATAGGCGATGTCCGCCGTCGTCCCCTCCGCCCGCAGAGTCTCCGCCAATGCCTGCGCGTCCTGCTGCTCAGCCCGATTCTCCTGCCCGTTGTCCCAGAACTGGGGCGGGCGGAGCGTGATCTCGGAGCAGATGCGATACAGGGCCGTCCGTGTCGCCCCGCCCCAGCCCCGATGAAACCCCTTGAAGACGCCGCTGGTGTTGCTGACGTAGCTGACCGCGTACAGCAGGGACGCCAGCAGAACGGCCCGCTCGTCCCCGTCCAGCCTGCCCTCCGCCTCCCACTGCTCAATCATCTCGCGCATGGCGTCAATCTTCAGGCCGTTCGCGCGCGTGAAGAACAGCCGCTCCCTGTCCGGGTCGGGGCGGGCGTCCGAGCGCGGGCACAGATGGGCGGCGACGTAGCCCTCGACGGGTGGGGCCGCGTTCAGGGCATGGAACGCCGCACGGGCACCCCCCAGCCCGTCAAACGGCGGCATCGCGTTACAGGCGACGGCGGCATGGTTGAGGACATGGGCGTAAGG
>CAXTWM010000434.1:0-3690 GCA_964247915.1 uncultured Armatimonadales bacterium | reverse complement strand
CCTCGCTGTTCCAATTCCGCCCGCCGCAGGAGAGCCGCCCGCCCCAGGAGAGCCGCCCGGCGCCGGAGGCCCAGCAGCCCCAGATTCTGCGCTCCCACGGCGGCCTGGTGCTGACGGAGTTTTAGGCTCCCATCGCTCCCTTTATGGCGAAGGCGAACATTTTGCCTGCTTCTTGCGTATCTCTTTCCAGCGGGGAGGAAAAACCACACCCGCCCACAGAGGAGACACCGATGAAGAAGTTCTTGCCGCTTACCCTGGCTGCCGTCACCCTCGGCCTGGCCGCCGTCGCGGCCCCCACTCTCGTGCAGGCCGCTCCGGGCGCGCACGCCGCCCCAGCGCCCGGACAGCGCGGCGGCGGGAGGATGCAGAAGATCGCCGACGCGCTCGGCCTGACCGACGCCCAGAAGGCGCGGATGCAGGCGATCGGGCAGAGCATCGGGCCGCAGGTCCAGGCGATCCAGATGAACGCCTCGCTGACGCCCCAGGCCAAGCAGGCCAAGATGATGGGCCTGCGCCAGAGCATGAACAAGCAGATGATGGCGGTCCTGACGCCCGCCCAGCGCCAGAAGCTGAAGGCGATGAGCCAGCAGCAGCGCGGCGCGAAGGCCCCCAAAGCGTAGACTCTCCAGAGGGGCACGCCGACGAGGAACAGCAGGGCAGGGTTTCCCCGCCCTGCTGTTCCGTCCCGTCAGCGGTAATCCGGGTGGATGTCGTCCAGCGCGGGGAACTCGCGCCGGTACGTCAGCAGCGCCTCCCGGTCCAGACGCGCCGACACCATTCCCTCTCCCCGGCCCGCGTCCGCCAGGACTTCCCCGCGCGGGCCGAAGATCAGGCTCCGGCCTCCATAATGCAGCTCGGGGTCGTCCCCGCAACGGTTCACGCCGACGGCATACGCCTGGTTCTCGATGGCCCGTGCTTTCAGCAGCGTCATCCAGTGGTCTTCGCGCGCCTGGGGCCAGTTGGCGAGGACGCAGAAGACCTCGGCCCCCATCCGGGCCGCGCGGCGGAAGACCTCGGGGAAGCGCAGGTCGTAGCAGATGAGCGGCGCGACCATCCACCCCTGCCACTCAAACAGGGCGACCTCCGAGCCGCGCCCGTAGTGGCGCGTTTCGCCGCCGAAGGAGAACGGGTGCATCTTGGCGTAGCGCGCGGCCTCTTCCCCGTCCGCCCCGAAGAAGACCGCCTCGTTCCGCCCCAGCCCGTCCGCGCCGGTCGTCACCACCCCGCCCAGCAGCCCGATCCCGTAGGCTTCCGCCTGCGCCGCCATGAAGGCCTCGGTTTCCACACCGAACTCCGTGATCTCGGCGACGTTCATGCTGAACCCGGTCGCCCACATCTCGGGCAGGACGACCAGCGTTCCCCGTTCGGGCGGGTCGGCGGCCAGCAGGGCCGCCAGTTTGGCGTGATTGGCCGCCTTGTCCTCCCAGACCGCGTCTAGCTGCACCCCAACGATGTCCATTTCAGCCTCCCAGAATCGCCCCTAAGCCGCGCACCAGCCGCCCCACCCCCTCGGCGGCTGTCGCCTGCGGCAAGCCGCCGTAGGAGACGCGCAGGGAGCAGCCGTCCCCCGGCCCGAAGTCCGTGCCGGGCATGACGGCGACGCCGTGTTCACGAACCAGTCGCTCCACGACGGTCAGCGGGGGCGCGTCCGTGTGCAGCCGCAGGAACAGATAAAACGCCCCTTGCGACGGCGACACGTCGCACCGCCCGCCCAAGGCTCCCAGCTCCGCCAGCACGATCTCGCGCGTCCGTGCCAGCGCGGCGATCTTTGGTTCCCGGAACGCCGCGCCCGCCGCCAGCGCCCCCAGGGCGGCGAACTGCGAGATCACAGGCGGGCAGATGGCGATTGTCTCCTGCGCCTTCTTGACGGCCTCGTTCAGATGTTCGGGGATGACCAGGGACCCGATGCGCCAGGACGCGAAGCCATACGTCTTGGAGAGCGTGTGCAGGGTGATCGTGTGCGCCTCGCTCCCCGGAATGCTGCCCGGCGAGAAGTGCCGCGCGCCGCCGTAGACGAAATACTCATACGCCTCGTCGCTGATGTGATAGATGCCCCGCGCCCGGCACAGTTCATTGGTCGCCCGCAGCGACGCCTCGGAAAAGACGGCGCCGGTCGGGTTGTTCGGCGAGACCGTCAGGATCGCCCTCGTGCGCGGCGTGATCGCCGAGGCCAGCGCGCCCAGCCGCAGGCGGTACTCCTCGTCGGTCGGCACCAGGACAGGCCGGCAGTCTGCCATCGTGACGGCCATCTCGTGGTTGAAGTAGAACGGGGTAGGCAGGATGATCTCGTCGCCGGGATCGGCGACGGCGAGGACGGCGTTCAGAAAGCCCATGTTGCTGCCCGCCGTCACCACAGCGCGGCTCTGCTCCCCGACCCGTATCCCGTTCTCGGCTTCCAGCTTCCCCCGGAAGGCATCTATCAGCGCCGGGAGTCCCGACTCGGACTTGTACTTGTGGTTCTCGGGGTCCTCGAAAAACCGCTCCACCCCCTCCCGTGCCTCGGGAGGCGGCCCGTAATGCACCACCCCCTGCCCCAGCGAGATCGTGCCGGGGTGCTCCCGCACGAGGGCATTGACGGTGGGGATGTGCGAAGCCGTCACCGCCCTCATCCGGCGGCTTTCGTGAAGTGGGGTTATACTTTGCTCTGTCCGTCTACTCACTCGCGCCTGCATCTTTCAGCAGTTTGATAATTGCTTTCACCTGTTCGGCGATTTTGTGCCACGGGCGCTTCTCCACATCCCGCGCGACCGCTAGCGCGCTCTGCCTGCCTCTCGCCTCACGATTGATGTCCGCACCCCGGCGTATCAACAGGTTAACAGTGTCAACGCGGCCATTCATTATGGCTAGCGCGAGTCCTGTGGTGCCATGAATGTCTTCTTCTGCCACGATGGCCTCTATGTCCGCTCCTGCGTCCAGTAACAAGGCAACGCATTCTGTTTGTCCTGCAACAGCAGCCTCATGAAACGCAGTCCATCCAGAACTTGACCGTGTATCGGGATCAACCCCGGACGCAAGCAAGCCCTTCAAACTCTGCACATCGCCCGCGTGGGCGAAGTGATGAAGTTGGGGGAGACGTTCTAAAACAGGCGTGGATGTTGTCATGGGCATAACAAGCTTGAACAGAGATTAGGGGGCTACTAGGGATCAAGCTCTTTATAGGAAACCTTGCAGCCCACCTTGCTCATGTACAGGAGTGAAAACAGCGGAGACCG
This sequence comes from uncultured Armatimonadales bacterium, assembly GCA_964247915.1. Classification (GTDB taxonomy): domain Bacteria; phylum Armatimonadota; class Armatimonadia; order Armatimonadales; family Capsulimonadaceae; genus JANXMY01. The sequence continues at coordinate 478 of CAXTWM010000434.1, read as the reverse complement.
CCCGAAGGCGGTCTCACAGCCCATGCTTTAGCATAGGCGGGGTTAAGCCTATTGTGGTCCGCAAGCCTTGGAAAGTCAAGCCCCGTGCCGGGTTCTTCCCGACTTTCATTTACATCTGCGTCTGCTCCTCAAAAGGCCAGATCGGCAGCGGCTCGCGGGCCTCAATCCAGGCGTCGGGGATGGAGGCCGCACCCGCCGACAGGGCGACGATGCCGCCGACCATCGCGCAGGTGGTGTCCCGGTCGCCCAGGCCGCTGACCGTCAGCCATAGGGCGTCTTGGTAGCTGCCGAGGTGCTGGCCAGCGCACCAGAGGACGAAGGGGACGGTGTCCTGGGCGGAGATGTCATGGCCGTTACCCAGGATGCGGGCCGCCTGGGAGACGGGGGTTCCGGGCGGAAGGTCGCGCGCCCGCTCGATGCCGGTCCGCACCTCGCCTTCGGGCACGAGCGGCAGGATGCCCTCCAAAAAGTCGGGAAG
>CAXTWM010000433.1:0-3696 GCA_964247915.1 uncultured Armatimonadales bacterium | reverse complement strand
CGCCCCGACTACGCCTGCCCCCACAGCCCCCGTGATGGTGCGGCAGCCCTACCGGCCAGCCCGCAAGCCCGTCCCCAAGAAGGCCGTGACGGCCAAACCGGTCCGCAAGCCCGCCGTCAAGAAGGCGGCGAAGCCGGTCCCCCCGCCGCCGCCCTGGGAGTCGTTCCACCTGAACCCGAACGTCCGCATCAAGCTGGACTTCCGCAACGCCAACGTGGACGCCGTGATCCACGTCTTGAGCCAAGCCACCGGCATCGCCATGGTCAAGGACCCCGCGCTGGTCGGGGGCGTCACCCTGCAAAGCCCGAAGCCGCAGTCGCTGAACGACGCCCTGGCGCTGTTCGACGCCCTGCTGCACCTCAAAAACTACGCGATCACCAAGGAAGGCAACTTCCTGCTGATCTCGTCCCGCTCGGGTCCGGGCGCCCCCGGCGCACCCCCCGGCGGGGCCATCGCCGGGCGGCCCGGCGGGATGCCGATGATGGGGATGCCGGGGCAGCCCGGCGGCATGACGGTGACCGTCCAGCCGGGCGGGGGGCCCCCCCCTCGGGGCGCCCCGGGGGGGGCGGGGGGCCCGGGCCGCCCCGGGGGGCCGGGGGGTCCGGCCCGCCCGGGCGGCCCGGGCGCCCCTGGGGGCGCCCCGCCCAGCACGGAGCCGGTGCTGAAAGTCTACCCCATCCACTACGCCAGCGCCACCGAGGTCGCGCGGGTCGTCACCGACGTGTTCGCCAACGGCAGCCCCGCCCCGCAGAACCCGTTCTTCCAGCCGCCGCCGCAGCCCACGCCGGCGGGGAACAAGCCGGTCATCAAAGCGTCCGCCGAGGACTTCAGCAACTCCTTGATCGTCTACGCCCCCACGGCCCAGCAGGACCAGATCGCCACGTTTGTCGCCCAGATCGACAAGCCCTCGGACCAGCCCCAGACGCCGCGCGTCTTCAAGCTGCAATTCGCGCTGGCCGACGACCTGGCCCCAGTCATCCAGAACATCCTGACCGAAAGCGCTCCCCTGGGGCGCGGCGGGTCCACCACGGCCAAGCGGGACCAGAACCGCAACCGGCAGGTCTACTTCTTCGGCGGGTCCGACAACACGCAGAACGAGAACGGGACGGTGATCGCCGACACGCGCACCAACTCGCTCGTCGTCACCGCCACGACCGAGGTCCTGGATCACATCGCCCAGGTGCTCAAGCAGCTCGACCAGCCGGCCACGTTCCAAAGCACGACCTGGGTGTACGCCTTCAAGAACGCCCGCGCCGACGTGGTCGCCAACCTGCTCAACCAGTCCTTCGGCAACAGGACGACCAACGGGCCGGTGGGCGGGTCGCTGACCAACACGGGCCTGAACCAGAGCAGCGGCAGCCAGGTCGGCCAGACCAACGGCAACGGCGGCGGCAGCAGCCAGCCGCCCTCCCTCCAGACCAACAACGGGAACGGCAATGGCAACAACTTCAACAACAACGGCAACGGCAACCCGCGCCAGGAGGGCGGGTTCGGCTCGTCGGCCCAAAGCTCCCAGACGACCGGGTTTGACGCCGAGGGCCGCATCGTCAACGTCCGCAGCCTCACCAACCAGGTCCTGCTGGTGCCGAACATAGACACCAACAGCGTCATCGTCGTCTGCCCGCCCGAGGACAAGCCGGTCGTCCAGGCCATCCTGGAGCAGATGGACGAGATTCCCAAGCAGGTGATGATCGAGACCCTGGTCGTCGAGGCCAACCTGGACAAGTCGCACCAGCTCGGCATCGAGTTCAACGTCACCCAGGCCAACCCGTTCGGCGGCGTCCACGGGACCACGACCGCGACGCAGTCCTACGGGCTTCAGTCCAACACGGCCCAGCCGCAGGGCCTGCGCTACACGCTGGCGGCGGCCCAGTACCAGGTCTTCCTCCAGGCGGTCCAGACGGACTCGCGGTTCAACGTGCTCAGTACGCCGCGCATCTTCACGACCAACAACGCCACGGCCCAGATCAACATCAGCCAGAGCCTGCCCTACGTCACCAACCAGACCGTGACCACGACCGGAACGATCCTCTACAACTACAACTTCCTGAGCGTCGGCATCGTGCTGACGGTGACGCCGCGCATCACGTCGAACGGCTATGTGACGATGGACGTGACCCAGACCGCCAACGACTTCGTCAGCTACACCAGCTTCAACGCCCCGATCGTCAACCAGCGCGAGGCGCAGACCACCGTGAGCGTCAAGGACGGCGAGACCGTGGTGCTCGGCGGCATCATCAACAACTCCGTCTCGAGGAACGTCAGCAAGATCCCCTTCCTCGGCGACCTCCCGCTGGTCGGCAACCTGTTCCGGTCCACCAGCAAGACCGACAACAAGACCGAACTGCTGGTCTTCCTGACCCCCCACGTCGTCCGCGACCCGGAGGAGGCGCGCCGCCTGCGCGCCAAGACCGAGCAGGAACTCGGCAAGACCACCCAGCAGATGATCCCCCCCGCCCAGGCCCTGCTGGGAGGAGGCCCGCAAAAGTAGCAGCCGTCCGGCGGTGAAAAGTCTTCGCGGTCGCCTGGAAGCAAGCCGTCGGAATCAGTTAATGATGTTAAGCAAGCCGCCGGAGCGCGTGGGAGTAAACTCCTGCGCTATGGGGCGCGGACGCCCATTCTATGCCCAGGAGGGCATTACTTCGTATCTGGCCTCCGCCGAGAGAGGAACGGCGAGAGAAGGGCGGCCCGTGCGGCTGGCCTTCTTGTCCGCGCAGGCGGACACTAGGCGCTTCGCCCCACAGCGCAGGAGTTTACTCCCACGCGCTCCGGCGGCTTGCTTAACATCAGTCAGTAAAGTGACATAGGCAGGGAAGCGGCTTGCCTTTGGTGAACTAGGAGAAAACGTCCGTTTCTCAGGAGGAATCATCATGGCCGGTATCCGCAGCGTCATCTCGACACTTGACCCCTCGGGGCAGGAGGTCATGGGGCCGAACGTCCTGCTCTGGCACTACCCCAACAACGATATTATGAACGGCTCGCTCCTCACCGTCGAGAGCAACCACTTCTGCGTCCTGAAGTCGCGCGGCGCCATCCTCAACGTCTACGAGACCGGGCAGTACCCCGTGGACACCCCCCAGACCGTCCTGTTCGGCTCCATCCAGCAGGCGTTCTACGGCGGCCAGAGTCCCTGGCAGTACGAGGCGCTGTACGTCAACCGCGCCAAGCTGGTCGTCGGCGCGTCCGGCATCGCCCTGTCGCGCGAGATGGCCGAGATGACCTACGACGTGGACTACTACATCCATGTGGACACCCGCGAGGACGCCGTGAAGCTGGTCCAGCACATGCCCTACAGCGGCCACGCCCTGCTCACCGAGAACATCAACGCCTACGCCGGGCCGGTGGTCGAGCAGGCCATCAACCAGCTCATCCAGGTGACGCCGCTGGAACAGGTCAACGAGAAGATCCATGACCTGACCGAATTAGTCTACGGCCACTTGCAGGAGTTCCTGGCGATCTACGGGATCACGCTCAACAGCGTCAAGGTGCTCGTCCACCCCTCCGACCCGCGCATGAAGGCGCTGATCTCGCTGAAGGCGTTCGGCCTGACCGAGATGGAGGCGGTCCGCTACTATACCGCTATGGTCATGGCCGAGCGCGGCGTGGTCAGCGCGCCCAACATGGCCGTGGGCCAGCCGTTCAACATCGGCGGCGCCCTGCCGACGGTGGCGGCGGAGAACTGGGTTCGGCCCGCCC
>CAXTWM010000432.1:0-3698 GCA_964247915.1 uncultured Armatimonadales bacterium | reverse complement strand
CCGCACTCTTGTTTCTCCTCGCGGCCAGTGCTGCGCCCTGCCGCGCGGCATCCCGACGAAGTCCTGGGGGCGGATCGGCGGGCCGTAGGTGACGACGACCGGGCGGGTGGACCAGCGGGGGACCAGTTTGCCGTAGGGCAGGACGCCGTTGACGTTCTCCAGCCCGATGGGGATGATTGGCGCTCCCGTCCGCAGGGCGACCAGGGCCGCGCCCGGCTGGAGGCGCTGCAAGCGCCCGTCCTCCGACGCGCGGCCTTCGGGGAACAGCAGGACCGCCTCGCCGCCCTTCAGGACCTCCTCGATGCGCCGCAGGGCCGCCCGGTCCGGCGTGTCCCGCTGGATGGGGATGGCCTGCAACTGGTTGAACCACCGGCCTAAGAGGGGAATCTCGAAGATCTCCTTCTTGCCCACCATCCAGCAACGGCGCGGCGCGGAAACGAAGACGGCGGGCGGGTCGGCGTCGCTGATGTGGTTCGGGCAGTACAGGACGCCGCCCCGGCGCGGGACGTTCCCCTCGCCGCTGGACCGCAGGCGGCCCAGGACGCGCAGGATCAGGCGCAGGAAGGCGAACAGGAAGGGATAGCTGAGGAAGTAGATCATAGGGTATCAGTCGGGATCACCCCCCGGCCCCCGATTCTGGGGGAGTAGGAGAGGAGGCGGACTTGGCTTTTCCGATCCCCCCAGAATTGGGGGCTAGGGGGCGATCTCCCCCAGCCGGGCTGCCACCTCGCCCGGCGCCTCACGCTCGCGCAGCCGCGACAGGGCCGCCAGGGACAGGGCGAGGCAGGCGGCGCAGACGGCGAAGATGACCCGGTAGCCGGAATGGTTGATGAGCGCGCCGGTCAGGGCGACCGCCCCCGGCCCGGCGAGCGAGGACGCCGCCGTCTGCAAGCCGACGTAAAAGCCGATCTCCGTGGGCGGCACGATGCGGGTCAGGAGGGGGTACGCCGAGGCGTTCTGCGCCCCGATGCCCAGGCCGGCCAGGGCGAGCACCACGGCCACCTGCGGCAGCGTCGTCACCCATAGGCCGTTGGCAGCGGCGATCGCGACCAGGCCGAGGCTGAGGAGCAGCAGCCGCTTGGGGCCGATCCGGTCGGCCACCGGCCCGAACACCAAACTCCCCAGCGCCGTCATCACCAGGAGCAGGGCGGGCATCATCTCCGCCGTGCTCTTGGAGCAGCCGGTGATATGCAGGATGAACAGCGTCAGGAACGGGACCACGCAGCCGACGCCCGCGCCGTACAGGAAGAACATCAGCATATAATGACGCGCCTGCCGCAGCGTGCCCAGCCCCACGAAGGCGGCGACCAGGTTCGTCAGCGTGAGGGCGATGTTGTCCGAGACGCCGCGCGGTGCCCCGCCCGTCGGGGCGCGGCGCGGCTCCCGCGTCTTCAGGCAGGTCAGCCAGGTCGTCAGGAGCATCAGGACGCCGACGATGGGGAACTTGACGTCATCGGAGATGGGCAGGGCCAGCGGCAGCAGCAGCAGGGACACTTGGCCGAATGCCCCCACGAAGAACCAGAAGCCCGTCACCTTCCCCCGCTGCTCCGGCGTCGTGATGTCCGCCAGCAGCGCCTGGTACGGGTCCATCGCGACGTTGAAGGTCAGCGTGAACAGGAAGATGCACCCGACCACGGCGGCCAGCCGTGCCCCCGGCGGCAGGTGCGCGGCGGCGGGCGCGAGGAGCAGGAACAGGGCGGAGAGAAGGATGAAGACCCGCATGAAGGGCCGCCGCCGCCCGCCCGGCCCGTCCAACCGGTCGCTGATCGAGCCGACGACGGGCTGGATGATCGCCCCCTCAAACGAGTGCGACCCGCCCATCAGCCCCAACAGGATGGCGTTGTTGGTATAGGCGTTCAGCCACGCCGGGATCACGAAGTTGTTGAAGGCGTAGAAGGCTCCGTAGCCCAGGTTCGCCAGGCTGTACCAGAGGACGCCCGCCAGCGTCAGCGGCGCGCGCGTCTCCGCCGCCGGTGCAGCCGGGGAAAGGGTGGGGGCCGGCGGCCAGACCGGCGGGGTGTCTGCGGTATCCATGTGCGGCCCTTGTTCGCCAGCGGGGGGCCGTTCTCCTGCCCATGTGATTTTAGGCTCACGACGGCTTTAGGGTGCTCCGCCTCCGGCGGCGAAGCCAGAACCGCCCCAGCATAAGCCCCAACCCTGGAGGGAACATAATCAAGAGGAAGTCGAACATCCCCTCCGTCATCCCTAAGAAGCGGCCAAGTTTCAGGTAAAACCGGCGTTCCATTGGGATACTGATCTGCGGGGGGCCGGGGTCGCGATAGTCGCTCCAGAACGTCGGGTCCGTGTCGGGATGCAGCCCTGCGGTCAGCCGCGCCATCATATAATCCGTGCGTTTCTTCTGCCAGTTGTCTGCTTCCGCCCGTAGCCGACGGTAAAGCCGTTCATCTTCGCCCTGGCGTGCATGATATGTCATGTCTAGATGCATTGCTCTCACGAGGTCTTCGCCTTTTGGCGCTCCCGGAACGAGCGAGCCATGCCCCTGCTCAATCAGCTCCCGGCAGCGCAGATTCGTCAGATAGCTGAGCTGCTCTTCTCGGGGGTAGGACAGAGAATGACCAAGCGCGTCAAAAACGTCCACACTCTCCCAAGCGCTTCCGAGCATGATAAGCCCGCACAACGCTTTCGTGCTGCCTCCGCCTAAAGAAGCCGAGTGGGAAAAGAATGCTTCCGGGTCCGTTTGAGGGACGATGTGGGCGTGACCGTCAGGGTCAACAGCAGTCATCCATGTGTTCGGTGTTAGGTACGGGCGTTCCTTCACGATCCAATCCATCACCTGAAGCTGATACTTTTCGCGCCCGAAGTGCGCGTCCGGCTTGATCTTGATGGCTTCGGCGATGTAGCCGCGCGCCTTTCGGACCTCCCCGATGCGCCTGCGGTCTGCCCCCGCGCGCAGCCAACGATGCACCCAGAACGTGCCGACGTTGGCGTTGTAGCGATACCACTGCTCTTTGATGGCGGGGTCAGCCGCGTTTAAATGCACCAACCGCGTCCGCTTCTTGTTCATCCACCTGATCGCTTCGTCGTCACGTCCCAGACGGTCGCAGGCGACACCGGCGTCATCATAATCGGGCAGCAGGCCGGGGTTGGCTTTGAGTTCAGCGGCGACGCGGGCCAGGCGCATCTGGTAGTACAGCGGCGGGTTGCGCTCGAATCGGCCCGTGACGACCTGAACTACATCCGGCAGCCCTTTGATCTCCTCGGCCAGCGTGTCCCGGTCGTTGAGGCAGGCATGGGCGGACGCCTGAGACAGCAGCAGGACCGGCAGTAGCAGCAGGAAAAAGAAGTACTTCATCAGGGGAGCCTCCAGGCCGCTAAGTCACTTCCAGCTCGTCCCGGTCCGGCAGCGGGGGGAACGGGGCGGTGGGGGGTGATACCAGAAGGCGACCGAGCAGAGGTCGTGCCGACCGGGCAGGTAGCGCCCCCCTCGCGCCAGCCCAGGGCCTGGATGGTGACGCGCAGGTCCTGGGCGAAGCGAATGAAGTCCCTGACGTGCCAGCGGTACAGAGCGTGGCGGTGCTGGGAGCGGACGCGACGGAGGGCTGCTCCTGCCCCTCCCAGTAGACCCGCAGGACGAAGTCGCGCCCGACGTAGCCGCCGAACCACAACGGTTGCAGCGCCCCCGGCCCCGCGACATCCGCCAGCGTCACCGTCTGCCCCGCCGGGACGGAGAGGGACGG
>CAXTWM010000431.1:0-3721 GCA_964247915.1 uncultured Armatimonadales bacterium | reverse complement strand
CTACAGCCCCACCATCAAGGAACTCCCCGCCGAGGAGCGCCCCCGCGAACGCCTCCGGGCCTACGGGGTGCAGGCGCTGACCACGGCGGAACTCCTCGCCATCCTCATCCGCACCGGCAGCGGGGAGCGCAGCGCCGTTTCGCTGGGCGAGTTCCTGCTGGCCGAATTCGGCAGCATCAAGGGCGTCGCGTCCGCCTCAGTGGAACAGCTCGCCCGCGTCAAGGGGCTGGGGGAGGTCAAGGCCGGTCAGATCAAGGCCGCCATCGAGTTCGGCAACCGGCTCGCGCTGTTCATCGAGGACGCCAAGCCCAGCATCGGCGGCCCGCGCGACGTCGCCAACCTGCTCATGCCGGACCTGCGCTACCAGAAAAAGGAGCACCTGAAGTCCCTGCTGCTGGACACCAAGAACCGCGTCCTGGCCGTCCGCACCGTCTCCATCGGTGACCTGTCCTCCTCCATCGTCCACCCCCGCGAGGTCTTCAAGGACGCTGTGGTCGCCTCCGCCGCTTCGCTCATCGTCGCCCACAACCACCCCTCCGGCGACCCGACGCCCTCCGGGGAGGACGTGGCCGTGACCAAGCGGCTCATCAGCGCGGGCGAGATCATGGGGATTGACCTGCTGGACCACATCGTCATCGGCGACGGCGTCTTCGTCAGCCTCAAAGAGCGTGGGCTGATCTGAACTCCCCCTATTGTACATAATTCGTATGTACAGGAAATGGGATTTCAGGTATACTGGTCATAGGAGGGAGCACCTATGTCTGTTACATCGGAGCAGGATCACGACCAGGAAACCCGGCGCGAGGCCCGGTTCAACTGCCGCACCACCCCTACCAACTTGCTGGTACTGAAAAAAGCAGCCTCGCTGGCGGGCCTCTCGGTCTCGCAGTTCGTGATGAACGCTTCTCTTGACGCCGCTTACGACTTGATCCAAAACCGGCATCACACCCTACTCAGCCGACAGGATTGGGCGGCCTTGGCCGGGATCGGGGAAAACCCGCCCGCGCCGACTGAGGCCATGCAGGAACTCGCCGCCCAGCATCGCGCTCGGACGGGGAAGACTCGTTGATCCGCGAACCCCTGAGCGAGAAGCACCAGCGCCGCAAGTTCCGCTGTGAGAGCGAAGCCTTGACCGTCTACCTGCGTGCCCATGCCTTCAAGAACGACCGGGAAAACCTGAGCCGGACGCATGTCGTGGTGGAAAGTCCGGGAGCCACTCGAATCATGGGCTACATGACGCTGGCGAACGGGGCGGTGTCCCCGGAGATCATTCCCGAGAGCGGCCCGCCTCCCTACTCACGCGGCACCCTGATTCTGGCGCGGCTGGCCCGCGACCTGGAGTTCCGTGCCGCCGGGGTGGGGCCGTTCCTGATGGCCGAGGCTTTGTCCATCGCCGTGCGTCACGCCGCCGACTCCGGCATCTTTGCCGTAGAGGTGATCGCCAAAGACGAGAAGGCGCGGGCCTTCTACCAGCGCTATGGATTCCAGCCGCTCATTGATGACCAGTTGCATCTGTATCTGCCCCTCGCTGCCATCCCGGACGAGTTCCGGCTTTAGTCGCGGAGCGCGATCTGCAACCACGGGCATTGACCTGCTGGACCACATCGTCATCGGCGACGGCGTCTTCGTCAGCCTCAAAGAACGCGGGCTGATCTGAGCATGAATCCGGGTATGCTGTCGGCATATCCCGGAGGTGAGCCATGCCGCTGACGCCCCAGCCGTTCGTCGAGCACCCTAACCTGCGCGTCCCGATCTCCCTAATCGTGGACGACCCCGCCCCCTGCATCAACCCGCTCTGGTACTTCCGGCATCAGGTGGACGGGCAGGCCGAGTCGGTCTACCCCCGCACCATCCCGCTGTCGTTCATGGACTCGTGGTGCCGGTGGGTCTCGGATTCGGGCGTCCGGGGGGACTTCACGATCCTCCCTTACCCCGCCGGACTGGGCCGTATTGACCAGCGCCTGGAGGGCTGTGACACCTCAGAACTGCGGGCGTGGCTGCGCCTGGCGCGCGAGGCCGTCACCCCGCAGTTCGACATCCACTGCGAGATCCTCACCCACACGCGGGCGCTCGACCTGGCGACGGGACGGCTGCTGCCCCAGAGCGAGCACGAGTGGACCGAAGCGCAGGATGAGCAAACTTTGGCGGACTACTTCGCCGCCGCCATGCGGATACTCGGCGAGGCGGGCGTCCCCAATCACGGCCTGACGCAGCCCTGCTTCTACCGGGGCGACGAAGCGCTCTACGCCCGCGCCCTCGTGGCGGCGGAAAAGCGGGTCAACGGGCGGGGCGTCACCCACAACTTCCTGCACATGGACTCGGTCGGCCCGGTCGTCCCCCCGCGCCTCACATGGCTGGACGAGGCGGCGGGCGAGGCGGTCGTCAGCGTCTGGACGGGCACGGACGACGAGGTCTGGAACACGCAGGAGCCGGAGAGCATGGAGCGGACGCAGGCGCCCGAGACGCTGGCCGACCGCCTGCTGACGGGGGACGGCCTGGGCGGACGCTTGGCCGAACTTAAACGCGGCGGCGGGCCAATCGTCTTTGTGACGCACTGGCAGTCGCTCTTTTCGAGCGGCACGGGCCTGGGCCTGCGGGTCCACCAGGAGGTCGCCCGGCGCGTCGCCGCGCTCTGGGGTGGGGAGGTGGAGTGGTGCAAGCTGTCCGACATGAGCCGCCGCTTCCTCGCCGCCCGGACCGCCCGCTGGGAGACGCGGGCGACGGCAGCCGAGGTGGAACTGACCGTTTCATGCCCGTTCAGCACGGACGTCCTGACCCTCTCCGTCCCGACGCCCTGGCCGCTGTACCAGTCGCCTCGGGTGGGGATCAACGGCATCCCATCAGCGCACGCCGTCAGCGCCGCGCATCTCCAGCCCGGCGGCTGGCTGATGCGCGGCTCCCTCGTCACCGTCAGCCTGCCGCTGGCCGCCGGCACGCCCGCGCGGGTCACGATCCGGGCGGAGGGCGCCCCGACGCCGTAATCGCCCCTTGACGGCCTCATCCTTCCGTGTTACAATGGCGGTGTTCGCTTGCCGATATTGCCGAGTAACGGAGGGTAGGGCGATGGCTAAAGATTACAACGACAGGGACTACGAGTGCTACCTGCTGGGCTGCCGGAGCGCCGGGGTGGAGCCGGTTGGCCTGTGGCGGTTCCGGCTGCTCCAAGAGGCTTACCTGCGCCACGCCAATCAGGCGGAGCAGGACTCGCGCGGCGAGGGAATCTCGTCGTTCGTAGTAGAACAGCTCGCCGCGCTGGTCGCCGAGGGATACAAGATCGCCGCCGGGGGCAACGCCGGGGGCGACGAGCCGGGCGCGGCGGCCTGCGGCGTCCGCGAGCCGCGCGTGCCCCCCGAACCCGTCCTCGTCGGCTGCGCCGCGCGCCCGCTGCCGACGCCCAATGCCCCTGACGAGTCGTTCTGGCGGACGTGAACCCACCCCCAACCCCCTCCCCAGGGGGGAGGGGGCGGAACAGCCTCTGACTGTTTCCCTTTCTCCAACCCTCTCCCTCTGGGGGAGGGTGGCGAGGAACGAGCCGGGAGGGGTTCTTACGCCCTGCTCCCCGCCACCGCCGCCTTGCCCCGCTTCCACGCCCACGCCGCCGCCAGGGGGAGGGCGAGGCAGGCGGCGTAATAGACCGCCAGCCCCGGCCCCGTCCCCCCCCCACCGTTCAGGGCGCGCATATCCAACAGCAACATCGCCCGCGGGTGCCTGACGTAGATGG
>CAXTWM010000430.1:0-3732 GCA_964247915.1 uncultured Armatimonadales bacterium | reverse complement strand
CCGGGCCCTAAGACGCCGGCGGCGCGGTACACCCCACACCCCCCCCCCCGGGCCCCCCCCGCCCGCCGGGGTGGGTTCCTAATGCTCGTCCGTGTTGGATGCCTGGTGCTGCTTTTCGCGGATGAAGGTTCCGATCATGAGGCCCCCCGTAACGAGCAGGGACAGGCCCGCGACGGTCATAAGGACGATGGCTTGGTGCGGCATGGGTGAAAGGTTCCTTTCAGAAAGTGATTTCAGGAAGTCGCGTCGAAAGATAAGTCGGACCAGAAGGCGGGCGGCACGTCGCCCACGGTGTAGAACGAGCCGGTGACGCAGACCAGGTCGTCTGGCCCGGCCTGGGACAGCGCGGACTGGACGGCGTCGGCGACGCCCGACTCGACGGTCTGCACATTCAAAAAGCCGTGGCGGCGGGCCCCCGCCGCCCCCTCGCGGGCCGGGCGGGGGCGCAACGCGGGCTGGGTCGCGATCAGCCCCGCCGGGTGCCGCGCGGCCAGCGGGGCCAGAAACGGCGCGGGGTCGTGGTGCCGGGACAGGCCGACGACGAGGATCAGCCGCCGCCGGTCCGCGCCGTACTGCTCCCGCAGCGCCTCGGCCAGCACCCGCGCCGACATCTCGTTGTGCGCCACGTCCACCACGACCGTGGGGTGCGCCCGCACCTGCTCCAGCCGCCCCGGCACCCAGGCCGTTTCCAGCCCCAGCCGCGCGGCCTCGTCGGGCACGGGCGGCAAAGCGTCCTCGGTGACCGCGTCCAGGGCGGCCAGGGCCGTCGCCGCGTTCATCGCCTGGAACGCGCCGCGCAACTCCAAGTGTACGCCGGTCAGGGTCCGGCGCGGGGTCGTCAGGACCAGACCCCCGGCCCCCAATTCTGGGGGGGCGATGGCCGTCAGCGGCGCCCCGCGCTCTTTGCAGATGCGCGCGATCACGTCCCACGCCTCGCCGCCGATCGGAACGCCCGTGATGCAGGGGACGCCGGGCTTGACGATGCCCGCCTTCTCCGCCGCGATCTCCCCCAGCGTCTCGCCCAGGAGTTCCGTGTGGTCCATCCCGATGTTCGTGATGACCGTCACCAGCGGGCGCGAAACCACGTTGGTCGCGTCCAGCCGCCCGCCCAGGCCGACTTCCAGCACGGCGTAGTCTACGGTCCGCTCGGCGAAATAGCACAGGCCCACGGCGGTCTTCAGCTCGAACTCCGTGGTCGGCCCCAGCTCGGTCGCTTCCAGCGCTTCAGCGTGGGGCCGGATAATCGTCACCCACCGGGCGAAGTCGGCGCGCGAGATCATCTCGCCGCCGATCTGGATGCGCTCACGGACGTCGTAGACATAGGGCGACAGGTACATGCCGACGGTGTGCCCCGCCGCCCGCAGGACGCTGGCCGCCATCGCCGTCGTGGACCCTTTGCCCTTCGTCCCGGCGATGTGGACGACCCGCAACCGCTCCTGCGGGTCCCCCAGCCGACCCAGCAGGGCGAGGAACCGCTCGTTGCCCAGCTTGGTCCCCAGCCGCAGCCGCCCCTGCATGTACGCCAGCGCCTCGTCAAAATCCATACGGTTGTTAGTATACCCCACCCGTGGAGCGCGCGGATATGTTATAATGCCGCTATTCAGAGGAGAATGACATGAACACCACGACTCAGCCGCAATCTGTTGAATTCGACACCGCCGCGATCATGGGCGGCCTGTATGGGGACGGCATCCTCGGCCTCAAAGGGGCCTTCGACCGCGAGTGGGTGGAGGAACTGGGGGAAGACATCGAGGTCTTGTTCCACGAAGCTCTGGCGCGGCCCGGCGGGGCGGTGGGCCGGGGGCCGAAGCGCTACTACGTCGAGATCCACCCGGAGCGGGTGCGGGGCTTCGTCCGCCTCGCCACGCACCCGTGGGTGGTCGCCGTGTGCGAGGCCGTCCTCGGCCCGGACTACCAGATCGTCGAGATCGGCTTCGACGTGCCCGGCCCCGGCGCGGTCTTCCAGCCCTGGCACCGCGACTTCCCGGCGCCCGCCGAGACGCTGACCGGGCGGCGCTTGACCTCGCTGGCCTTCAACGTCACCGCCGTGGACGTGTTCGAGGACATGGGGCCGTTCGAGATCGCCCCCGGCACACAGTGGGACGCGCCCGACGGGTTTGAGCACGAGATGTTCGCGCCGAAGTCGCTGTATCCCCGGTACGAGGCGCGGGCGCAGCGGAAGATGCCCCAAATGGGCGACATCTCGGTCCGCTCCGCGCTGACCATCCATCGCGGCACGGCCAACCGGTCGGACAAGTCCCGGCCCGTCCTCGTGCTGGGCGTGGACGCGCCCGGCGCGGGCAACGCCGAGCGCCACGACCTGCAAGCGACGCGGGCCTTCAACGCGGCGCTGCCCGCCGACCTGCGCCGGCACATGACCTACCGGGTCGTGGATGAACTGGAACCCATCGTTCAGGCCCACACCATCGAGGGCCTGGTCATGGGCGAGGCGTGAGAAGCCCCCATGCCCGGCTTACCAGCCGCGCAGCCGCTTCAGGTCTTTGTAGGCCAGGACGATCTCCTGCATCTCGGCGTTGGCCCGCTCCAGTGCCTGTGTTCCCGCCTCCGGGTTGGCGCGGCTCACCCGGTCGGGGTGGTGGATCAGGACCAGCCGCCGGAACTGCCGGGTCGCGTCGGCCTTCGTGCAGGTGGGCGCCAGCCCCAGCCGGCCGTAGCAGCCCTGGGACGGCGGCGCCGCCGCCGGCATCGCCCCGTCGCTGGGGCGGAAACTCTGGAACGACCCGAACAGGGCGGCGAACTGGTCCGCCGCCCCCACCGAACTGACGTGGAGGGTCGCCCTCAGCCCGGACTTCGGCCCGCCCCGCGCCTCGATCTCCAGGGTCCCGTACTCGGCGATGGGGAGTCGCGGCTGGTCCTGGGGCGCGGTGCGCTGCCAGGGCTTGCCCACCACCTGCGCGTCCCGAGGGAGTCCTTCCTCCTCGATGAACCGCGTCGTCCCCGTCTTGATCTTCAGGTGCGCGTACTCGACGGCGTCGTAACCCCCGTTTTCCAGCACATACAGCCGGTCCGGCAGGAACAGCCAGCGCTGCGGGGCGAGGAAAAGGCAGAAGGGCGCGACATTGCCGGTCAGCCCCGCCGGGGACTCGCGCCGCAGGGCGGCCCGCGTCCGCGTCACCAGCGAGGACGCGCCCGAGTCCCGCTTCCATCCGTGGGCATGGCCGCGCGACGTGATCTGCCAGACCCGCTCGGTCCGCGTGAGCGCGGCGAGGGCGTGGTTGAGCAGCGCCCAGCGCTGCCGCGCGTCGGCGTCCAGGTGGTACTCCAGGTGGAAGCGCCGCCGCCGCGCGTCCGCCTGGCGCGCGCGCAGGGACAGGGCCGCCGTCAGCCCCGCCAGGGGCAGGGCCAGGAGGACGTGGCCCCAGAAGGGCAGGGGAACACCGGCGGACAGCAGGGTGCAGGCCGCGCCCCCCGCCCCGACCACCCAGGCATACCCCGGCCGGCGGCAGACCGCGTTCATCTGCTTCAGCGCCGCGCCCGCCGACCGCGCCACCAGCCGGTCGGCCTCGCCCGGCGGCAGGGGCGGTGTGCCCAGCCTGTCCCCGACTTTCTGCCGGTAGAGGTGTTTCCCGTCGGCGCTCACGGTGATCTGCATCCCGCGCGGCCCGCCCTCACTCCTGATGCCCAGCCGCGCGAGGACGCCCCCGCCCCGCCTGACCAGTTTCCGCTCCGCAAACGCCATGTCTTCCGGCTTCTTTTCCCCTGCCCCACGCC
>CAXTWM010000429.1:0-3732 GCA_964247915.1 uncultured Armatimonadales bacterium | reverse complement strand
CCCTCCACCCGCGCCCGCTCCTCGCAGGCCGCCCCCGCCGAGGCCGGCCGGGCGGTTTCGCCGTGGCTGACCGCCGTGCGTCACCTCTTGGACAAGGGCAAGTTCGACTCTGCCCTGGCGCTGGCCGAGGACGTGCTGAAGGCGGACGGCGCGGACGGCGACGCCCTGGACATCGCCGCGCGCGCCCTGGAAGGCAAGAAAGACGCCCGCGCCGCCGCCTACGTCCGGCGCCTGCTCCTGGCCCTCATCGCCCGGCAGGACATGGCCGCCGCTGGGGGGGCGCTGGGGCGTCTGCTGCGGCTTCTGCCGCGCCCCGAAGGGGCCGAAACCGAGGCGCGTTCCTATCTCCAGGCGCTTTCCCCGTCTGACGGCCCCGGCGTTGAGGCCGGACGCCTGCTGCTGTCCCGCCTGCGCGGGGCGGACCCCTACACGCACGGCTGGCTGGCGAACCTTATCACGACGCAGACGCCGCTGGCCCCCGTCCTGATGCCGCCGCCCGGCGCGCTCGGGCCGGACGACCCGCTGCCGCTGCGCCTTGAGTCGGGCCTGACGGCCACCGCGCGTCAGGTCGCTGAGGCCGTAGATCGCGGGGCTTCCCTGGTGGACGCCGTCCGCGCCGCCCTGCTGGCCCTGGAAGCCGCCGACCCGGACACCCACGCCCGCGTCTGGGCCGCGCTGGAACAGGCCGCCTCGGACGACCCCGTCCGCCTCCTCCCCGTCCGCCGGACGCCGCGCGGGCCGGCCGTGGTGGACGGCAGCAACGTCGCCTGGTTCGACCAGGAATCGCTGGTTCACGGCCAGCCGCGCCTCCGGCATCTGCGGGCCATCCGCCGCGCCCTGTGGGCGCGCGGCTTCTTCCCGGTGGTCCTGTACGCCGACGCCAACCTGCCCTACTTCATTGACGAGCCTGCCGCCCTGCGCGCCCTGCGCGACAGTCGGGAACTGCTGCTGGTGGACGCCGGGACGCAGGCAGACGAGGCCCTGCTCCGCACGGCCAAGCTGCTGGGGGCGCCGCTGGTGACGAACGACCGGATGGAAGATTGGGACCCCGCGCACGAAGTCGTCAAAGTCCGCTACACGATCTCGCCGGGCGGCGAGGCCCACCTGCTGAACGAGATATAGCCGTCACTCAGGGCTGAACCCCTGAGCTACCCGAAGAGGCCGCCCCTTCGGGGCTTTGGAACAGGCTCCTAATGAGAGCGGCTTTCTCTTTAGCCCCGAAGGGGCGGCCCGTCCGCGTAGACCTGCCCTTCAGGGCAGGGAATCTTTATGACACTGGAAGAACAATTCTCGCGGCTGATCCAAATCCTCCAGCTCATTGACCGGGAGCCGTACACCTGGGACGCCGCCGAGCTGGAAAAGAAGTTCGACGTGTCGCGCGCCACCATCGAGCGGGACATCGCCGTGCTGCGGCAGTGGGGGCAGGTCAAGCGCAAAGGCGGCAAGTTCGGGCTGGCCGAGATGAAGTTCCTGCCGACCTCGTTCACGCCCCCCGAAGCCCTCGCCCTGCGGCTGGCGGGGACCTCGTTCGCCAACCAGGCCGGGGCGGCTTATAAGGGCGCGCTGGCGTCCGCCTTGAAGAAGATCGACCTGGTGCTGCCCCGGCGCATCGCCGCCGAGATCAAGAAGTCGGACGAGCGCGTCTCCATCGGCCTGCCGGTCGTCCGCGACTTTTCGGCCGTCATGTACCAGGACTTGCAGGCGGCCATCATGCGCCACCACCCGGTAGACATCACCTACCTGTCCCGCAACCGCCCGGAGCCGACCAAGCGGCGCGTGGACCCGTATGGGCTGACCTACAAGATCGGGGCGTGGTATCTGGTCGGCTTCTGCCACCTGCGGTCGGGCATCCGCACCTTCGGCCTGGACCGGATCAAGTGGATGCGCGTCAACGAGGACGCCCGGTTCCCCTACCCCAAGGACTTCGACCTGGCTGAGTGGCTGAGTCGGGGCTGGCAGCTCCAGGCGGGCGGCGAGCCGACCGAGGTGGTCATCCGCTTCGACCGCGAGATGGCCGGCTGGATCGCCGGGGGGCAGTGGCACGCCAGCCAGAAGATTGAAAAGCAGCCCGATGGCAGCCTGCTGTTCCGCGTCACCGTCCACGGGTACGAGGAGATGCTTTACTGGGTGCTGTCCTTCGGTGCCCAGGCCGAGGTGCTGGAACCCGTCCCCCTGCGGGCCGCCGTCGCCGAGGCCGCCCGCCGGATGACCGCCCGGTATCTGCCCGGCGACACGGGAAAAGCCCCCGACGCCGCGTTGGTTGCGGTGCCGGAGGCTTCTGCCCTATAATACAGAAGGGCGAACACAAGGTTCGCCCTTCCTCATTCCTCTCCTCATCGTCCCCTACGATTACCCCGCCCGGTCTGGCCTGCCGAGCAGCTTGTTCCAGATTTCGTAGTCCACGGCCTTCTTCGGCACCAGCAGCTCCTCGTGGATTTCCTCTTCGCCGTGGGCCACCAGTTCGCCGCGCTCGCGGAACCGCAGGTCGCAGAAGATGTCGCCCTGGGCCAGCCGCGTGCCGGGGGAAACGATCAGGAGGCGGCGCAGCTCGTCCTTGTGCCAGTCCGGCAGCATGTCGCGGAGCTGCTTGATCTCCGTGCCTTCGATGAGGTCGCCGCCGACGGGCAACATCCCCTCCTGGCCGGTGTGGTTGTCCGCTTGCAGGGCCGCCGCGTTCAGCGCGTCTTCCTCGCGGACCTCCGCGCGGGCCTCTTTTTCCATCTTCGCCGTGTGCTCAAAAGCGTGCTTCGTCGTCTTGTCCTGAGACATGGTGATCCTCCGTCTTCCCCCGTTAGTTACCCACCAGGGGCGAGGCGTAAACGGTTCACCCCGCCCCCGCCGCTTTGAGGGCGTCTTCGAGAGCCGTGCCGCCTTCCTCGTAGCCGACGATGCTCTTGACGACCCGGCCGTCGGGGCCGATGACGTACTGCGTCGGGATGCCGGACACGCCGTACAGGCCCGTCGCGATGCCCTTGCTGTTGTCCGTGGCCGGATCAATGGCGAAGTGGAGGGCGCCGTACTCCGGGTGCTTGGGCAGCCACGCCTGGAAGGCGTCCGGCTTATCCCAAACGTTGACGGCCAGCACCGTCACACCCTTGTCGGCGTACTGCGTGGCGACCTTCGTCGTGTGCGGCAGGGACATCTGGCACGGCCCGCACCAGGTCGCCCAGAAGTCCAGCACGACGGTCTTCCCCTTGTAATCCGAGAGCTTGACGGGGCGGCCGTCCTTGTCGTTCGCGGTGAAGTCCGGTGCCTGCGCCCCGTCCGCCAGCAGCTTCGGCGGGGCGTACAGCGTGGCCGAGGCGGGCGGCGCGTAGGCGAACTTGCCCTCCTCAATGGGTGCGTTCAGCTTCCAGCCGGTGAACAGGAACTGCTCCGCCGGCACACCGGGGGTTTTGCTGGGCTTGATGAAAATGGAGACGGAGGCGGGCAGCCCCGTCGCGGGATCAACCGCGAGGACTTCTTCCAGCGTCCGCGCGCCCTGCTGCGGCCCCAGCGGCATCCGGTAAACGCCGGCGGCGTCACCCGCCGCGTGGTGGAACTTGGCGAACGCGGCAGGCGTGAGGAAGTCCGGGAGCACGGAAAGGGCGAGCGTGTGTGATTCCAGGTCACTGAGATGCGCGGCGGCATCGGACTTGGTGTAGCGGTCGCGCGCCCGCTGGTACTCAGTCTGTGTCTTGCCGTCGGACGCATAGACGGTGTCCCCACCCTTCGTCTTGGCGGTCATGTCTT
>CAXTWM010000428.1:0-3797 GCA_964247915.1 uncultured Armatimonadales bacterium | reverse complement strand
CCCTCGGGCACGTCCTCCCAGTCCCACAGGAAGCGGACCCCGCCCAGCGCCTTGGGCGCGAGCACCTTCTTCCCGCCGGAGCTTTCGATCCAGACCGTGGCGAAGATCGGGATGCGCGGCCCCGCCCCCCAGAGCGCCTCATACTTGGAATAGCCCGTGTTGTCGTACATCTGGTCGAGGTCACCCTCTTCGCCCGGTACGACGGCTTTGAACAGGTTGCTGTGGAGCCTGACGAGGTGCGTCGCCCCCAGTGCGGGCAGGGCGCCGTGGAACTGGTCGTAGACCTGCTGGTCGTGCGGGCCGGTCGGGCCGGTCAACAGATCGCGCGGCCCCAGGGCCAGCTCGATGTCGGCGATCCTGACGTGGAAGAACGTCCACGCCTTTTCCGGCTCCGGGACGCCGTGCCCCTGGACCGTCACGACGAGGCGGTAGGCGGAGCGCGCGACCGTGACGTAGCCGTCGGGGAAGGACCCGCCGGGCGGGACGTGCCCGTTCCAGGCCAGGTGGTGCGCGCCGTGCGTGAACTCGGCGGGCGTCAGCACCTTGCGCCACAGCGCCGGCTCGACCTGGTCGTGGGGCGAGTCGTCGGTGTGGAACAGCTCCAGCGTCGCCTTGCTGATGCGCTTCTTGGGGTCGTGAATCGTATAAACGATCTGGACGACTTCTTTTTCGGGGGCGAAGTGGAAGGTCTCGTGGGACGCCCCCGCCCCCGGCGCGTGCGGGGCGGCGTGGGGGGCGGGCGCGACGTGGGAGTGCGACTGCGCGCCGGGGGCGGTCAGCTTGAGCGACGTGACGCCGAACTCGTGGTGCTGGACGACGTACTGATGGACCTGTCCGGTGGCGGCGGTGTGCGTGTGGGGGGTGGACATCGGGCGTTCCTGGGCGCTGCGGACAGGGCGAGTATAGCACGCCGCCGCCGCCGCGTCAAGGGGCAGGCTCCCGCCACCGGGCGATCCAGGGGTGTTTGAGGGCCAGCCGCTCGGCCTGTGCGGGGGCGACCATGTGCAGGAAGGCGAGGTAGCCGCCGGCGTAGGCGCGGGCGTCCCGGCCCATCTGCCGGGAGACTTCGGCGACGCCCAGGGTCTCGCAGCGGTGCAGGACGGCGCGGAAGCGGCGCAGGTCTTCGCGCGAGACGTGCGGGGCCTCGTTGACGACCAGCCCCGTCACGACCTGGCGGTGCTGGGGGCGCAGGACGGACGTTTTTTCCTCGTTGACGACAAACCCGACGTCGGCGATGATCCGGCGGGCCAGCGCGAGCAGGATGCCGACCGGGGCCGAACCTTCGGCATGGGAAAAGGTCAGGTCGTCGGCGTACCGCGTGTACCGGAAGCCCAGCGCCTCGGCGGCCCCGGCCAGGCGGGCGTCCATCCGGCGGCACAGCAGGTTGGTCAGGGCGGGCGAGGTGCAGGCCCCTTGCGGCAGGCTGCGCTCGCCCAGCGCGACGAAGCGCGTCCGCCCGTCGAGCGCCACCGCCGCGCGGGGGGCCTCGGTGGCGATCAGGGCGAAGAGAGTGGCGACGCCGCCGCCGTAGCCCATATCGCGGAACAGGCGGCGGACGCGCGGCAGGGTGACGGACGGGAAGAAGTCCTTGAGGTCAATGCGGGCGACGACGGCCCGGCCCGCGTGCCGGGCGGCGTTGTCCACGACGGACAGGCCGGGGCGGAACGCGGCGGCGGCGTCATGGACGGGCAGGGGGGCGAGGACGCGGGCCAGCAGCCAGCCCTGCGCCACGCGCAGGCGGCGCTTGGGGGACGAAATGACGCGCGTCCCGCCCCGCTTCTTCGGGATGGCGAACCGGGCGTAGTGGTCCAAGCTCGCCGCCCCCCGGTGGTAGGTCAGCCAGGCCAGTTCGCGCTCCTCGATGCCGATGGCCTGGGCGACGTCCGAGGCGGAGGTCAGGAGCGGCAGGCCCAGGGCGGCGAGTTTTTCCGGCTCGCCCGCGTCATACACCAGCCCCCGCGAGACGCCCGCGCCCAGAAACGGCAGCGTCTTCTGCCGCCACGCGGCGGCGTCGGCCCGCTTCTGCGCCTGCTCCCTGGCCCGCGCCTCGCGGCGCGCGGCGCGCTCGGCCCGGACGCGCTCGATGCGCTTGCGGCGGACCTCTTGCAGCAGCTTCGGGATGTCGCCCGCCTCGGCGATCTTCGCCTCGACCGCCGCCAGATCCGTCTGGACCTGCGCCAGCTCCTCGTAGAGCGCGCGGAGCTGCTTTTCCGCCGTGGCGGCCTGCGCGGCGACTTCGGGACTGGGCGGCCAGAAGCCGAGCCGTGTCATCTCCTCGCGGATGAACGCCTGCTTGCCGATCTGCCGGTAGCGATTTTTCTGCTCGGCGTTCACTTGGCTTTGTCCTCCAGCATGTCTTGAAACTGCGTCTCGGTCAGAATGGAAACGCCGAGTTCGCGGGCTTTGGTCAGCTTGGAGCCGGCCTTGTCGCCCGCCACCAGGTAGCTGGTCGTCCGGCTGACGCTGCCGGACGCCTTGCCGCCGCCCTGCATCACCAATGCCTCGGCCTGTTCCCGCGTGAACAGCGTTAGAGCGCCGGTGAAGACGAAGGTCTGGCCCTTGAAGCGGTCCGGGCGCAAGGCCGCGCCGCCGCCCGAGGGCTGGGTCGCGCCCGCCCCGACCTGCTGCTGCGAGGCCAGCACGGTCGCGGCCAGGATGTGCGCGCAGGGACCCTTGCGGAGCTTTTCGCGCCGGTGCCAGGCGCAGTCGCAGGTGACGAACAGGGCGCGGCCGTCGGCGTCGAGGTCCAGGACGACGTGGAACTTGCGCTCGCGCTTTTCCTCGCCGCCGCGCACCTGGGCGCGGTGGCGGGTGGCCGCCTCGCCCGCCGGGGGCAGCCCGAAGGTGTTTTCCTCCTCCTCGCCCGGCTTCAGCCACTTGATGCCGCCGGTCGCGACCAGCCGCCGGGCCAGGAACAGGCGCGGGTCGGACTCTTCCTCGCTTTCGACGGGGAACGGCAGCAACTGCCGCCAGCGGTAGACACCGGCCGCCAGGTCGTACATCGCCCGCCCCTCGCGGCACAGGCGCTGCAAGGCCGAGGTCGCCGCCTCGCGCGACAGGTCGGTGTGGGACGCCAGCTCTTCCGGCGACAGGCGCAGCCGCGTTTCCAATGCCTGCGCGGCCTGGGCGGCGTCCCCTTCCGAGACCTGGCCCGTCGAGGCCAGGAGGTCGAAGCGGGCGGCCCGCGACCAGTCGTTCTTGGTCCAACCGGACAGCCCTAGGTCGAACCGATGCCCTTTCTGGAAGACGGTCCAGTACGACGGCATCCCCGTGCCGAGCAGCCGCGCCTGCACCTTGTCCACCGTCGGCATCAGCGACTCGAGCGTCAACAGCCGCCGGCGGCCCCAGATCCGCACGTCGCCCGTGTAGTCGCCCTCGTAAACGAAGTCCGTTTCGGCGATCTCGACGTTCCACGGCTCGACGATCACTTTGGGCTTTTGGCCCGGCGCGAGCACGAAGCGGAGCGAGCGCGGCCCCTGATCCTCATGGCGGCGGCGCAGGACGGCCAGGGTCTCGGCGACCGTGGCGGCGCTCAGGGTCAGGTCAATCCCGGAGAAGGCCGCCGCCGACTGCACCTGCAAGAAGCCGCGCACCCAGGTCGGGGGCAGGTCAATCTTCTTCTCCATGTGCTCGCCCGCGCCGGTCGCCACCGTCACGCCCCCGCCGCCGACCGACAGATAGGCGGGGCGGTAATCGCGGACGCGGGCGATCTCGTTCGCCAGCGCGCGGCTGTAGTCCACGTTGGTCGTGCCGTAGACCGTCTCGCCCAGGGTGTCCAGCTTGTCCATCGGCACGGT
>CAXTWM010000427.1:0-3813 GCA_964247915.1 uncultured Armatimonadales bacterium | reverse complement strand
CGCTCCCCCCGTTCCCGCCGCCCCCAGTCGTCCGGCAGCGCCCGGCGCAGGACGGGGCGCAGGGGGGGAGGCGCGGCCTCGCCGGGCACGGCGCGCGCGGGCGTCTTGACGAACCCGAACTCCAGCCCCGCCTCGCCCCCGACGACCACGGCGTCGTCCACGGCCAGTTCCAACGCCCCCGGATCGCAGGGCGTGATCTTCCCGAGCGGCTTAAAGGCCACTCCGACGACAATCGGCATGATTGCTCTCTTCCCGCGCGTCCCGGCCCTGCCGCACGCCGCAAGCTGTTCCATTCAATATACCTCATATACCCGCTGGAGCACAACGAATCGGGTGATTGCACGCCTCCCCAGAATCCAGCGAACCGACTCGCCCGCAGGCGTGCGCGGCACAACGCCCCCCTGCTGCCAATGTGGGTATAATAGGCATGGAAAGCCCGCGCCTGAACTTCTGCCATGCCAAGCTCAAAGAACGTCCATTTCGGCAAGCTGCACGCCGCCCACGTTGACGACCCGCACGACGGCTGCGGCGCCCACAGCGGGCCGCTGACCCAGGGCAGCCCGCACGTCTTCGTCCAGAACCGGCCCCTCGTCCGCGAGCAGGACCTGCCCCCCTGCGGCGGCCGGCCCGACCACGAGCCGGCGGCCCACTGCCACGTCGGGGCGGGCGGCGGGTCGGCCACCAAGACGATCAAGCGGGGCGCGGTCCAGTCCGCCCCCCGCCGCCAGCGCACCGCTTCGGGCGACCCCGTGGACGTCGCGACGGGGCAGGTCTTCACCGACGTCTTCGAGTTCGCCGCCCCCGCCCTGCCCGGCTTCCCGTCCGAGCGCTCCTACAGCACCGAGGGGGCGGCCCAGGACGGCCCCCTGGGGTGGGGCTGGACGCACAGCCTGGCGCAGCGCCTGGAGCACGACGCCGGGGGCGTGACGCTGCACGACGCCGAGGGGCGGCGCGTGCTGTTCCCGCCGCTGGGACTGGGCGACTCGGTGCGGCACCTGGACGAGCGGATCACGCTGGCTCAGGGGGACGAGGGCGAGTTTGTCCTGGAGCGCGCCGACGGGATCACGCTGTTCTTCGTGGACGAGACCGGCACCGGCGTCGCCCGGCTCCAGACGGTCTTCGACGAGGGCGGGCAGTTTCTTGTCCTGGAATATGAAGGGGCGATGCTGCGCCGCGCCGTTGACTCGCTCGGCAATGCCTACCGCGTCGAGTCGGAAGACGGCCTGCGTTGGCACGGGCTGGTCCGGGAAGGCGACCAGTCCGGGCCGGAGCAGACCCTGGCCCGCTACCAATACGACCGCGCGGGCAACCTCGCCGCCGCCGCCGACGCACTGGGGCAGTGGTGGCGCTACGGCTACGACTACGCCCACCGCCTGGCCCAGAACACGGACCGCAACGGCTTTTCCTTCTTCTTCGAGTACGACCCGCAGGGGCGCTGCACCCGGACGCGCGGGCAGGACGGCGCTTACGACCTGACCTTCACCTACGCCGCCGACCCGCCGGTGACGACGGAGCGCGACGCGCGGGGGCGGGCCGCGGCCTACGAATACACCGACCTGGGCCTGGTCTCGCGCGTCACCGACGCCAACGGCCACGCCGAGAAGTTTACCTATGAAGGCGCCCACCAGGTCGCCCATGCGGACGCGCTGGGGCAGACCACGTCCTTCGAGTACGACCCGCAGGGCCGCGTCACCGCCCGCACCGCGCCGGGCGGCGGCGTGAGCCGGGCGGCGCACGACGAGGCCGGGCCGTCGTCGCTCACGGACGCCGAGGGCGGGACGCTGGCGCGCACGGTGACGCCCGACGGCCGCCTCCTGGTGACCTCGCCGTCCGCCCCCGCCCCCCTCCTGGCCGTCCGCGCGGACGCCGACGAGGGCTGCCTGGTGGTCGCCGACGGCGCGGGGCAGGAGTCGCGGCTTTACCCCGACGAAGTTGGCCGCCTGTCCGCCGCCGAGACCCCGCTGGGCCGGACTCTAGCCGCCGACTATGATGACATGGGCAATCTCGCCGGGCTAACCGACGGCGCGGGGCGGGCCGTGCGGTTCGGCCACGACCCGCTGGGACGGCTGACGTCCGTGGAGCGCGAGGAGGGCAGCGGCTTCCGCTTCGCCTACGACGCCGAAGGCGACCTGACCCACTTCACCGACGGGGCCGGGGGCGTCACGCGCTTCGACTACGAGGGGTTCCACCAGCTCCGCTCCGTCACCGCCCCCGACGGCCGCGCCGTGCGCTTCGACTACGACGACGCGGGCCGCCTTTCCAGGCTCACCGACGCCCGCCGGTCTTCCTGGCAGTTCGACTACGACGCCGTGGGCCGCATCGAGCGGCTTTTGCACCCCGAAGGCGGCTCCGAGACCTTCTCCTATGACCCGGCGGGCCAGGTCCGCCGCCGCGTCGCCCGCAGCGGGGCCGGCTTCGACTACGAGTACGACGCCGACGGCAGCCTGACCCACATCCGGTGCGGCGACGGCACCGCCCTTGCCTTCGGCTATGACAGAGAGGGCCGTCTCACGCAAGCCGCCGGACCCGGCTCTCATGTCACGTTCGAGTACGACGGGCTGGGCCGCCTGGCCCGCGAGACGCAGGACGGGGAGGCGGTCTCCTACGCCTACGACGCGGCGGGCCGCCTGTCCGCGATGACCACGCCCGGCGGCGAGACGGTCGCCTACGCCTACGACGCCGACGGCGCTCTGGCCGGGGTGACGGACTGGAACGGCGGCCAACACACTTTCGCCTATGATGAGGCCGGCGCGATGCGGTCGGCCCAGGCCCCCAACGGCGTCGTCTCCCGCTTCGACTACGACGCCCTGGGGCTGCCCGCAGCCGTCCACATCGGGCGGACGGGCGAGACGGCCCCCCTCGCCCGGATCGCCCTGCGCTTCGACGGCAACGACGCGCTGGTGGAGGCCGCCGACAGCGTCCTGGGCCGCGCCCGCTTCGAGTACGACCCGGCGGGGCGTCTGGTGGGCGTTTCGGGCGCTTCCCCCGAGGAGTTTGAATACGACGCGGCGGGCAACCTGACCCGCCACGGGCGTCAGGAGTACGAGTACGACGCCGGCTGCCGCCTCGTCGGCGGCCCGGACATCCAGTGCCGCCACGACGCCGACGGCAACCTCGTCGAGCGCCTGACCCCCGGCGGCTGGCTGGGCCTCACCTACGACGCCCTGGGTCTGCTCGCCCGCGCCGATCTGCCCGGCGGACTAGCCGCCGAGTACGCCTACGACCCGCTGGGGCGGCGCACCCGCAAGCGCGTCGGCAGCGACGCGGCGGGCTGGACCGAGACGCGCTGGGCGTGGGCCGGCGACCAGCTCCTGTCCGAGACCGTCACCAATGCCGACGGCGATCTGTTAGAGACGCGGGACTTCCTGTTCGCGCCCGGCCCGTGGGCGCCGCTCGCCCAGCGGGTGGACGGGTCGGTCTTCTGCTGCCACACGGACGGCCGGGGCGCCCCCACCCGCCTGACCGACGAACGCGGGCGGGTCGCCTGGGCCGCCTCCTACTCGGCCTACGGCGAGGCACACATCCGCAAGGGGAGCATCCGCCAGCCGCTGCGCCTTGCGGGCCAATACCACGACGAGGAGACCGGCCTGCACCAGAACCGGTGGCGCCCCTACGACCCCCAGGCCGGGCGCTACCTGTCGCCGGACCCGCTGGGCCTGCCCGGCGGGCTGAACCCCTACGCCTACGCCGGGCAGGACCCCGTCAACCACGCCGACCCGCTGGGCCTGTTCCCCAATGTCGCCGCCCTGGTCGGCAGCGCCCTCGGCCCCCAGGCCGCCCAGCATTTCCAGCAGGCACAACGGAGCGTCACCC
>CAXTWM010000426.1:0-3819 GCA_964247915.1 uncultured Armatimonadales bacterium | reverse complement strand
CTGAGCTTCGCCGCCGGCCTGTTCGTGGACCCGGCGCCGGGTCCGGTGCTGGCGCCCACCGGCCGGGCCGGGCCGCCGCTCGCCGTCACCCGGTTCCGGCCGGCGGCCTTGGACTCGTACAAAGCGCCGTCGGCGCGGGCGAGGAGGGAGCCGCCGTCCTCGACGCCCAGGCGCAGGCTGGCGACGCCGAAGGAGGCGGTGACGGCCCGGAGCGGCCAGGCGGCGGCCTCGACGGCGGCGCGCAGGCGCCCGGCGAACAGGGCCGCCCCCCCCGCGTCCGTCTGGGGCAGCAGCAGGACGAACTCCTCGCCCCCGTAGCGGGCCACGAAGTCCGTCTCGCGGGCGCCCCCTTGCAGGAGGGTGGCCACGGCCCGCAGGACGGCGTCACCGGCGGGGTGGCCGAAGGCGTCGTTGAAGCCCTTGAAGTGGTCCACATCGACGAGGATCAGCGACAGCGGCGTGTGGTAGCGGCCCGCCCGGCTCACCTCCACGGCGAGCTGTTCCTGGAACGCGCGGTGGTTTTTGAGGCCCGTCATCCCGTCGGTCGTCGCCAGCGAGGCCAGCTCGGCGTTGGCCGCCTCCAGCGCCTGCTTCTGGTACTCCAGCACGACGGCGTGGTCCCGGACGGCCTCCTCGGCCCGCTTGCGCTCGGTCAGGTCGTGGCACACCGCCAGCAGGACCGGGCGGTCCGCCAGCGTCACGGGCGTCAGCGCCACCTCGGCGGGGAACTCCGACCCGTCCCGCCGGCGGTGCGTCCACTCGAAGCGGTGGAAGCCGCGCTCGCGCGCCAGCGCGTCCATCGCCGCCCCCTTCTCGCGCGAGGATCGCCCGTCCGGCTGAAGCTCGGGGGACAGGGCGGACGGGTGCAGGGACAGCAGGTGCGCCTTGTCCGCGCAGCCCAGCAGGGCCACGGCGGCGGCGTTGCAGTCGATGATGCCCCGCGCGTCCACCAGCAGGTGGGCGTCCGAGGAGTGCTCGAACAGGACGCGGAACCGCTCCTCCGAAGCGACCCGCTCGGTCACGTCGAAGCAGACGCCGATCAGGCCCCCCGGCGAGCCGTCGGCGTCCCGCAGGGGCCGCAGCTCGGTGTGCAGGGATAGGCCGTGGACGCGGGCGTCGTAGGAGACCGCCTCGCCCGCCAGCGCCCGGCGCGTGGCCGCCTCGGTCCGGGGGTCCGCGCTGAAGTCGAACACGGAGCGCCCGACCGCCTCGCCCGGCGTCAGCCCCAGCGCGGCCAGGCCCGTCCCCTCGGAGAGCGTGACGGTCCCCCCCGCGTCGGCGGCGTACAGGATCACGGGGGCGCTCTCCAGGACGGCCCGCAGGGCGGCCTCGCTGCGGCGCAGTTGTTCCGCCTGCGCCCGCAGTTCTTCCTGGGCCTGCTTGCGGGCGGTGATGTCGGAGAAGGTCACGACCACCCCGTCCGCCTTCGGCCCTTCCTCATGCGTCCGGCCCGCGCGCAGGAGCGGCACGGCGTTGATGTTCACCCAGGTCAGCTCGCCGCCGGGCTTGTGGACGCCCATGACGGCGTTGGACTGCGGGGCGCACTCGCGCAGGGCGACCATGGCGGGGTGCTGCTCGCCGGGGAAGTCCGCGCCGTCCTCGCGGATCGCCCGCCAGCGCGGGTCCAGCGAGGTGCGCCCGGTCATCTGGTCGGCGGACAGCCCCAGAATCTTTTCCGCACTGTTGTTGCAGAACAGAATCATCCCGGAGGCATCTTGGAGGGCCAGCCCCTCTTCCATGGCGTCCACGGACGTGCGGAAACGCGCCTCGCTTTCGCGCAGGGCCTCCTCCATCGCGCGGCGCTCGCTGATGTCGTGGACGGCGGTGATGCGGGCGGGCCGCCCGCCGAGGTGGACCATCCGCCCGCGCAGCTCGGCCTCGAACGTGGTCCCGTCCCGCCGCCGCAGGGTCGCCTCGTAGGGCGCGTCGTCGCAGCCGGCGACCTTCTGGAGCACGCGGGCCAGGAACGCGGGCGCGACCAGCAGGGACGCCGGCAGGCCGGCCATCTGCTCGGGGGACTCGTAGCCGAACAGGGCGGCGAAGGCGGGGCTGACGTCCACCAGCGCGCCGTCCTGGGACACGGCGATGCCCTCGAAGGCGGCGTCGGTCAGCCGCCGCAGCCGCGACTCGCTCTCGGCCAGCGCGGCGTGGCTCTCGGCCAGCGCGGCCTCGGCCTCCTTGCGGGCCGTGATGTCGCGGGCGATGCAGGACAGGCCGACGACCTGCCCCGCCGCGCCGTGGATCGGCGAGAACGACAGGGCCGCGTGGAACTCGGTCCCGTCCCGGCGCGTGCGCGCCACCTCTAGGGGCGGCACCGCCTCGCCGCGCAGCAGGCGCGTCGCGACGGCGGGGACGGGGCCGCGCCCGTCTTCGCCCGCCAGGACCGAGGCGTTCCGGCCCCCCACCTCCCCCGCCGCGTAGCCGTAGAGCCGTTCGGCCCCCCGGTTCCAGCCGACGACCGTGCCGTCCAGCGTCGCCGCGATGATGGCCTCCTCGGCGGACTCGATGATCGCCGCCAGCCGCAGCCGCTCCGCGTCGCCCGCCCGCCGCTCCGCGTCGGCCTCGGCGCGCTCGGCCTCGCGCCGCGCCTTCTCCAACTGGTTCGTGACCAGGCGGCCGAGGAGGCGCAGCGTCTCCGCCTGCTCGGGGGTGAGCTGCCGGGGCGTCCGGTCGATGACGCACAGGGAGCCGAGGGCGTGGCCGTCCTCGGTCACCAGGGGGGCGCCCGCGTAGAAGCGGATGCTGGGGTCGCCGACCACGAGCGGGTTGTCGGCGAACCGCGCGTCCGCCTGGGCGTCGGGGACCACCATGACGCCGTCCCCCAGGATGGTGTGGGCGCAGAAGGCGTCATCGCGCGGGGTCTCTTGGACGGGCAGCCCGACGCTGCTTTTGAACCACTGGCGCTCGGCGTCGATCAGGGACACGGCGGCGATGGGGACGCCGCAGAGGTGGGCGGCGAGCCGGGTGACGTCGTCGAAGTCGTCCTCGGGGGGCGTGTCCAGGGCGCGGCAGTCGCGCAGGGCGCGCAGCCGCGCGTCTTCATTCTCCGGGAGGGGGGCGGTCATCCTAAACACCTGCTTGGCGAAATGCCTCGGCCTGCTCGGGCAAACCTGTCAACAGTATCGGCAGGCGGCGGCGTTCTCTCCAGGGGCAGGCCAGGGCGGCCCATCCGGGTAGTCTGTCCCTGCACTGGTCAGCACTGGCTACCCGGAGGGCAGACCACCCCAATAACCGAGACGCGGAGGGCTTCAGGGGCGGGACACATCCGGCTCCCACTCTGGCTCCCCCAGAATTAGGCTTTATCGGGGGTGATCTTTCAGCCGGGGCAGAGGCCCGTGAAGGCGGGGGGCTGCTGGCCGTAGACGAGGGTGTAGGGCGCGGACAGGGTGCCGTCGGCGGACTTCTCGGAGACGGTGAGGGTGCTGCCACGCCGGGTGCCGACCAGGTGGATGGGGAGGGGCGGACCCTCGTAAGGGAGGGCGATCTGGGCGGCGGCGGGCACGTCGAAATTGCCGCCGGCATCCACGACCAGTGGCTGCGTCAGCACGTCGGAATTGCCGCAGGCCAGGGTCAGGGTGCCGCCGGTGGCGGTCAGTCGCAGCGCGGCGGGCGTGTTGGGCGCGCTCCCGCTCCCGCCATACGTCCCCGGCGGCGGCGCGCCGGGCGTCGGGGCCGGGGTCGAGCTGCCGCCCGACCCGCCGCACCCGGCCAGAAGCAGGGACGCGGACAGGGCCAGGGCGGGGTGGCGGATGGGCGGGCGGAGGGGGCGGTTCATGGCGCGAGTATAACAGAAACCGCGCGGGGCGTCAAGGGGCAAGG
>CAXTWM010000425.1:0-3822 GCA_964247915.1 uncultured Armatimonadales bacterium | reverse complement strand
CAATCAATGTCCAGCCCAGCAGGGCAAGGGCGGGGATATAGACCGCGCCCTCCTGGACCAGTTTGCCCGCTGCGTCCGTCGCCTGACCCACCGCCCCCGAGGGGCGATCCAGCATGTCCGGGGCGCGCTCGACGGCGATCTCCGTCCCCCGGTCCGTCAGCTCGTCCAGCACGTCGTCGGTGTAGAAGGGCAGGACGGCGCTGCACAGGACGAAGCCGTAGACCAGCCCGCCGAGGGCGGCGGCCAGGCGGAGTGGTGCCAGGGAGCGGTTCGCGCCGATGCTCGCCAGGAGCGCCCCGATCAGCCCGCCGCCCGCAAACGCCAGCACGACGCTCCCGCCCAGAGTCGCCACGCCGCCCAGCGGCGGCCGGCCCAGCCCCAGCGCGTGGCTGAGGGCCAGCAGCAGGGGAAAGGAGGCGGTGACCGCCAGAAGGCCGAGCAGGGATTGGCGCACGGCGACCCAGACGAGGCGTTTCATCGTTCCGCAGCCTGTTCGGACGGCATGGTCATTGGTGTCTCTCCTTGCTCCTGTTCCATTGTTCCCGACGCACCCGGCCCCAAACATTTCGAGCCGGGTGAACCTTTTGGCCGCCGAATGCGCCTTTCTCTAGTGGAGGGTAATCGAGAGTGTCCGATTTCGACGAGGAGACGCGGCGGCAAGGCGCGCAAGGGGAGGAAGAGGCGTTCGCCCAGATTGTGCGCCCGCACCGGCAGACGCTCGCCCGGTACATCCGCTACCGGATCGGGAGCGCCGAGGACGCCGAGGATGTGCTCCAAGAGACCCTGCTGGCGGCCTGGCTCGGCCTGGGCCGGCTCCGCGACGCGGTCAGCGCCCGTGCCTGGCTGATGCAGGTGGCACGCAACCGCTGCCGGGACTACTTCCGCGCACGGGGGCGGCGGGACATGCCGGCGGGGGAGCAGGAGTTAGAAACATTCGCCAACCGCTTCGGCCTGTCCCAGCACCGCCGGGCGCAGGCGGTGGCGGACATCGTGGATGCCCTCGAAGATGCCCCGCCGGCGGCGCGGGAGGCCGCGCGGGGGTTCTATCTGGAAGGGCTGACCGTCGCCGAGATCGCCGCCGAGACCCATTCCCCGCCCGGCACGGTCAAGCGCCGACTTTTCCAGGCGCGCACTTCCCTCCGCGCTTCGCTGGGGGTCCATGCCCCGCCAAGGAGTTCTCCCATGAATACGCAGACAGCCGATACACCCACCGTCGCCGTCCCGGTGACGGCTTTCCCCCTCGTCCGGCCCGAAATCGTCATCACGGAGAGCGACGAGCCGCCGTTCGCGGTGGACTGCCCCGAACTCCGCTACTGGTCGGTCATCCCGCGCGTCGGCGAGTGGGCCTCCTGGGCGGACTATTCGCTGCCCGGCTGGAAGCTCACCGAAGCGGTGGAAGCGCGCGCCCTGCGCCCGGCGAAGGTGCATAACGTGGAGGGCGTGCAGATCGAGATCCGGCCCTGGAAGCCGGGGGAAGGCTGGCAGCCGTCCGGGACCGCCTATGGCCGGCTGACCGACGAAAGCGCCGAGTGGCTCGCCGTGAATCTGGTTTATGAGGGGGTTTCCCAGATGGAGACGCTGCTCGACGAAAGCTTCGAGTGGAACTGGGGCAAGGACGGGCGGGCGCTGAAAGACCGAGGGGATGTCCACCGCGAGCCGGACGGTTCGCTCCGGCTGCGGGACCGTGATGCCATCACCCAGGCAACCGGGGCGGGCCTCTGCGGGGTGCAGATCGGGGGCAAGCGGTTCACCTGCCTGCGCGTCGCTGAAAGCGACATGGAGGACGAGGTTGATACGCTGGTGATCAGCTACTGGACGCGGGAGGGGCGCATGGCGCTGGTGCAGCGCTACAAGCGCCCCGGCTTCGTTCAAGTGGCCGAGTTCCCGGTGATCCTGGACGAGACGGATCAACTGAGGGTGGACGGCGTGACCTTCCTCCATTGGTACGACACGATCACGAGTTTTGCGCTGTGACTTGGCCGTGGAAAGCCCGCAAAAACAGGTAGAACAGGTGCCCCCGGAATGAGGCCCCGGAATGAATTCCGGGTCTTCGACAAAGCAACCGTCCGCCTGCGCGGACTAAGGACCTGCCTCCGACCCCCGTTCCTTGTCCGCGTAGGCGGACGGTTGCACTTCTAAAGCCCTGGAATTCATTCCAGGGGACTCATTCCGGCCTCTAAAAATCATGCCAAAAAAACGGCACTACCTCTTGACATTCCTGTCGGATATGTGCCAAGATTTTGGCAGTAACAGAGAGGGGGATGCCGATGCTTCCACCAAAACCCAAAGGACTCAGCCGGCGTGAGCGGCAGATCATGGACATCCTGCACCGGCTGGGGCAGGCTTCGCCGGCCCAGGTGCGCGAGGCGCTTCCCGATCCGCCCACCTATACCGCCGTCAACACGCTGCTGCGTATCCTGGGGGAGCGCGGGCAGGTGGGCCGCGTCCAGGAGGGCCAGCGCTACGTTTACTTCCCGACGCAGCCCCGCCAGAGCGCGGCCCGCTCCGCCGCACGGCAGCTCGTGGAGACGTTCTTCGGCGGCAGCGTCGAGCGCGCCGTCACAACCATGCTTTCGGAGGCGGAAACGGAATTGACCGACGAGGAATTGGAACACCTCACCGCCGCCATCGAGCGCTTCAAGGACAGGGAGCGACGCCGGGGCGGTCCCGGCGCAGGAGAGGCACCATGATGACAGCCACAGCGAGTATCATAATCACCTTGGCGGACGCGACAATCAAGGCCACCCTTCTGCTCGGGCTGGCGGCGCTGGTCGCGGCCTTGCTGCGGCCCGCGTCCGCCGCCGCCCGGCACCTCGTTTGGTCGCTTGGACTGGTCGGGGCGCTGGCCCTGCCGCTCCTCACCCGGACGCTGCCGCGCCTGGATTGGACGCCGCCCCAACTCCACCGGCCACAGGCCCGGCTTCTGCCGCCGCTGCCGTTCGCCGCCGCGACAGCCGAGAAAGCCGCCACTATGTCCGGCGCGGATGATGCCCCGAAGCCTGTGGGCGCGCCCCATGTCTTCGCCGAAGCGCGACCGCCTTCCGGCTGGCCCGTCGGCGTCCTCCTGATCTGGTCGGCGGGCGTCGGCCTGACACTGATGCGGCTTCTTTTTGGGGTGGCCGCCGTGCGGAATATCGCGCGGGCAAGCCGGCCCCTCGACAGCGGTCCGTGGGCGGCTTCGGCGGCGACCGCCTGCCGCGCCCTCGCGATCCGCCGGCCGGTTTCCTTCCGGCAAGCGTCCGCGCCTGGTGGTGTGCCGGTGCCGATGGGCTGGGGCTGCCTCCGTCCGACCGTCGTTCTGCCCGCCGAGGCCGCCCACTGGCCGCTGGAACAGGTGGACGCGGCACTGCTCCATGAACTGGCCCATGTCCAGCGGCAGGACTGGCTCGTGCAGATGCTCGCCCACCTCGCCTGCGCCCTCTACTGGTTCCATCCCCTCGTCTGGCTCGCCGCGCAGCAGGCGCGTCAGGAAAGCGAGCACGCCGCTGACGATCTCGTGCTGGGGGCGGGCATCGGCCCCGCCGAGTACGCCGGCCATCTCCTCAGCGTGGTCCGCTCGGCGCGGGCGTTCCGCGCGGCGCCCGTCACGGTGGTCGCCCTGGTGCGTCCCGCCGCGCTGAACCGCCGCGTCCGCGCGATC
This sequence comes from uncultured Armatimonadales bacterium, assembly GCA_964247915.1. Classification (GTDB taxonomy): domain Bacteria; phylum Armatimonadota; class Armatimonadia; order Armatimonadales; family Capsulimonadaceae; genus JANXMY01. The sequence goes on along the minus strand of CAXTWM010000425.1, from coordinate 182 downwards.
CTCGCGCCGCACCCCCGCCGGCAAGGCCGGACCCCGCAGATGGCGGCGGCAGTGGGGTTGGCCGCGATCCTCGCCTGCCCTCTGGCCGCGCTCCGGCCCGTCGGCGCGGCAGGCCAGGTTTCCTCCGAACTGCACCGGGCGGTCGTGGTCGTGGACGCGGGGCATGGGGGACAGGACACGGG
>CAXTWM010000424.1:0-3855 GCA_964247915.1 uncultured Armatimonadales bacterium | reverse complement strand
CTCCGGGCGGCTGATGTCCCGCCAACGCGGGGGCGGCTCGGAAGTCAATCCAGAGCCGCCCCCGGGTTTTTGTTCGCCGTCCGCGTCCTTGCAATGGGGGCCTGGCTTGTGTCATAATCGGCAAAGGAGCGGGAACAGAGCGCGCGATGCATGAATTGTGGCACAACGGGCAGCGGTGGCTGCTGGGGGGGGACGCCTGGGGCCTGGCGCGGACCGGGGCGGACATCCTGGTCGTCGCCTACCTGATCTACCGCCTGATGATGCTGGCGAAGGGGACGCGGGCCTGGCAGATCATCACCGGCCTGATCGTGTTCGTCGGGATGCTGCTGTTCTCGACCTGGGCGCGTCTTTCCGCGCTTTCCTGGCTGCTCCAGCAGATCCTGCCGCTGGGGCCGGTCGCCATCGTCATCCTGTTCTATCCCGAACTGCGTCACGCCCTGGAGGAAGTCGGGCGGCTGGGCTTCTGGGGCAAGGGCTTCACGGGCCTGGACCGCGAGAACCTGTCCTCGATGGTCGGCGAGATCGTCCTGGCGGCGGAAAGCCTGTCCGACAAGAAGATCGGTGCCCTGCTGGTGCTGGAGCGCGAGACGGGGCTGACCGACATCATCGGGACCGGCACCCTGATCAACGCCGAGGTCAGCCACGACCTGCTCTGCACCTTGTTTTACCCCGGCTCGCCCCTGCACGACGGCGCGGTCGTCATCCGCCGCGACCGGGTCATCGCGGCGGGCTGTACCCTGCCGCTGTCCGAGAGCCGCGAGGTGCAGGGGATGCAGGTCCACACGCGCCACAAGGCCGCCCTGGGCATCTCGGAGCAGAGCGACGCCCTGGTCGTCGTCGTGTCCGAAGAGACCGGCATCATCTCGCTGGCCTTCGAGGGCAAGATGGCGCGCGGCCTGCGCGACGACGGCCGGCTGCGCGACCTGCTGATCCGCGAATACACGGGCCGCGTCCGGCCCAGCGTCCGCCGCCGGGGCTTCATCCGGCCCCGCGCCGGGCGCGCGGAGCGGGGAAACACAGGCAGGGACGCGCCGGGCAGGAAGGACGCGCCGGGCAGGGGCGTGGCGCCCGCCGTGCCGGACCCGGTCCACCTCGTCGAGACGCCGGAGCCGGTCGCGGCGGAGACGCGGCCCTAGGGCGGCCCTTTAGGATACACCATGCTCGCCTTCCTCCAGCGCGCGGTCCGCCACAACTTCGGGTACAAGCTGCTGTGCCTGTTCTTCGCCGTCGGCCTGCACTTTTACGCCGCCGGGCTGATCAGCGCGCACCCGCCGCATATCCTGATCCTGCCCCTGACGCCGCGCAACCTGCCGCCGAACCTGATCCTGGACGACAAAGCCCTGCCGTCCGTGACCGTCACGCTGGACGGCCCGCCCGACGACATCGGCCGGCTGACGGACACGACCGTGACCGCATGGGTGGACCTGTCCCACGCGCGCGCGGGCCAGACGCCGCCGCTGACGGTCCACCTGTCCCCGCTTCCCGCCGCCGTCACGGTGGAAAGCGACCCGCATCCGGTGGCCCTTCTGTTGCAGCCGCGCCGCCGCCGGCAGCTCCCCGTCAGCGCCGACGACATCGGCATCGCGCCCGCCTCTTACGCCTTCACGACGCCCGTGATCACGCCGCGCGAGGGGGTCATCACGGGGACACGGGAGGCCGTCAACTCCGTCGTCCGGCTGGTCGCGCAGGCGGACCCGGATCAGGCGGCGGGGGCGGTTGACGACGACTTCACCCTCGTCGCCTTGGATGCGGCGGGCAGCCCCGTCGGGGATGTCACGGTGACGCCGCCGACGGCCCACGTCCGCATGGAGATGGCGCGTGCCCTGGCCCGCAAAACCCTGATCGTCAGCGCCAACGTCAAAGGGATGCTGCCCGCCCCTTACCGGTTCGGCAACATCGAGGTCGCGCCGGCGACGGTGCTGGCCGAAGGGCGGCCCGAGCAGCTTGCGCCCATCGGCACGCTGACCACCCAGCCGATCGACGTTTCCGGGGCGACATCGGATGTGGTGCGGCGCGTGGAACCGCTCGTCCCCCCCGGCGTCACGCTCACGCCGCGCGGCCCGATCACCGTCACCGTCCACGTCATCGCGCCCCCCGCGCCCCCGGTCGCCTCTGTGCCGCCCGGCCCGACCATCCCCGAAGCGACGAAGCCGTAATCAACCGAGGAGAACACACCCTTTCTATGGCCGAAAAGTTATTTGGAACCGACGGCGTGCGCGGCGTCGCCAACACCGAGCTGACCCCCGCGCTGGCCCTCGCGCTCGGGGCCGCCGCCGCCCGAACGCTGGGCCGGGGGCACACGCCACGCTTCATCATCGGACGCGACACGCGCGTCTCGGGGACGCTGCTCGAAGCGGCCCTAGCGGCGGGGCTGTGTTCGATGGGCGCACAGGTCGTCACGGCGGGCGTCGTCCCGACCCCGGCCGTCGCCAGCATCGCGCGGATGCAAGACTTCGACGCCGGCGTCGTCATCTCCGCCTCCCACAACCCGTTCGCCGACAACGGCATCAAGTTCTTCGGCGGCGACGGCTACAAATTGGACGACGCCCTGGAAGCCGAGATCGAGGCGCATCTCCCCCAGGTGGAGACGTGGGACCGGCCCTCGGGGGCCGCCGTGGGGCGGCTGGCCCACGACGCAGGCCTGGCAGGCCTGTACGCCGGGCATTTGGAGGACACCCTGGACGGCGTCTCGCTGGACGGGATGAAGATCGTCCTGGACGCGGCGAACGGCGCGAATTCCGTCCTCGCCCCGCGCGTCGTTTCCGACCTGGGGGCCGGCGTCGTCGCCCTGCACTGCGACCCGGACGGCGTCAACATCAATGCCGGCTGCGGCTCGCTGCACCCCGAGGAGATGATGCAGCGGACGGTCTCGGAGGAGGCCGACATGGGCCTGGCCTTTGACGGCGACGCCGACCGCGTGATCCTGTCCGACGAGCGGGGCCGCAAGGTGGACGGGGACCGGGTGATGCTCCTGGTCGGGCGGCACCTGGCCGCGCAGGGCAAGCTGGCGAACAACACGGTCGTCGGCACCATCATGAGCAACATGGGCCTGGAAGTGGCCCTGCGCGAGTCCGGCCTGACTCTGCTCCGGGCCGCCGTGGGCGACCGCTACGTCTCAGAAGCCATGCGCCGGGACGGGCACGTCCTGGGCGGCGAGAAATCCGGGCACCTGATCTTCGGGCGCCTGACCACGACCGGCGACGGCCTGCTGACCGCCCTGCAAGTGCTCAAAGTGATGCGCGAGACGGGGCAGCCGCTGTCGGCCCTGGCCGACCAGATGACCGAGTACCCGCAGGTTCTCCTGGGCGTTAAGGTGCGAGATCGCCAGTCCTGGGCGTCCGACCCGGACATCGGGGAGGCGATCCAGGCGGCTGAGGCGCGGCTCGCGGGCCGGGGCCGGGTCAACGTCCGCGCGTCGGGCACCGAAAAGCTGGTGCGCGTCATGGCCGAAGGGCCGGACCAGGCCGAAATTGACGCCCTGGCGCACGGCATCGCCGGGCTGGTGCGCGAGAAGGTAGGGGCGTAGGACCCTGGGCTGAACCCCAGGTCTATACGGATGGGCTGCCCTTGCGGGGCTTTAGAACTGGCCCCGATTGTCGTGAGCTTTATCTGTAGCCCCGCTGGGGCGGCCCATCCGAATAGCCCGGCCCTTCAGGGCCGGGGCTTAATCCCCCACCCACACCGCTTCCACCCCATCCAGCAGGCCCGGCAGCGACCGAACCAGGGCGCGCATCCCCGGCGTCTCGGTCGCCCCGTGTCCGGCGTCCAGCAGGGCCAGGCCGCGCGCCTCGGCCTCCCAGAACTCGTGGTGGCGGACATCGCTCGTCACATAGGCGTCCGCGCCCGCCGCCTGGG
>CAXTWM010000423.1:0-3874 GCA_964247915.1 uncultured Armatimonadales bacterium | reverse complement strand
GCCCCCTTCCCTGTTAAGGAAGGGGGAGTCAGAGAGGCCCCCCCTGCCCCTACCACCGTCAATTCTTGGGGGGGAGCCAGAGAAGCCAGAAGCGCGGACTCGCGGGCGCGGAAGGCAGCTTCGCCTTCTTCCGTGAAGATCTCCGGGATCGTCCGGCCCGCCTGACGCTCGATCTCAGCGTCGGTGTCCAGGTGCCGCCAGCCCAGCCGTCGGGCGAGGACCCGGCCCACGGCGCTCTTGCCGGTTCCCATGAAGCCGATGAGGACAATGTTCATGTCGGACGTCAAAAGTCCAGTCTCAGTTGGTCTTTGTTCGGCTTCTCTGTCTGTTTCTCCGGCAGGGGCGCGATGACGCCGAAGTCGGTTGCGAGGCAGAGAACATTGCCCTCAGCGTCATAGCCGAAGTAAGAGGGATAGGTTCCATCCCCTTCCCCCGACGAAAAGACTATGATGTTGGACGATCCGGCGGCATCAAGATGAAAGTCAACCCACTCCACGCCGGGCTGATGCACTCGTTCTTGCAGCCGATTGTATGTGTCAGGTGAGGTCGTCAGTGTCCGCATAGCGTTCAGATCAGCAAAGCAACCTACCCCACAGTCCACACCATACCCGATGATCTTACCTTCCTGTTCAGCAACCTCACTCTGACCTTCCACGGTCGCAAGTTTCCACGTCGTCGGCATTTTGTCCCTCAGCCGCAGCATAGCACAGGCGACGGTCGGCCACTCCTCACCAAATAAGGCAATGCTCAGGATGACAGGATAAGAACCAGGCTTGACCGTTTGCGTGAACGGTTCATCGCTGGGGATCAGGCCGTCACAGGCAACGATCCTGCCTGATGTCAGAACGAGAACACCTGCCTCGCAGATTTCGATGGAAGCCTCATGCCCATCTCGCATCTGCAAAACGTCCTGCATGTAGAAGTAAAACGCGCCCAAAAAATCCGGCATACGCAATGAGGACACTTTTCCCCTACTTCGCCTTGCGGCGGGCGACGGTGTGCTGGTAAGCGTCGTAGTTGGCGCGCATCTCTGCCAGGCTGTCGCCGCCGAATTTGGCGCACATCTCTTGGGCCAGGACGAGGGCAACCATCGCCTCGCCGACGACGGCGGCGGCGGGGACGGCGCAGACGTCCGAGCGCTCGGCGAAGGCGGGGACGCCCTCTTTGGTTTCCAGGTTGACCGAGGGGAGCTGCTTCATCAGGGTGGCGATGGGCTTCATCACGGCCCGGACGACCAGCGGTTCGCCGTTGGTGATGCCGCCTTCGGTCCCGCCGGCGTTGTTGGAGCCGCGCCGGAAGCGGGCGTCCTCACCGCCCGCCGCGTCGTCGTAGAAGAAGGCGTCGTGGACCTGGGAGCCGGGGACGTCGGCGGCCCCGAAGCCGATGCCGACCTCGACGCCCTTGATGGCCTGGATCGCCATGAGCGCCTGGGCCAGCTTGCCGTCAATGCGCGTGTCCCACTGCGAGTAGGACCCCAGCCCGACGGGGAGGCCGAGCGCGACGACCTCGAACGTGCCGCCCAGCGTGTCGCCCCGGTACTTCGCCTCGTCAATGGCCGCGATGATGCGGGCCTCGGCCTCGGGGTCGGCGACGCGGACGGGGCTGTCTTCGGACAGCTCGGCGACGCGGCGCAGGTCAATGCCGTCGGCGCTGACTTTGATGCCGCCGATGTTGACGACGTGCGAGGCGACCGAAACGCCGAACTCGGCCAGCAGGAGGCGGGCGACGGCGCCGACGGCGACCAGGGTGGCGGTGTTGCGGGCGGACGAGCGCTCCAGGGTGTTGCGGAGGTCGTCGTGGCCGTACTTCATCATGCCGGTGTAGTCGGCGTGGCCGGGGCGCGGGACGGTGATGGGGGGCGGGGCTTCGCCTTCGGGCAGCGGCTCGACGGACATCTTCGTGGTCCAGTTGGCCCAGTCCCGGTTGCGGACGACGAGGGTCAGCGGGCTGCCCAGGGCCAGCCCGAAGCGGACGCCGGATAGGATTTCCACGGTGTCCGACTCGATCTTCTGGCGAGCGCCCCGCCCGTAGCCGCCCTGGCGGCGCTTGAGCTCGAGGTTGATCGGCGCGGCGGTGATCGGCAGCCCGGCGGGGACGCCTTCGATGACGGCGGTGAGGGCGGGGCCGTGGGACTCGCCAGCGGTTAAGAATCGGAACACGGTGGACTCCTGGAACAGAGGGTGAGCGGAAGGACTTTGGCGACCATTATACCCGAAAATCAGGCCGAGGCACGGAGTCCCTCCCCCAACGGGAGAGGGTGGGAGACAACAAAAAGCCCCCTTCCCCCTGGGGAGGGGGTTGGGGGTGGGTTTTCGGTCGCCGTGCTACGGCGTGACGGTGACGCTCTGGCCGCCGTTGGCGTTGGCGGTGTCGCTGTCGTTGCTCTCGCCGATGATGGTCGGGGTGACGAAGATTAGCAACTCGGTGTCGTTGATCTGCTTGTTGCGGGTGCGGAAGATGCCCCCGAGGATGGGGATGTCCGACAGGATCGGGATGCGCTGCGAGGACGTGGTCTCCTGCTTGCGGACCAGGCCCCCCAGCACCATCGTGTCGCCGCTGCGGACGGTACGCAGGGTGGTGATGCTCTGGGTGATTGTCGGCGGAATACCGCCGACGGAGGGCTGTCCGGTGACATCAACGATCTGCGGCGAGAGGTTCATAGTGACGGAGTCATCACTGTTAATACGCGGCTGGATCGCCAGAAAGGTATTCAGGGTGATAAAGTTAGCCGTCGTGTTGTTGACTGTGTTGTTGTTCAGGCCGCCCGTGATGATACTGGAAGAAGTGAAGAACGGGATCTGAGTGGCGATGCTGATGGTCGCCGGCACGTTATTGGTCGTCGTGATGATCGGGGCCTGGACGACCTTGCCGCGCGTGCGGACGAGGGTCTGGAAGAGCTGGGCGACGATGTTGCCGGTCGCGTATTGCAGGAACGTCGGCTGGGCGGTAGAGACAACGGCGCTGCTGCCCTGGTTCGTGGCGAACTCCAGCCCCGGATACGGGACCAGGTCGAAGTTGACGCCCAGGTTGTCCACGTCCACGACGCTGGCGGTGACGAACTCGACCTTGATCTGGACCTGACGCGGGGCGATGTCGAGGATGCGTACCAGGTTCCTGATTGTCTGGTAGCCTGCCACGGTCGCCTCGACCAGCAGGGAGTTGTTGCTTTGCAGGGCGAAGATGCGGGTCACACCCTCCGGCAAATTAGCACCCTGCCCTTGCTGGCCGAACCGGCCTCCGGCACCGCCTGCGCCGCCGAACGGGTTCCCTCCCTGGCCGAACTGGCCGCCACCGCCGAACTGGCCACCGCCAAATTGACCCCCACCACCGAACTGGCCCCCGCCGAACTGACCGCCGCCGAACTGGCCGCCGCCAAACTGACCGCCACCCTGGAAGGGGAACTGATTGGCCTGGCTCGGAGAGCCGGGTTCGGCACTGCGGTGGGCGGAGTTGGAGTAATTCGCGCCGGCGGGGCCGCCGTTGCCGGTGCCCAGAGGTACGGACGGGTCGCCGCCGTTCTGGTAGCCCCCATTCCCATAGCCGTTGTTCCCATAGCCGTTGTTCGGGGAACCGTTATTGCCGTTGTTCGGGGAACCGTTATTGCCGTATCCCGACAGATTGGACGGCAAGATCACGTTGGGGCCGACCGAGGACACGTTGAGGTGCTGCTGGGGCGCGTCCAGCGGCTTGAACGGGACGATCTCGACCAAGTCCTGGTCCCAGTGCATCATCTTCAGGATGTCGCTCGGCACGGCATGCTGGAGGACGATGGACTGCCAGTGCAGCGAGCCGGGCGGATAACGCGACTCGGGCCGGTTGTCCATCGCCTGCGGCGACGCAGCGGGAGACTGGACGGCGGGGGCCGGGCCGGTGG
>CAXTWM010000422.1:0-3903 GCA_964247915.1 uncultured Armatimonadales bacterium | reverse complement strand
CCCATGCCGCCGAAGTGGACCAAGCTGCCGTCAATGACGATGTCGCCGACGGGCTGCAAGTCATTCAAGGAGAAGAACGTGCCTGTGACGGCGACGTTCGGGTTGGCGCGCTCGATCATCTGCCGGAACGGCTCGGACGTGCCGTTGCCGTGCCGGGCCATGACGGCCGAGACCTTGACGTTGGGGTCGTTCAGGTCTACCGAGATGACCTTGACGGGAACGCCCGCCGCGCCGGTTTGCCAGAACCGGATGCTCTTGCCCCCGCTGCCGTCGCCGTGCAGGGCAATCCAATGCGCGCGCTCGGCGGCGAGCCGGGCGTTATGCGCCGCCTGGGCGTTGGCGGAATGCGCGCGATAGGCGGCCAGCACTTTGGAAAGATGCAGGGCACGCAGCGCCTGCCGCTGGGCGAGGTTAGCCCGGTACGCCGCCTGCTTATTGGCCAGGTTCGCCCGGTACGCCGCCTGCTTGCGGGAGGCCGCCGCTTGATGGGCGGCGGCCAATGCCGCCCATTTGCGGGCGCGCGCCGCCTGACGGGCATGGGCGTTCTGCTGCGCGGCTGACCGGGCCGCCGCCAGCGCGGCCAAATGCCGGGCGCGGGCGTTGGTCTTCTTGACGACGGGTTTTGGGACGGCGGCGGCCAGCGCCGCGCCGTGACGCCGCCGGACGAGCTTGGCCTGGCGGACTTGATGGAGTTGGGCGCGCTGCGCTTTCTTCGCCACCGCCTGTAGGACGGCGACTTTGGCATCATGCTTGCGCTGCCACAGCCGCTCATGGCGCTTCTCGGCGACCCGCTCGGCATGGGGCAGCGTCCGCAGCTTTGCCAGGTGCTCGCGCCAGGCTTTCTTTTCCTTCATTGCCAGGCGCTTCAAGCTCTGCGCCTTTGCCGCCGGCGGGTGGTGTTTGCTTGTCTTGGCGTGGCTCGGACCGGCGGCGCAGGCGAACAGGGTGAGCGCTAACAAAATGGATAGGAGACGCATCGGAAAACAGACCCTCGTGAATGGCGCAGCGGTGTCCCTGCGTAGCCCTATCATACCACAGATAGCGGGAGTTCATCAAGACAATGGCGCGAGATCGGGGAGTCAGGCGCCGTGCAGCGCGCGCCAGGCGGCTTCCAGGGCCGCGCGCAGGTCGGCGGCGGCGCTCTGGGGGTCGGGGGCTTCGGTGACGGCGTGGGTGACGGCGACGCCGTCCGCGCCCGCCCGCAGGCAGTCGGCCACGTCGGCGGGGGTCTGGATGCCGCCGAAGGCGACCACGGGGATGTGGACGGCGTCCTTGATCTTACGCATCAGCGCCAGGCCCTCGCCGGGCGCGTCGGCGTCAAAGGCCGGGCCGACCTGCACATAGTCCGCCCCGCCGCGCTCGGCGCGGGCCGCGCCCGTAACGGTGTGGGCGAACGAGCCGACCGTCGCCTCGCCGGACGGGCGCAGGAACCGGCGGGCCTCGGCGGGCTTGTAAGCGCGCTCGGTCAGCAGGACGCCGTCCGCCCCGCACTTCTCGGCGAGTTCTAGGTCGCCCGTCACGATGAACCGCGCCTGCCCCGCCGTCATCTCGCGCAGACGCAGCGCGACGGCGTACAGCCCCAGGTCGTCGGCGGTGGCGTTGCGGACGCGGAGCTGCACGATGTTGACGCCGCCCGCGACGGCGGCTTCGACCAAGGAAAGCGGGTCGGCCTTGTCTGGGCGGGGTCGGTAAAGCGCGCGCCCGGTCACGAGGGTCAGGCTGGGTTGAGGGATGGCTGTCACGAAGGCTATTTTACCCCGGATTGCCGCCCGATGCAAACACGCGGCCCTGAGCGGCGTTGAGCCGGGGCACGCCGCCTCAGCCGTGTCCGAGCACGTCCCCGGCGGCCTGCTCCAGCGATGAGGCCCCGCCCGCAGACCAGGCCGCCGCGAACCCCGCTTCTCCTAGGGCCGCCTGCGCCGCCAGGAGAGCCGCCGACTCGTTGGGAGACAGCAACACTTCGGCCCCCTGAAATGTGTCCGCCGCGCCGAATGCGCGGGCCGCTCGCGCCCATTCCCCCTGCGCGGCGGCGAGTCTCCCTAAGCAACGCAGGACCCACGGCGCGGAGCGGCGCAGGCCCATCTGGGTAACGAGCCGCAGGTGCTCCGCCAGCAGGGGGCGGGCCTGATCGTGTTCCGCCTCCTGCAAGGCCGCCTCCCCGGCGAGGGCGAGAGCGGCGGACAGGCCCCAGGGGTCATGGAGTTGGCGGAAAAGGGTAACGCACTCCTCCAGAAGCCTCCGCGCCTGCGCGTTGTCGCCCTGGCCGATACGGCAACGCGCCAGGCACCAGAGCGCGTGCCCCATCTTCTGCGGGTTTCCGAGCGCGCGGTTGAGGGACAGGCTCTCGGCGTACAGCGCCTGCGCCTCTGCGGGACGCTCCTGACGCAGCGCCACGTTGCCCAGCAGAAGGGACGAGTGGGCGATCCCGCTCGGGTTCCCGATCTCCCGGTGGATCGCCAGGCTCTGCTCCAGGGCGGCGCGCGCCGCCGGAAGGTCGCTGTCGGTGGAGATGTCCCCCAGGTTGCACAGCAGGTTAGCCTCGGCCTTGCGGTCGCCCAGTTCCCGCGCGATGGCGAGTCCCTCCTCGAACAGAGGCCGGGCGGAGGCGACATCACCCTGGACGCTCAGGAGGCCGCCCGCCCGGCTCAAGGCCCTGGCCCGCGCGGCCGTCCGCGACCGGGCGCCCGTGCGTCCTAGTGCGGCGGCATAGCGCCGCCCTCCCTCCGCGAAGTAGCCGCGAATCCACCACAGGAAGAACAGGTCGGCCGCCAGCCGCAGGCCCGGCTGCGCCCCGTCCGGCTCGTCCAGGCACCAGTCCAGGGCGGTGCGGAGGTTGTCGTGTTCCTCCTCCAGCCGGTCCAGCCAGGGGGCCAGGCCCGGCCCTTGCATCTCGGGATTCGCCCGCTCGGCCAGCCGCAGAAACTCGTCCCGATGCCGCCCGCGCACGACCGGCTCCTCGCCGCGCTCCCGCAGACGCTCGCGCGCGTACTGGCGCACGGTCTCTTGAAGCCGATAGCGCGCCGCCTCACCCGTTGTCTCGGCGTACACGAGCGACTTCTCCGTCAGCCCCGTCAGCAGGTCCAGTACCTCCCACGTCTCGACCCGTTCCTCGCCGCCGCCCCCGGCGCAGACCGCCTCCGCCGCCTCCAACCGCCGCCCGCCCGCGAACACGCTCAGGCGGTGCAGGAGGAACCGTTCCGAGGCGGTCAGCAGGCCGTAGCTCCAGTCTATCGCCGCGCGCAACGTCTGGTGGCGGGGCGCGGCAGCCCGGTTCCCCGACACCAGCAGCCGGAACCGATCTTCCAGGCGGACACAGATATCGGCGGGGGACAAAGAACGGACGCGCGCCGCCGCCAGTTCCAGGGCCAGCGGGATGCCGTCCAGCCGGCGGCAGATCTCCAACACCGCTTCGGCGTTGCGCCGGCTCAGGCGGAAGGCTGGGCTGGTCTGCGCCGCCCGCTCCACGAACAGGCGCACCGCCTCGTACTCCAGCAGCGCCAGCACGTTCTTTTCCGCATGGGAGGGGGAGGCCTCCGGCCCGACTCGCTCCGGGGGCGGCAGGCGCAGCGAGGGGACGGCATAGACCTGCTCGCCCATCACCCCCAGGGCCTGGCGGCTTGTCGCCAGCACCCGCAGGCGGGGGCAGAGCGAGAGCAGGAAGGCCGACAGCGCGGCGCAGGCGTCCAGGACGTGTTCGCAGTTGTCCAGCACCAGCAGCAGGGACGCCGACGAGAGCGCCTCCGCCAGCCTCTCCTCCGGGGATCGCCCCCCCTCCTCCCCGACGCCCAGCGCCTTCGCGGCAGCCTCCGGCACCAGCGCGGGCGCGCTGAGGGGGGCCAGGTCCACGAACCAAACGCCGGCCTCGAACCGGGGCCGGGCCGCTTCCGCCGCCCCGATCGCCCG
>CAXTWM010000421.1:0-3920 GCA_964247915.1 uncultured Armatimonadales bacterium | reverse complement strand
GGCATGAAAGTCGCCATCGTCGGGGTCGGCGGGACGGGGAGCGCCGCGGCCCGCGTACTTTCGCGGGCGGGGCATGAGACCGTCGCCTTCGAGCAGTTTGCCATCGGGCACGCCTGGGGCAGCTCGCACGGCGAGTCGCGCATCATCCGGTACACCTATGCCGACGAGGTCTACACGCGGATGATGGGCGAGGCGTACCCGCTGTGGCGGGAGTTACAGGAGGAGGCCGGGGAGGAGCTGCTGGCGCGGACGGGCGGCGTCTTCTTCGGGGGCCGTGACAGCCCCACAATGGCGTCGGCGCGGGCGGCTCTCGACGGCAATCGCGTCCCCTACGAGCTGCTGGATGCTGCCGAGAGCCGCCGCCGCTTCCCCGCGCTGCGGCTGGCCGAGACGGAGGCCGCGCTTTGGCAGCCGGACATGGGGTATCTGCGGGCGACCGCCTGCGTCCGCGCCAACGTCCGCCTGGCCCGCGCGCTGGGGGCGGACGTGCGGGAGCTTACCCCCGTGCGGGAGGTGACGCAGCGCGGCGAGGAGGCCGTCGTCACGACCGAAAGCGGGGAGCAGCACGAGTGCGACCGCGTCCTCGTCACGGCGGGACCCTGGATGGGCCGGCTGCTGGATTCGCTGCGCCTGCCCCTGGTCGTCACCCGCCAGCAGGTCGTCTATTTAGAACCCGCGCGCGGGGCGGCGCGGGACTTCCAGCCGGACCGCCTGCCCGTCTGGATTGACGCCGACGCGAACGCCTACGGATTCCCGTCCGACGGCCACATCGAGGGCGTCAAGCTGGCCTCGCACCATCTGGGCGAGACCGAAGACCCGGACGGCGCGCGCCGCCCGCCGGACGCCTCGTATGCGTCTGACATGGCCGACTATGCCGCCGCCCGCTTCCCCGCCCTGACCCGGCAGGTGACGCACGCCGAGACCTGCCTGTACACCAACACGCCCGACGAGGATTTTCTCATAGACGCCGTCCCGGACATGCCCTCCGTCTGGCTCGTCAGCGGCTGCTCCGGGCACGGCTTCAAGTTCACCGTCCTGCTCGGCAAGCTCGCCGCCGAGGCCGCGACATTGGGCGTCACGCCGTCCTACCTCCCCCGTTTCGCCCTGGCCCGCTTCGCCCCTTGACTTAGGCAGCCGCCGGGGGCTATACTTCCTTGTCACTTCATGCCTAGGTGGTGGAATGGCAGACACAGGGGACTTAGAAATTGGGTCGCAGTCGGGGAAACCCGACTGTAGCAGCTCCCTAATTCGGGGAACTCTAAACCCTGCGGTGCAGAAGTTTTGCGGCGCAGGGCAGGACAATCCCGAGCCAACCTGATACGGAGGACGTAAGCACAAGCTTGACGGCTGTATCTGAAGCCTGTATACTTTCTGCATGAGAAAGAGAAAATATACGGATGAGGAACTCCGCCAAGCCGCCGCGTCTTCCACCTCGGTACGAGGTGTGTTGCAGAAAATAGGACTGGTTGAAGCAGGCGGCAATTACTCTGTTGTCAAGCAGAGGATCGCACTCCTTCAACTAGACGTCAGCCATTTTCATGGGAAGGGCTGGCGGAAAGGGAGTTCAGCGCCGCCAAAAGCCGCTGAAGAGATAACAGCCTATCTCGTCAGTGGCCGGACCTGCCGTAGTTCGCATCTCCGCATCCGCCTCATTCGGGAGAACCTGAAAGAAGCAAAATGCGAAATGTGTGACCGCACAGAATGGCTTGGACAACCGATCCCACTCGAACTGGAACACACCAACGGAGACAAAGCGGACAATCGGCTTGAAAATCTCAAGCTGCTTTGCCCGAATTGTCATGCCCTCACCTCGACGTACCGAGGCAAAAATATCGGAAGAGTGTAGAGACTGTACAGGAGCTACCTAAACCGCCGGGTTGACCATCCGGCGACACGGTAAAGAGACAGTCCAGACCACGAACGGCCTCTTCATGGAGCGGCAGGCCGCGAAAGCGGTAGTGGTAAGTAAAATCCCCCGAGGGCAACCTCATGCGGGTTCGAGTCCCGCCCTGGGCACTGGATTATGTGACGCAGACACGCCACGGGTTGAAACCCGAGGCTGGAAAAAGCCCGCTGTCCCTACGGGACGCCCTGCACCGCTTGGCACTGCGTTTTTTCTTCTTGTGTCCCCTGGACACGGGGCACTTTTCAGCCTCGGGTTTCAACCCGTGGCTCAGACTCAGACGCGGTGCAGGTCCGGCTGTCGCGCTCCCCTCCTGCTCCCCCAGAATTGGGGGCTGGGGGGCGATCCCATGCCGTCAGGCACAAACCGCGTCGGCTTGGTGTTATGTAGACATGAGCGGTACGTTCCGGTGTCCCCTCTGCGAACGCGACGGGGACTTTTTGCATCCCTCCAAGCACCACCTCGTCCCCAAGTCGCGGGACGGGCGCGTGACCGTGGACATCTGCGCGGACTGCCACCGGCAGGTCCACGCGCTGTTCACCCTGCCCGAATTGGAGCGCGAGTTGAACACCATCGAGGCGTTGCGGGCGGCGGAGCCGATGCGGCGCTGGATCAAGTGGGCGGGCAAGCAGGGCGGGGGGCGCGTCGCGGTCCGCGCCAGCCACGCCAAGAAGAATTGGCATCAAAAGGATAAGAGCTATGGCGCAGTATGACGTAGATTTGGTGGTCATCGGCGGCGGGCCGGGCGGCTACCCCGCCGCCATCCACGCGGCCAAGATGGGCGCGAAGGTGGCCTGCATTGACTTTGATGCGGCGGGCGGGACCTGCCTCAACTGGGGCTGCATCCCGACTAAGACCATGATCGGGTCGGTCGCCGCCCTGGAAACCGCCCGGCACGCGGCGGACTTCGGCCTGACGGTCGGGGGCGAGGTCGGCTACGACTTCGGGGCGCTGATGGCCCGCAAGGACAAGGTCGTCAAGACCCTGGTGGGCGGCGTCGAGTTCCTGTTCAAGAAGAACGGCGTCCGGTACATCAAGGGCAAGGGCCGGCTCTTGGACCCGCACACGGTCGAGGCGACCCTAGCGGACAGCACGACGGAGACGGTCACGGCGGCCTCGGTCATCATCGCGACGGGCAGCGTCCCCTCCCGCGTCCCCATCCCCGGCCTGGACGGCGGCGGGGCCGATTCGGACGTCTTCATTGACAACCGCGAGGCGCGGAAGCGCCGGGCCGAGGGCACGCTGGGCACGACCGCCCTATGGACCAGCAACGAGGCCGTGTCCGCACTGGAAGTCCCCAAGCGGCTGGCCGTCATCGGCGGCGGCGTCATCGGCTGCGAGTTCGCCTACACCTACCGGGGCCTGGGGTCCGAGGTGACGGTGGTGGAGTTCCGCCCGAACATCCTGCACGGGCCGCGCGACGCCCCCGCGTTCGACACCGAGATTTCGGGCGAATTGCAGAAGCTGCTGATCAAGAGCGGCATCAAGTTCCTGCTCTCCTCCAAAGTCGTCGGGGTGGACGTGCCGGGCCGCAGGCTGAAATACACGGGCGAGAAGGGCGACGGCGAACTGGAGTTCGACAGGCTGCTGGTCGCCGTGGGCCGCCGCGCGTTCACCGACGGCGTCGGCCTGGACGCGGCGGGCGTCGCGTTCGACGGCCGCGCGATCGCGACGGACGACTACATGCGGACCAACGTCCCCCACATCTACGCCATCGGCGACGTCGCCGCGCACGAGCAGCCCTTCCACGGCACCTACGGCGGCGGCCTCGCCCACGTCGCCACCCGCGAGGGCGAGGTGGCGGCGGAGAACGCGCTCGGCCACGAGACCAGGATGGACTGGCGCGCGATCCCGAACTGCGTCTACACCGAACCCGAAGTCGCCTGCACCGGCCTGACCGAGCAGCAGGCGCGCGACGGGGGCTACGACGTGAAAGTCGGCAAGTTCACCTTCAAGTCGCTGGGCAAGGCGATGGCGATCAACGAGAACGTCGGCCTGGTCAAGATCGTCACCGACG
>CAXTWM010000420.1:0-3949 GCA_964247915.1 uncultured Armatimonadales bacterium | reverse complement strand
TGGTCGTGCCGTAGACCGTCTCGCCCAGGGTGTCCAGCTTGTCCATCGGCACGGTCACGCGCCCGTAGCTGGACTCGTCAATGGAGAAGACCTCAAAGACGACGCAGTCCGGGTGGACGCTGACGACCGGGTCCAGCACCATCCAGGCGTCCTTGTCGTTGTCCCAGAGCCACTTGAAGTAGACGGCGCGGGAGTTGTAAAACTCCGCGCTGCCCAGCTCCTTTTCCAGCGGCAGGGATTCCCGGTGCAACGCCCTGGCGCGCTCTTTGAGAGCGTCCCGCCGGTCGTTCAGGCCGGGCAGGGCGCGCAGCCGCGCGCCCATCTCCGCCCCCAACTCCTCCAGATACCGTTGCTGCACCCACTCTTGATAGGCCGAGTGGTCCTTGGGCTTGGCCCGGTGGTCGCCCGACACGACGGCGTACAGGGCCAGCATGACGCGGGCGTAGGCGAGGCTGTCTTTGACCAGGGCGCTGAGGGCGACCGGCGGGCGGGACAGCTCGGCGGCCACGTCGAGCCGCATCCCGTCGGGACTGAGGACCCCGCCGCTGGGGCGGGCATAAGACTGTGTGACTTCCATCGGTTTAACTCCGCAATTCGCTTCGGATCGCCCCCCGGCCCCCAATTCTGGGGGAGACGGAACCATCCGTGACCACTCTTGTTCCCCCAGAATTGGGGGCTAAGGGGTGATCCGACGACCGCCTATCCCCCCGCCACGCCGGTGACGGTGAACCCTTCGATCTCCTGCCCGGACAGCGCGAGTTTCGCGAGCTGCCCCAGCGCCCATTCCGAGTCGCGGGGCGTCCGGCTGCGGGCCAGGGCCAGCAGCGTCGGAACGTCCACGGTCGGCTCCGTGCTCTGCCGGGCCTTCACCCGCTCCTTGGCGCGGCGGGCGGTGTGCCTCGCCCGCAGCACCTCGCCGTCGAACCCGGCGGCTGCGGCGGGGCGGAGGGACGATTGGGACAGGAGATCGGCGACAAACGCCTGCATGTCGGGGTGCGAGTTCTCGAAGAGCGCCCGCAGTGTCTCCTCCTGGGGCAGCGTCCCCCAGCGCGCCGTGACGAACGCCCGGCCCAGCGCGCGGACAGGGGCGAGCGGGCTGTCGCACAGCGCGAGGGCGTAGCCACGCTCGCCCGCGTCGCCGGGCGGCAGGGACGTGAAGAACGCGCCGCCGACCTCCACCGGGTCGGGCAGGCTGGACTCTAGGAGCCGGAGCGCGAAGGGTAGGTCCAGGCCGAGGGCGCGCACCCGGCCCAGCGCCCAGGCGCGGACGCCGGGGAGGACGTGGGTGGCGGCCTGGAGCAGCAGCGGGGAGTTCGCGGGAAAAAGCGCCTCATGCGCCCGGACCCAGCGGCCCAAAGCGGCGTCGAAAGTCGGCTCGCGGATGGACAGCAGGCCAGGGTCGTCCGCCAGCACCAGCGTGTCCGCGATCTCGGCGTCGCCCAACAGGCGGCGCTCCAAGCGCCCCTCGGCGTCCGCCGCCAGGGCGGACGGGGCGGCGTTCCAGAAGGCGGAAAGGGCCGGACCCGCGCGCAGGTAGTCCCGCAGGAACGGCCGGAAGTCCGGCCAGCGGTCGTCGGGGACAGCGGCGATCAGGCTCAGGGCGACCGTCTCGGGGACGGTGGGCAGGATCGCGGCGAAGGTGGAGGGCGCCAGCAGGGCGGCCAGGAACGGGCGGTCGCGCAGGCGGTCGGCGACCGTCTGCGGGGACAGGCCCGCCCGCGCCAGGCAGGCCAGCGCGGCGGGCGAGGTCATGGCCGTCCGCAGGGGGGGCGTTTCGCGCGGGCTGTCCAGCAGCCCCGTCCACAGGGCTTGGAAGACGGCCCCGTCCGTCGCGCTCGCGGCCAGCAGCCGCCAGCCCGCCGCGCGGCCAAATTCGTCGCCGTGGTGCAGGACCAAAGTTCCTGCTTCCGCCAGTGTGAAGGCGTGAGGTCTGAGTCCTTCCGCCAGCGCCGTCAGGACCCGCTCCTGCTGGGACTCGGACACGGGCCGCAGCGTCTGGAGCCAGGCGAGCGCTTCAGGCGGCGTCACGCGCCGGGCCAGGGCGAGGACCAGTTCCGTCAGGCCGGGCTGGTCGGCGTTCAGGAGCGCGGCAACCATGTCACGCTCCAGGGCATTGGGGATATGACCGGGGAAGCGCCGGGCGACGGTCTCGCAGGCCGCTGCGTAGCGCTTGGGTAGCCGCCCGCCTTGCAGGCTTGTGCTCGCCAGGTCGAAGACTTGTTCGGCAAACGCCCGTCGCCAGGTGATGTCTTCGGAGTACCGGCTCAGGGCCGCCTCCATGACGCGCCGCCGCTTTGCACCCGCCTTGACATAGGCCGTCGCGGCGGTCTGGGGCGGCATGAACCCGCCCTCCTCCATGCGGGCGGCGATGACGCGCACGGCGAAGTGGATCAGCAGCGGGGAGGGGCTGGCGACGAACCCGGCCAGCGTGTCCTGCGAGGGGGCGGGCAGCGGGAGGTTTTGGGCGAACAGTATCTTGAACATCGCCTCGTGGACGGGCCACGGCAGGGCGGGCGTCAGCAGCAGGGCGGTCACGGTCTCCGGGTGCCGGTCCCACGCCTCGGGCGCCCGCTCCTCGCGGGTCCGCAGGCGGCGCCGGGCGGGGGCGGTCGGGGCGAGCGGGCCGCGCCCGTGCCGCTTCTGGGCGTAGCGGTCCGAGCCGCCGTAGAGGATGTCGGCCAGCACCCACTGCCGGGCCGCGTCGAAGGCGGCGTCTTTGCCCGCGCGGGCTTCGGCCAGGGTCGCGGCGGCAAGCTGGACATACCCGTCGGGGTCCGTTTTGGCAAAACCGCGCAGTGTCCGGCGGACGCGCCGCTTCATGTAGCCCAGTGTCGCCCCGCTCGGCGGCGTCCCGATGCGCGTCGGCTTGGCGGGGTTCACCAGGCTGTACAGCTCCAGGCCCTGATACGGTGTGGCGACGTAGGCCGTGCCTTCCGAGACGGCGATGCCGGAGGCGGAGTACGTCTTTATCTCACTGGCGATGGTCGGCGCGTCGGGGCTGCTGATGTTCACGATCTGCGGGTGGCCGTACTGCATAGTCAGGTAAAGGAAGTCGCCGTGCAGGGTGATCGTCTGCGGGGGGTAGTAGCGCGTCGCGAGGAACCCGCGCTTCCGGGGCCGGCTGGGGTCGGACACGTCTATGACGTGCAGGCCGGGAGAGTCGTTCTGACCAGCTCGGTCCACGCCCACAAAGGCGAGGGTCCCGCGCAGGGCGAGGGCGGTCGGGTTGGTAACGGGCAGAGTGCCCAGGATGCGAGGCCGCCCCACGTCGGAAATGTTTACAAGAGACAGGCCGCCGGGACTGGGAAGCTGGCCCCAGCGGAACCGGGTTTCCCCAGACGTGACGGCGACCAGCGGGCCGTCGCACGCGACGTGCTGCGCGTTTTTGATTTCCAGTTCGCCCGCGACTTGGGGCCGGTCGGGGTCTGAGAGGTCCACGATTCGCAGCCCGCTCAGAGTGCTCTTCTGGCCCTGAGCCGTCGCGTAACTCTGGCCCTGAACGGCGGCGTAGACATACGGGAAAGCGCCGACGGCCCGCGCCTGCCCGCCGACGGCGAGTGTCCCTCGCCAGCGGGGTCCGCCGCTGCTGTCGGGATCAAAGATGCTGAGGAGGCGATCATCCCGCCCGCCGCCGAGGGGGCAGATGAAGGGGCCGCAGGTCGTCAGCGAGGCCGCGCCGGGCATCTCCACGCTGCCCAGAAGGGTCGGGTGGAGCGGGTTCGTCGGGTCGAACTCATATCCGGCCATCTTCTGCGTCCGGCTGGAGTCGTTGAGCAGGCAGTAGACCCGCCGCCCGGTCACAACCAGGCTCCCCACGCCGCGCACGCCCGGCCCCAGGGCGACAGGCAGGGCGGGGGCGGACGCCGACAGCGGGGCGGCGTCCAGCCGGGCGGCCAGCGCGCCGAAGAGGGCGGGGTCGGCGAGGGGGTTCGTTTCGACAGTTTTATAC
>CAXTWM010000419.1:0-3953 GCA_964247915.1 uncultured Armatimonadales bacterium | reverse complement strand
GGCGTGGTCTCGGGGTTGCCGAACATGACGCCGATCTTTTCGCGGATCTGGTTGATGAAGATGGCCGCCGTGTTGGTCTTGGAGATGGAGCCGTTCAGCTTCCGCATGGCCTGGGACATCAGGCGGGCCTGCAAGCCCATGTGGCTGTCGCCCATCTCGCCCTCGATCTCGGCCTTGGGGACGAGGGCGGCGACCGAATCCAAGACGACCACGTCAATGGCCCCGGACCGGACCAGGGCGTCCATGATCTCCAGCGCCTCCTCGCCCGTGGAGGGCTGGGAGATGAGCAGCTTGTTGATGTCCACGCCCAGGTTGCGGGCGTACTCGGGGTCAACCGAGTGCTCGGCGTCCACGAAGGCCGCCACGCCGCCCAGGCGCTGTGCTTCGGCGACGATGTGGTAGGCGATGGTGGTCTTGCCGGACGACTCGGCCCCGTGGATTTCGGTAATGCGCCCGCGCGGCACGCCCCCCACCCCCAGGGCCAGGTCCAGGGCCAGCGAGCCGGTGGAAACGGCCTCGACGGTCATGCGCGGCGACTCGCCCAGGCGCATGACGCTGCCCTTCCCGAACTGCTTTTCGAGCTGCGTCAGCGCCATTTCGAGTGCTTTGTCTTTGTCCAATGGTTTCTCCTTGCCGCCAGGGGCGGATTATACTTCGTCTGATAATTGCGTGTTCCCGAAGGGGAACGTGTGTACGACATTGTACCTCCCTTTCGCGCCGTTTGCGCGCTGCTGGGGGGATAGGGTTTGCATGAGGACTAGGCGAGTCGCCCACCATTCCACGAACATGTGTTCGTCAGGCACAGGCCATTCTCCCCTCCCAGACGTAGGACGGCAGCGGGCGACCGTGATGTGTGGCCGGTAAGAACGGCTTTCGGGGGCGAAGCCAATGCGTGTCAGTGCCGTATCCAGCCGGGCTGCCAGGTCCGCCAGTTCTGGACCAGCCGAAACACCCGCCCAAAGGACGTTAGGCCGGTGGAGGGTGGGGAAAGCGCCGACAGCCTCAAGGCCGGGGACAAATGGCGCTGTAGACGTCGCGATGGGAGCGGCAGCGGTGATCAGTTCCGCCTGACGCGCTTCAGGCAGGTCCCCCAGAAACTTCAGCGTCACATGGTAGTCTTCCGGCTCGTACCACTTTGCCTTGTGCCCCGCTCCCAATCGCCTCTGCCAGTTCTGCGACGCGGACCATACCTCCTGCCGCGCTTCGTCGGAAAGCTCAATGGCGAAGAAGTGATTCATAACCGTCCCCCGCGCCGGCCTGGATCGCCTCCGGGTCCAGCAGGAAGCGACGGACGAGGGCCAGCGCGTTCTGCGAGGCGCGGTAGGCGATGTCGGCGCGGCTGCCGAGCAGGTGGTGGTGCTCGGACAGCGCGCCGCCGTCCCAGGCCAGACCGATGTGGACCGTCCCGACTGGCTTGGCCTCCGACCCCCCGCCCGGCCCGGCGATGCCGGTCACGCTGAGGCCGATGTCGGCCTTGCCCGCTTTTCGCGCGCCCATAGCCATCGCCCGCGCCGTCTCGGGGCTGACGGCCCCCACCCTAGCGATCATCTCCTCCGGCACACCGAGGAACTGCGTCTTAGCCTCGTTGGAGTAAGTGACCATTCCCAGCCCGAAGACGCGCGAGGCGTCCGGCACGTCCGTCAGCCGCTTGGCGATCAGCCCGCCCGTACATGACTCGGCCAGGGCGACCGACCGGCCCATCAGGGTCAGCATCCCGACGACGACGCTTTCCAGCTTTTCGTCATCCACGCCGTAGACCACGTCCCCCAGCCGCTCCCGAAGCTCCGCTTCGCGCGGCGCAATCAGCGCCTGTGCCTCCTCCGATGATGGGGCGCGGGCGGTGATCCGCAGATGCACCTCGCCGGTCTTGGCATAAGGCGCGACGGTCGGGTTGTCGGTCGTCATCAGGTCCCCGGCCCGCTCCTCCACCAGCGACTCGCCCATGCCGACGATCCGCAGGACGCGCGACTGGAGGACGGCTCTTTGGCCGGACGTCTTCTCGCGCAGGTACGGCTCGACGCTGTTCTCGGCCATCGGGATCAGCTCGTTCGGCGGGCCGGGCAGGCAGATGGCGATCTTGCCGTTCTTCTCGAACCGCGCGCCCAGCGCAGTCCCGTTGGGGTTCGGGATGCCGCCCCCATGCGCGGGCACCTTGGCTTGCTTCCAAAAGGACGGCGGCAGGTCTTGCCACCCGCGCAGGCTCATCCGGTCCCGGAGCCACTGCACATGAGCGTCATCGTCCACAAACGTGTCATCCAGCACATCAGCGACCATCTCTTTGGTCAGATCGTCCTGGGTCGGCCCCAGCCCGCCGACCGTGATGACCAGATCAGCGCGTGAGAACGCCAGCCTCAGCGTCTCCTTGATCCGGTCGGGATTGTCCCCGACGGTGGAGCGGTGATGGATGTTGATGCCCAGGCGCGAGAGCATCTGCGCGAGGAACACGGCATCCGTGTCCACGGTCTGCCCCAGCAGGAGTTCCGTGCCGACGGAGACGATTTCGGCGTTCATGGCGAGTCTCTTTCTAAGGTACTACTTAGGCTTTTTCACGAGTGACTGTGCTATAATGGTCGTATGGACGAAAAAGCTCAACAGCGATTCCGCACAAGCTATGTCTTGCGAGACGGCTGCTGGGTTTGGATACGGGCCTGCTTCAAAGGTGGCTATGGCGCATTCGGACTGGGTGGTAAAACAAGACGTGCTCACCGCGTTTCATATGAGTTTTTCTATGACTTGACTCTGTCACCTGATCAATTTCTGCATCATGTATGCAAAAACAAGAGCTGTGTCAACCCGTTGCACCTGGAAATCACAAACCAGGTAGATCATGTAGACGGCATAACCTTCGGCAATAAAGGTAAAACGCATTGCCCACAAGGGCATGAGTATACCCCTGACAACATCTGCTGGAACAGGAACGGCAAGAGCAGGGAGTGCAGGATATGCAAATACGCCCGGATGCGTCGCCGTAACCAGAGAATCAAGCATCAGGCGCGGCAGCACGTCTCACTCAGGCTCAGGGAGCTAGCATTGAAATATCAGGCACGCTGAAGAATGCTTCGCTGTAGCCCCTCCTGGCACATCCTTTCACCCTCTCTTAAACGAGGGGAACAACATAGGACTCACGAGTCGGGTCTTGCGGCGACGCATAATCATCCCACGATCCGGTCTATGATCGTCTCCAGCTCGTTCATGTCTGAGAAGCCCACAGTGACCACGCCATGCCCATTGCGGCCGTTTTGGATCGTCACTTTTAACCCCAACGCACTCCGCAAACGATCCTCGATGGCTTTCAGGTTGATGTCCCCGCCTGGCCCCAAATCCTCCACCGTGTCTAGCGCGGTTTTAGAAGGGCGGGTTCGGGCAGTAGGCTCCTCCGCTGCACGACGACGGGAGGCGGCAACGCTCAGGCCCTCGGAGATCATCTCAGAGAATAGGGATTTACGGCGCTCAGGTGAAGCAACCGAAAGAAGCACCTTGCCGTGGTCCATGCTGATTTCACCGCGCGAGATGCTTTCCTGCATCTCCGGCGGTAGGCGCAGGAGGCTCAGGGAATAGGCAATGGTGGATTGTGATTTGCCGATCTGCCGTGCCAATTCCGTTTGGGTCAAGCCGAACTGATCCAGAAGCTGCTTGTAGCCACGCGCGGCTTCCATCGCGTTTAGGTCCTCGCGTTGAATGTTCTCGATCAGGGCGACCGTGAGCGATTCCTCATCGGTCATCGCGCGGACAACAGCGGGAATCTGCGTGAGGCCCGCCCCCTGCGCCGCCCGGAAGCGGCGCTCCCCGGCGATCAGCTCGTAGCGGCCACCGCCGCGCGGGCGGACCATAATCGGCTGCAAGACGCCGTGGAGGAGGACCGACTCAGTCAGCTCCTGTAAGGCGGCCTCATCAAAGGCCGTGCGAGGCTGGTAGGCGTTGGCGATGATCTTCTCGACGGGGAGGTTTAAGAC
>CAXTWM010000418.1:0-3969 GCA_964247915.1 uncultured Armatimonadales bacterium | reverse complement strand
CTCCCCGCCGGGGGCCAACAGCGGCCCTAGTGATTCCACCTGCATAAACCATGCCAAGTGCCGCCGGGGGCGGGCGGGTGTGACAAGAGTCACAGGCCGCTCAGGCCAGCGGCCAGCCGCCGTGCGCGCCAATGGCCGCGTCTACGGCCCCCATGAGCCGGATCGTCTCGCCCAGCGCGGTCACAACGCCCTGGTAGTGCCGGAGGTCGTCATAGGCCAGCGTCCGGCCCTTGCGGTCTTTGAGCCACTTCCGACACACCTGGTAGCCGCCGACCTGGAAGGCCCACACGTCCGGCGGGACGCCGTCAAAGCATTGCGCCGTGTTGATGTAAACCCGGCTCGTTCCTGCCCCCCGGATTGGGGGCGATCGGCTCGGCGTACCGCACGGCCTCCACCGTGTCCCTGGCCGGGTCCGACTGCGGCAGGCGGGGGGAGTCGCTTTTCAGGCGTACTGTCGCAGATAATCAATGGCACTCCCCTTGTCATTGAATCTGCCGCTCATCTCATTCCCGTTCGTGTATCTCACCAGGACCTCATACCGGAGGAAGCCGTGCGCGGTTGCCGCTTCCGTGTAGCCTATCAGGAAAGTGATGGCGTCAGCCACCGAAGTCATCTCCTGAGAAGAGCCATGCAGGGCGACAACGTAGACCGCCTGGACCGTCCGCGTCAACACGACTTCGAGGCTCTGAATAAATGTGTGGAGTTCGGCAGAATGGAGGCGCAACAGCGTCCGCCCGATCACTGCCTTGCGAGCGTCAGGAAGGGCCTCATAGGCGTCCACCTTGCTCTGCATGTCGGCTTCAGGGGTAGTCTCGCCGTAATCGGCGTCAATGCCGACAGCGGCGAAGGCTCTGACGACGCTCTCATACGGATAGAACAGGACATGGAAGCCGTGTGACGCCAGTTGAGTGAGTGAGCCTGCCGTGAAGACGCCTGCGAGGGCGACGCCGAGAAAGGGGTGGTCGGCGCGGTACGTTTCCGAGAGCATGACGACCGCGCCTTGTATCTCCTGTGCCTTGTTGCGCGAATGCTTCGTGTAACGCCGCCATGCCGACTCAATGAACGCCTTCGGCCTGCCGACGACGGTCTCACTCCCGCCTGCTTCCAGGACATAATCAAGGTCATGGGTGTTACCTTTGTGGTCCCGCCAGGTGACTTTGAGGTTCCCGCCGCGCGCCGGGCGTCGGTGTTTATAGTCAAGGTAAAGGCCGTGCTTGTCGGCAGCCGCTTGAAGCGACGGGCGGAGCATGGCCTCCAGGATGTCGCCAATGATCTGCCCAAACCGATGAGACGGCGAAAGCAGCTTACGAGGGGAGGAACCTGCCAACATGGAACCCTTTCAACCCCCAACCCCTATTCAACCCCGGACCCAGAGTCGGCCTTCGCACAAAGGAACGTCGTGCTTGCGGTTCTTCCACTTCACGTTTCGGTCGCGCGTGCGCTCAAACTCGTAGCCGTGAAAGCCCGCCGCCTGGGCCAGCTCCCCGAGCCATTCCACCGCCGGCACATAGACGCCATACGGCGCGGCGTCACCGATCACGAAGCAGACGCGGCAGGGCGACGCGCAGACGCGCCGGAGGGACAGCCAGACACGCGCCAGGTCGAGGAAATAGGTGGCGACCATCAGGTGATAGGTCTTCTTTCCGCCTTTCGTCAGCCTGATCTCGGACAGCGCCCGGCAGACTGGCGTGATCTCATCACGGATGGGCGCGAGTATCGGGTCCGACAGGACGGCTTCCAGGTCAACGGCTCTTTCGGGGACGTGCTGCGAACAGGACCTCACGAGATATTGCCGGACCGCCTGTTGCAGACCGCCCCAGCCGGCGATCTCGCCCAGGAACGTCATTTCCAGGCGGGTCGCGTCGGCATAATCATAGTTGTTGGGGTAGGGCGGTGAGGTCACGACAAGAGTGGCGAAGTCGGTCGGTACGCCCTCGCAGGTGCGGGCATCGCCTTGCAGGAAATGAGCGCGAGGCCCGGCGACGGCCTCGGAGGCGCGCATGTCCGACAGCACCTGTCCGGCCAACTGCTCAAAGGCCGGGAACGCCGAGGCGGGCCGGCTCTTGGTCTTGTTGGGCAGGACATACTGCCATGAAGCGGTCCCGACATGGGAGACTTTCCGAAGGATGCCGACGAGGGTGAGCCAGACCAGTTGGGACGCCGGCGAACCGTCCTGAACGGCCTCCACAGAGAGACGCAACTGGTCGAGCTGACTCAGGACCTCGTCGGCGTAGCAGCGGCGGATCAGTTCAGAATAATGGTCCACCGTGGGGGTGATGCGCCTTGCTTGTTCCCCCACGCGCCGGACCAGCTCTTCATACGCGGCAGGGTCAGACCGGCGCATGAGTTTCGCCTGGGCGATGCGGCTGACGAACGGGTGAGCGTCTACGCCGTAACTCTCCACGCCAACGTCTTCGGCGCAAAGCAAGGTCGTACCCGAACCGGCGAACGGGTCAAAGACCCGTGTTTCCCGTTGTCCCGCTTCCAGGGCGATGACCGAGGCTGCCCAGGCCGCCGAGAAGCCCGCACTGTACCGGAACCAGCGGTGGACCGGCAGGCGCATGTTGTCCGTGAACGTGGAAGACACGTTATCACGCCGGGCAGGCGGGTCAGCGAGAATGGGGAAAAGGGAACCTTGCTCAAAGACTGGCATAATGACCCCCAGAGTTCGGCAGCGATCAAGGGATTTCCTGCCTGACGACTCTCCAGCGGCGTTTCGCCCCGCGTCAGGATGTAATCCGGCGCACCGCACTTGGTTTGAGCGCGGGCCGGTGGGTGCGTTCGGTGGCATCGCCTTTGGCGACGGCCCGGCTGACGGCTGGAGGGGTTCTTATGGCGACGCCCTACGGCACGTCCACCAGAAAGCCGGACAGCGTGAAGTCCAGCGACGTGGCGTTCTGGCCGGACGTGTAGGCGTCCACGGTGACGGACGTGCCGGCGTCGGCGTAGAGCCGGACGGGCTGGGAGGCGGCGGAATAGGGGGCCGTGTCCGCCAGCTCGTTGAAGTTGGCGTACTGGTCCCGGCCCCCCCGGCTGGCCGTCACCTGGAAGTTGTAGCTGTTGGCGTCGCTCGCCTCGTGGGCCGTGGCGCTCAGGTACTCGACCACCAGGCGCTTGCCGGGCGGGACGGTGTAGAGCTGGTCCCGCACGTCGTATTGGGAGGCGGGGCCGGTCAGCCGCCGCGTCACCTCCACCGGCTGCCGGGCGGGGCTGTCCGCGTCCCGGCAGAGGATGGGGGCGTCCGGCGGGGCGGTGCCCAGGGCGCTCGTTTCCGTCACCGAGTAGTGGCGCGGGGCCGGGTTCTGGGTCGGGGCCGGGTTCTGCGCCCCGGCGGGCGTCGGGCCGAGCCAGGGCCGCAGGGCGCAGGCCCACAGCCCCAGCGCGGCGGCGGCCAGCAGGCATTTCGTCGTCCGGTCGGTCATTGGTCTACCCCTCTTTATGAATCTTGCTCACGGTTTCACGCGATGGACCGCGACTCTATGGACCGCGACTCTCGCCTCTTGGCGACTTTGGAGGCGGGGGCCACACCCGGCCCTCCCCGCTCCGGCCCTCTTCGAGTGGACCGGGCTTGTTCTTGGAAGCCAGCGACCGACCGACCTTCACGACGAGGAAAACGGTCCCGGCTAAGACGACGGCGAAGGCAAGCAAGCCGTAACACAACGCGCTCACCACGATTTCCGTGGCGGCTCCACTGAAACTCGCGCTCCCTCCCCCCGTGGGGTCCCCCGGTTTGTTGAAGTGGACTGAAAGCACGCCGGGCGTGTTGACCGGACGGGCGACCAGCCAGAATGATCCCGCCGCGACGGCAGCCCCGGCGGCGAGAACTCCCCACTGCGCTTTGTACAACGTCAATTCCCTTTCCCGCTGCCTGCCAAGGGCTGCGCCTCGGCTTCCTGTGCCTCGGCTTCCGGCGCGGCGGCTAGGCGCGGCGGCGCCTGACCCGATGGGCGGGCTTGTGCTTGGCGGGGG
>CAXTWM010000417.1:0-3970 GCA_964247915.1 uncultured Armatimonadales bacterium | reverse complement strand
GGCGGGTTCGGAGGGGGTGTCGGGGGTGGAATCGGGAACAGGGATTTCTTCGTCAGCCATCGCTCATCCTTTACATAAAGCAGCACAAATCAGTCGTGGAGGTTGCCGTTATCTTGCTAACATTATAGCGTATTTGGCAGCAAATGTCAAGAGGATGGGGCGATTTGCGTTTTCCGTGCTTGTGTGCTATAGTGTCAAAGCACTACCCATCCGACCACATGAGGAGAAACCACGATGACCAAATCACCCACGGTATCCGCCGCGCTGGCTGCCGCCCTGATTGCCGCCTCGGCCCAGGCCGCCCCGACCAAAGCCATGCCCGGCAAGATGGCCCCTGGCAAGATGGTGTCGCTGTACCAGGCCGACAAGTGCCACATGTACTACACCCCCGCGCAGGCCAAGAAGTACGGCTACGCCTGCCCCGACAGCAAGGGCAAGATGAGGCCGGTCAAGGTCACGGCCGCCGTCGCCAAGGCCGGACTCGCCAGGACGAACGCCGCCCTGGCCCCCAAGAAGGCCATGTAGGACGCAAAAAGGGCGCGGGCCAAACGGCCCGCGCCCTTCTCCCGTCATTCGTTAGGCGGCCTCGAACTCGTCGCCCAGGCCAACGGCGTGGCGGTGCTCGGCCAGGACGTGCGCGGGCACCTGCTTCAAGAAGAAGTTGCCGGCGAACAGGGCGATGCCGATGTCGTCCAGGGCACCGACGACCGGAATGAAGTTCGGCAGGTTCAGCGGGCTGACCGCGAAGGCCAGCGCGCCGACCAGGGCGGCTTTCGCCAGGACGGGGACGCGCGGGTCCAGCAGCAGGCGCCGGAACAGTTGGAGCTGCTTGGGCGCGCTCTGCGCCAGATTGACCGCCGCCTTCCAGCCGCCGACGCGGCGGGTCATCTGTATCATGCGCCAGACTTGTTTCCAGAGGTTCATCTTAAGCTCCTTTGTGCGACGAATGCGACACTATAAGGGCATTCCGCCCACTCTCAGAACACTTTGTACGCCGATTTGTTCCGCACCGAGACAACAATTTCACCGACGCGGGCGGCGCTGGTCATGGATAGCTTCCGCGAGGATCACGCCGAACGTGAACACCCAAGCGCCCAGACAGAGAAGGACGAGCGGGGTGGATGATCCGCGATGTGTGCCCGAAACGGGGTCGCCCATCCCCATAAAGAAAACAAAGAGCGTCAGCAGGGACGCAACGCCCACACTCAACAGGATCAGCAAACAGCCGTCGCTTCGGTCATACATGGACCCGCTCCTTGCCGGATTATACCCGGCAGGCGTATCGCGCAAGCCCGAATCGGGTACAGTGAAGCCATGAGCAACACCACCATGCAATCCGCGACCGAGCGGGCCGACGCCCTGCTGACCCGTTGGGGACAACGCCTGAGCCGGACAGAGGGACACACGCCGCAGGACGACGCGGACCCGCCCACGGACGCGCAGGACTCGGCCCCCGCGCCGCGCCCGGAGGCGGACGGCGGCGCGGTCAATCGGGCGGACACCCTGCTGGGCCGGATGGGGCACCGACTGAGCGGCCGGGGCCTGATCGAGACGGCGGCCTACGGGTATGTCGCCGTGGCAATCAGGACCGGGCGGGTAGCCGACACCGTCCAGGCGGCCTGGCAGGAGAGCGTGCAGGAGGCCCGGACCCGGCAGATACAGGAGGCGTCCCAGACGGGCGGCAAAAAAGCCGCACGCCGGACGGCGACCGACGAGCGCACGGGTGAGAACATCCTGAAGGGGGTCGAGAAAGACGTGGCCCAGGACGTGACCCAGGACGTGGCGACTGCGGCCGGGGCGGCGGTCTGAGTTGCGCCTGTACCTCATCCGCCACGCCGACCCCGACTACCCCAACAACACCATCACCGAGGCGGGGCGTCTCGAAGCTCAGGCTCTCGCAAAGCGGCTGGCGGCGCTCGGCGTGGACCGGCTCTACTCGTCCCCGCTGGGCCGCGCCCGGCACACGATGCAGTACACCGCCGATCTGACGCAAAGGGAGGCGGTCATCGAGGACTGGACCCAGGAGTTGTCCGGCCTGGATTTTGAGTCCGAGGAGTGGGGCCGGCTTGGCCTTTGGGACCTGCCCGGCGAGGTCTACCGGGCGGGGGAGGCGCACCCCGCCCACGACACCTGGCACACGCTGCCGCCCCTGGCCGGCTCGCCCGCCCCCGCGACGCTGGCCGCCCTCGCCGACGCCTCCGATGCCTTCCTGGCCCGCCACGGCTACCAGCGCGAGGGCCGCCGCTACCACGTCGTCCGCGCTAGCCGCGAACGCTTGGCCGTCTTCTGCCACGGCGCCTTCGGCCTGTCCTGGCTCGCGCACCTGCTGGAACTCCCCCTCCCGTCCGTCTGGTCCGGCTTCTGGCTGCCGCCGAGTTCCGTCACCACGATTTTAATGGAAGAGCGATCCCCCGAAGGAAGCACTCACTGGGCCGTCCCCCGCTGCCTCGGCCTGGGCGACGTGTCCCACCTCTACGAAGCGGGCCTTCCCGTCAGCCCGCGCGGCATTTACGCCCGGAACTGGTAGGAGCCGATTTCTTGCACAAGGGCCGGGTCCTGCCCCTGAAGGGACAGGCGACACGGATGGGCCGCCCCTGCACTGGCAGACCCGGAGGGCTTCGGGGCTGTAAAGCAGGTTGCCGGTAGCCGAATGCTTTTTCTATAGCCCCGAAGGGGCGGCCCATCCGAGTAGGCCCAGCCTTCAGGCCGGGTTCTTTGAAGACGGGCGAGGCCCTTAAGCAAGTGGTCTATAAGCAAGTGGTCAATAGACCGCCCCTGGAACTAGTGGCTCCCGCGCGTCTTCGCCAATATCGGCTATAATGGGGGTGTGACTATTTTCTCCACCCCCCGAGAGGCCGGCGCGACGCCGGCCGAGGATTTTGAGGCGGGCGCGCTCGCGCCCGCCCTGGCCGCGCGCGCCGCCTGCTTCGACCCGCGCCACGAGGCGGCGTTCCGGCTGTTCAGCGGCTGGACGGAGGGCTGCCCCGCCCTGGTCGCCGACCTGTACGGCCAAACGCTCGTCCTGCACAACTACGCCGACCCGCCCGCCGAGGGGGCTGTTTGGGTCGAGCGGGCGGCCCGGTTCTACCGCGCACACCTGCCGTGGCTGAGTGCCATCCTGGTCAAGGCGCGCTACGGGGAAACGGAAGACGAGAAAAAAGGGGTCCCGCTCTGGGGCGAGTCGCTCACCCGGCGCGTGCGCGAGAACGGGGTGTGGTACGCCGTGGACCTGCGGCTCAACCAGGACGCTTCCTTTTATCTGGACACGCGCCGCCTGCGCGAGTGGGCGAAGGCGAACCTGGCGGGGAAGAGCGTCCTGAATACGTTCGCCTACACCGGCAGCCTGGGGGTGGCCGCGCGGGCGGGCGGGGCGTCCCGCGTGGTCCACCTCGATCTGAAGCGCGCCTTCCTGAACGTCGCCAAGGACTCGTATGTCCAGAACGGGTTCCCGATCAACACGGCGGACTTCCGGGCGGGCGACTTCTGGCCGCAGATCAGTCATTTGAAGCGCGACGGCGCGCGCTTCGACTGCGCCTTTGTGGACCCGCCGCTGTTCTCGCGGACGCGGCAGGGGACCGTGGATATGGTCGAGGCCGGACAGCGCGTTCTCAACAAGGTGCGCCCGCTGATCGCCGACGGCGGCACGCTGGTGGCGGTCAACAACGCCCTGTTCGTCAGCGGCGAGAGCTACCTGCATATGCTCCAGGGGCTGTGCGCCGACGGGTATCTCACCCTGGAAACGCTCCTCCCCGTCCCCCAGGACTTCGTCGGCTACTCGGGCGGGGACAGCTCCGCCCTGCCCGCCGACCCCGCGCCGTTCAACCACCCCACCAAGATCGCCGTGCTGCGCGTGCGCCGTAAAGACGCCGGGTGAAAATAGGGACGGGGGAAGGTACTTATGCATCCGGGCGCAGCGCGGGGGATAGGGGCGCGGACAGGAGGCGGAGGAGGGGGTGGAAGAGCGCGGGGC
>CAXTWM010000416.1:0-3983 GCA_964247915.1 uncultured Armatimonadales bacterium | reverse complement strand
GGCAGGATCGTCAAGGAGGCGCGTTTCGATCTGCGACCACGGACCATTCATCGGACCGAAGTGGAAAGTCTTGCCATCGAGGCTCACCTCGAGCGGATCGGCGTTCACCATCAAAGGCTGATTCTTGAACATAACAGTCTTGCCGCCTAGCACTACCGGACGGCCAGGAGTAGCATTAACCGCCGGCGCACCTTCCAAAACCCTGCGAGCGTTCCCACTCTTCAAGTTGAGGACGATGATAGCCGGGTTCTTGCCCGAATCTGTCAAATAGGCGTGGTCCCCATTGACACGGATGTCGTCGACATAGCTTCCGGGTCGCACGGCAGCGTCCAAGGGGTATGCCCGCGTGACTTGGTCTGTCTGTAGGTTGATCTCAACCGCTTTGGCTGCACCAGGCAAGGGATCGCCGCCGAACTCCGGCGTTCCGGTATCAATGACCCACAAAGTACCTGGTTTTTCGAGATGGATCGCATTGACATTGACGAAGGCGTGCGCGGGATCGGTACCGGGCCGCCACGCATTCCAGGATTGATTCGGGTATGGTCGAAGCTCGTTTCCCTCAACGACGGCAACCGCCGGTGCATCGCCTCCAGCCCACCTCGGCCCCGAGACAACAATCCTGCCGTTGACAGCAACAACGCCGTTCCAGACCATGCGCTCGCTTTGGGCGGCTACCACTAGAGCTGATGTATCCTGCATCCCAACCTCCATAGATTGCGGCTATCGCTGCAATCAAGAATAGAACAATCTTATCATACATATCATACCCGACATCTCCAGCTTCTAATCGAACCAGGCTGGAACTGAAGCTGCCAGCAAGTCCAGCTACTGACTTCCACCAATGCAACTTCTAAAGCGTGTTAGCCACATTTGAGCAGTGCCGCGGCCTTGACGAGCATCAGGATAGCCAACACGAATCCCTTCTTAGCTTCGGGCAGTTTCACCACTCCCAGCCCGTTCCCCGGAATTCGTTTCGATTCGCCGAGATTAGTTCTCCTTCCCCCGCTTTTCCCCGCAGGTTCCCTTCACCATCGGGTTTAATGCCGATCAGCACCAACAGCCGCCCTATCTTGGGGTGGCGGGCCGGGAGGGGCCTCCGATGAAACTACAAATCAATTCACAAACGCGCTCGCTCCTGGCGGCGCGGGCCGGGTACGCCACGGACGCGGCCCTGTCCGTTTCCTGCGCGCTGATGATGGCGGACTCGTCCGGTGCGCCGGGGGTGTATTTGTGGAAGGAAGAACACCTCCGCCTGCTCAGGAGCATCGCCTGCGCCCTGATTGAAGAGACCGGGCCGAGTCGGGAGCTTTGTGACCTGGTACATGCCCTGTCTCCCGCCGGCGCAGATGACCCGAAATCGTGAGGACAAGAGGACAACAGGAATCCGCGCCCCCGGCGTCGAAGCTGTCCGCATGATCTTTCTGCCCCGGCTCATCGCGAACGCCATCAACCCGCTTTCGGTCCTCCTGCTCCTGGCCGCCCCGTTCGCGGCGCCCCGACCGGGCCGCGTCTGGGACTACTGGGCGCGTTGCGTCCTGGGCGTCGGCCTGGCTGTCGCGCTGGCCGAGAGCGGCAAGCGGTGGGAGGTGTGGCACGGGCATCCGAGCTTCCCCAGCGGGCACGAGACGTTCTGCCTGGCCGCCGTGACCTGTCTGGCCGCGCGGGACCCGCGCTCCCTCGTCCTGGGCCTGCCCCTGTCGCTCCTCATGGCGTGGGCGCTGATCGCCGCCCGCTTCCACACGCCGACCGACGTGGCCGGCGCCCTGCTGACCGGGCCGGGGCCCGCCCTGCTGTGCCAGCTATACAGACGCCGACCGGGCGGCTGACACACTGCGGAAAGGAGCCGAATACCAGGTTTTCAGAGAAATCCTCGCCTCCGCGTTGACATCCATCCCGGCAACTGGTATACTATTGTCGGCACAATGTACCTCGATGACAGAAAACAAAAGATATTAGGCGCGGTCGTGCGCGACTACGTCGAGACCGTCAAGCCGCTGGGCAGCGAAGACCTCGCCGCCCGGCACCGGTGGGGCATCAAGAGCGCGACGATCCGCAACGAGATGGCGGAGCTGGCCGACCTGGGCTTCCTGCGCCAGCCGCACACCAGTGCCGGACGCATCCCCTCGGACCAGGGCTACCGGTTTTATGTGGACCACCTGATGGTGGCCCAGGCGTTGGAAGAGTCTGCCCTGCCTGTCCCCGATGCCGAAGACCAGGCGCTGGAGATGGAGCGGCTGCTGCGGCGGACGTGCGCGCTGCTGACCCAGGCCACGTCGTACACGTCCGTCGCCTCCCCCCCCCGCCCCGCCGACACCCAGGTCCGGCAGGTCTTCCTGACGCCCGCCGGGGACGACCGCCTGCTGGTCGTGCTGCTCCTCAGCACCGGGCAGGTGGAGAACCGGCTGCTGTGCCCGTCCCAGTCCGACGCCCCCGTCGCCTCCGCCGCCGACATCGTGGCCCTGGGCAACGCCCTGAACGCCGCCCTCGCCGGCCAGCCGCTGGACGCCCTGGCGGGGCAGGTCGGCGAAGCGCCGCCCGAGTTCGCGCCGCCCCTGCGCTCCCTCTACGCCATGCTGACCGCCGCCGCCCGGCAGATGGCGCAGGCCGCCGCCGACGAGGACAGCGTCTATATGGAGGGCGCGAGCGAGATCCTGCGCCAGCCCGAATTCCGCGACGTCGCCAAGATCGAGAGCGTCCTGGGCACCTTGCAGCGCGGGACGCTGCTGTTCCAGACCCTCTCGCGCGCCCTGCTGGGGCTGGACGTCGCCGTCGTCATCGGCGCGGAAAACCACGTCCCCGCCATGACCGAGTGCAGCGTCGTCACCGCCTCCTATTACGTCGGCACCCGCAAGCGCGGCACCATCGGCGTCGTCGGCCCGACCCGCATGAACTACGACCGGGCCGTCCCCGCCGTCGGCTTCTTCTCCAGCACCCTCAGCCGCACCCTCACCCGCCTGGCCGGACTTTCGTAGGGGCGCGGTTGACCGAAAGCCGCCTTGCTTGTGGTACAATAACAGCTAACCACCCCAAGGAGGGCAACTCCGTTGCATTCTCATCACCTGCCTCATCACCCTCTCGCGTTCCGGCCTCTCGCCGCGCTTCTCGCCCTGAGCGCTACGTTCGCGCTTTCCGCCCCCGGACGGGCGCAGACACCGGCCCCCGCGCCGTCGGCCACGGCGCTTCCTGCGTCCCCTGCCCTCGACCTCATGCCGCTCAAGAAGGCGCTCCGACCGCTTTCCGGCGGTGGTCTGGTCCAATCACAGTCCAGCTTCCAGATGACGGGCAGCAAGCAGGGCCTCTCGTTCACGTTCCGCGAGGAGGCCCGCATCGTCGCCAAGCGCCCCGGACGGTTCCGGGCGACCCTGACCCAGTTTTCCGCCGACAACACCCCCCAGCAGCGGCTCCTGGTGGTCTCAAACGGCGTCACCGTCTGGACCTACCGCCCCGGCACGCGCCAGTATTCCGTGACCACGCTCAAAGCGTTCGAGGCAGCCAACAACGACGTCACCGCGCTTGGGCTGGCCGTCGGCGGCTTCTTTCTGGGCGACGGGCATCAACTGGCCCAGGGCTTCCAGGGCCTGACCAGAGACAACAGCGCGGACGTGGTAAGCGCACTGGCGGGCTTGGGCGTGACCCTCTCCAGCACGGTGCAGGCGGGCAACAACGAGGACGACCTGACTTACCGCATGACGCTGACCAAGCAGGGCCTGGCCTACCGGTTCCTGGTCAACTCGGCGGGCGGCGCGCTCCGGCAGATCGAACTCGCGGGCGCCCAGAAGGGCGTCCAGATCGCCTTCAAGGAGCGGATCACCCAGCTCCTCCCCCTGACCACAACCTCGAAGGACACGTTCACCTTCACGCCCCCGCCGGGCGCGGTCAAAGTGGCGTCGCTGTCCGTGGACCCGTTCTAGATTTCTTGGGAACCGCAGGCCGCCCCCCCCCCCCCGGCCCCCCCCCACCCCCCGCGCCCACGGCTGGCGCCC
>CAXTWM010000415.1:0-4000 GCA_964247915.1 uncultured Armatimonadales bacterium | reverse complement strand
GGCGTAGGGCGGCTGGGGGCCTGGGACGGGCCATTCGCCGACGGGCTGCGGCTTGCGGCTGTTCAGGGCCGAGGTGCGAATCTTGCTGAACAGGAGCAGGTTGAAGAAGTGCATCCCGCCCAGGACCAGCAGGACCAGGCCCATCTTCGAGGCCAGGGCTTCGATGCTCTGGCGGGCGTCGGTGACGGGATCGCTGATCTTCAGCATCAGGCTGATGTAGCCCAGGTTGATCAGGTAGAAGCCGACTACGAGCAGGTGGTTCACCGAGTCGGCCAGGGCTTCGTTGCCGTGGAACACGTCCACCAGGAAGATGCGTCCGTTCTTGAAAAGCGTCCGGGCCACCCAGACGGTCAGGGCGATGCTCAGGAGCAGGTACACGACGTAAGTGACGACGATCTCGGTCTGCATTTCGGGCCTCTTTCTGTTCTCGTTTCTGCGCTCGTTTTTGTTGTTTGTGGTATAATGAACGTGTTCATTAAGCACTGATAAGAGGATACCCACAATGAACGCGGAAGTCAACCATTTTATGAACATGTTCATAAATTATTTTTGGAGCCGAAAATGACAGTCAAGACCGGCCCGGCCAAGACAACGGAAAAGGCACAGCGGACGCGCGAGCACATCCTGGAAACGGCCCTGGACCTGTTCGCGCGCAAGGGCTACGCCGAGACCACCATGCGGGACATCGCGGGAGAGGCGGACTGCTCGCTGGGATTGGCCTACCGCTACTTCGCGCGCAAGGAAGAGATGGTGCTGGCGCTGTACGAGCGGCTGACGACGGAGCTGGAGGAGGAGGTCGCCGCCCTGCCGCCCGGCTCGCTCGCCAAGCGGTTCGTGTGGGCGATGGAGGCGGACCTGCGGCGGATGACCCCGCACCGCGAAACGATGGGGGCGCTGTTCACGGCGGGGCTGGCCCCGGACTCGCCCGTGGCCGTGCTAGGGGAGGGCGTGGCGGGACTCAGGGACCGCGTGTGGCGCATGTACCTCCTGGTGGCATCGGGGGCGTCGGACGCGCCCAAGCGGGCGCAGGCGGAGCAAATGGCGACGCTGTTCTATTCGGCGCACCTGCTGACCATCCTGTTCTGGCTCCAGGACCGGAGCGCGGGGCAGGAAAAGACGCGCGAGCTGCTGGCGTTCGCGCAGGAGATGCTGGGCCGTCTGCGGCCCGTGCTGGGCCTGCCGCCGGTCGCCCGCCCCCTGG
Source organism: uncultured Armatimonadales bacterium (assembly GCA_964247915.1). Taxonomy (GTDB): domain Bacteria; phylum Armatimonadota; class Armatimonadia; order Armatimonadales; family Capsulimonadaceae; genus JANXMY01. Next base: position 2,799 of record CAXTWM010000415.1, on the reverse strand, counting down.
CGCGTCTAGCGCGGATCGTCGGCCCCATGTTCGGGCCGGTGGAGAAGGAAACAAAATGAAGCGAACCGTTTGGCTTTTGAGCCTTCTTGTCGCCCTGGCCTTGTGTTTTGGAACACGGGCGCCTGCGGGGGCCGCGCCGCCGAATCTGGTGACAAACGGTGACTTCGTGGCGGGCGTGACGGCGGCGGGGGTGCCGCACGGCTGGTCGCCGTTCTGGTCGCGGCAAGCCGGGGCAGGAGCGATGGCGCTGGATGACCGGACCAAGCATGGCGGTCAGCCGTCGCTGAAGGTGACACACACCGGCGTGGGTGATTGGAGCGTGGAGCAGGCGGCGCACCTGCCGGTCGCGCCGGGCGGCATCTTCCGGCTGGGCGGCTGGGTGCGATGCGAGAAAACAGAAAGCGCCGAACTGAGCGTGGTGACGCGGGACTCGAAGGGGAACGTGCGGGACTGGTCGTATGCGCCCGCCCGGACGAGCGGGACGCACGACTGGAAGCTCCTGTCGCGGCGGTTCGTCGTTCCCGTCGGCGTCGCCACGGTGCAGTTCCGGCTCATCGGGTCGGGGCCGGGGACGGTCTGGCTGAGTGAGGCGTCTCTCGTCCAGGAAGGCACGGTCCCGACTGCCTCACAGGGGAAGACGCTGCGGCTCGTCAGCCCCGCCCTGGACGTGCGGCTGGCGGCGGGGAACGGGACGCTGGCCGTCACGGACTGGCGCGGCCATCGGCAGTGGCGGCAGGCACCGCTCGGGGCGGGGCTGATCGTCCGGGACGCGCAACGGGTGGGCGCGACGGGTGCCCGGCTGACGCTGTGGGATGCGGTGAACGACCTGACGCTCCATGCCACGGTCGCACTCGCCCCCGATGCGCCCGAGCTGACGGTGACGCTGGCGGGTGACGCTCCAATGGATCAGCCGGTCGCCTTCCCCCAGCCGTTCGTGTCGGGGCCGGGGACGGCCCTGGTCGTGCCGCTCAACGAGGGCATTTTGTACCCGGTGGACGACACGAGCATCCCGCCCATCTCCCTCGTCACCTATTCCGGGCACGGCCTGTGTATGCCGTGGGTGGGCGTCACGGACACAAAGACGGGGGCGGGCGTCATGGCGATCCTGCGGACGCCGGACGATGCCCATGTGGAGATCACGCGGCAGTCGGGCGGAACCCTGTTCGCGCAGCCCGCGTGGGAGGCGACGCGGGGCCGGTTCGGCTACGCCCGGTCGCTCACTTACGTCTTCTTCTCCCGTGGCGGCTATGTAGCGCAGGCCAAACGCTACCGCGCCTATGCCAAAGCTACGGGCCTGTTCAAGACGCTGGCGCAGAAGCGACGCGAAAACCCCAACGTGGACAAATTGGTCGGCGCGGTCAACGTCTGGAACTGGGACATGGACAAGGTGGCCCTGTGCCGCGAAATGAAGGCGCTGGGGATGGACCGCGTTCTGTGGTCCAACGGGGGCACGCCCGCCGAAGTGGCCGCGATCAACGCCTTGGGCTTCCTGACGTCGCGCTACGACATCTTCCAGGACGTGTACCCGCCGGGCGCGCCGAAGTGGCTGAACACGGCGGGCTGGCCGCAGGACCTGGTCTGGCTGCCCGGCGGCGACTGGATGAAGGGCTGGGCGGACATCCAGAAGAAGCCGGACGGGACCCAGGTGGTGTATCAGGGCGGCGTCATCAACTCCGAGCGCGGGCTGGCGCGCGCGCGGCAGACGGTCCCCGCCGACCTGAAGGCGACGCCCTACGGGTGCCGCTTCATTGACACGACCACGGCCTCCCCCTGGCGCGAGGACTACAACCCCGCCCATCCCTTGACCCGCTCCCAGGACCGAACGTACAAGATGGCCCTGCTGGACTTTTGCTCGGGGCAGGAAAAGCTGGTGGTGGGGACCGAGACGGGCATTGACCCGTCCGTGCCCTATGTGGACTATTACGAGGGCATGATGAGCCTCGCCCCGTATCGCCTGCCGGACTCGGGCCGGGACCTGATGCAGTACAAGACGCCGACGCCGGACTTCCTGCGCTTCCAGGTCGGCCCCTTCTACCGCATCCCCCTGTGGGAGCTGGTCTATCACGACTGCGTGGTCGCTAATTGGTATTGGGGCGACTCCACCAACAAGGAGCCGGAGGTGTGGGACAAGCGCGACCTGTTCAACAGCCTCTACGCCACGCCCCCGCTGTTCCTGTTCGACCGCGCCGTCTGGGAGAAGAACCGGGCGCACTTCGCCCGCACCTACCGGGCCGTCTGCCCCCTGGTCCGCCGCCTGGGCTACGACGAGATGCGCTCGCACGAGTTCCTGACCCCCGATCACACCGTCCAGCGGACGCGCTGGGCGTCGGGTGTGACCGTCACGGTCAATCTTGGCAGCGCGCCGTACACCTTGCGCCCCGGCGCGGTCATCCCACCGGGCGGGCGTCGGGTGGATTAGGGGCAAACCCCCTGTGGCTGCCCGCTCCTGTTGACAGCCGCGTTCACTGGCGGATGAAGTTCATTCCGAGAGCCGCCATGAGAGCGACATAAGCCGCACCGCTCAACAACCCGACGAGGAGCAGGCCGCGCTTTGCCCAATTCTGCATCAGCCTGAAAATGAGCCGGCTGCCAAAGATGAACCCAAAGACCTCAGACAAACCAAACAGCGCCACAAAAAGCCAGACAAGAACATGAACGGAAGGCCCGGTGATGATGCCAAGCTTCCACAGCCAGAAGGGAACCGCCGAAGCGACCAGACAACCCCCTCCCGCCCACAGAATGGTTCTGTCCGTCATCTTCCGGCCTCCGCTTTCCGGCCTCCGCTGCCTCCGTTCTGCG
>CAXTWM010000414.1:0-4004 GCA_964247915.1 uncultured Armatimonadales bacterium | reverse complement strand
GGGGTTCGGCGGGGGTTTGGGTCTGCCACGCTTCCAGAACCGGGGCCAGAATCTCCCAGGACAGCGCCACGGTGTCGTCGCGGTTGAACAGGGTCGGGTCACCGTTCATCACGTCGAGCAGCAGGGTCTCGTAGGCCGTCGCGGGGAACTCGCCGAAGGCGGAGCCATAGGAAAAGTTCATCTGCATCTGGCGGACGTGCATCTCGGGGCCGGGGGACTTGGCCCCCATCTGGAGCGAGATGCCCTCGTCGGGCTGGATGCGGATGATGAGCGAGTTCGGCTCGATCTGGTCCTGGTCGGTTTGGGCGAAGAACAGGTGCGGGACGCGCTTGAAGCCGATCACGATCTGGGTCAGCTTTTTGGGCATCCGCTTCCCCGACCGCAGGAAGAACGGGACGCCCGCCCAGCGCCAATTGTCCACCTCGATCTTCAGGGCGGCGTAGGTGTCCGTGCGCGAGTCGGGGGCGACGTCCGGCTCCTCCCGGTAGCCCGGCACCGCCTGCCCATTGACCTGCCCCGGCCCGTACTGGCCGCGCACGGCGACGCTGGCGAGGTCCTGGGGCGGCAGGGGGACGACCGAGCGCAGGACGTCGGCCTTGCGGTCGCGCACGGTCTGTCCGTCGTAGCGGACGGGCGGCTCCATTGCGACCAGGGCCAGGAGCTGGAACAGGTGGTTCTGGAACATGTCCCGCAGCGCCCCGGCGCTGTCGTAGTAGCGGCCCCGGTGCTCGACCCCCAGCGTTTCCGCCGCCGTGATCTGCACCTGGTCCACATAATGCTGGTTCCAGATCGGCTCGATGATGGAGTTGGCGAACCGGAACGCGAGGATGTTCTGGACCGTCTCTTTGCCGAGGTAGTGGTCAATCCGGTACACCTGGTGCTCGTCGAAGACCCGGTGGACGTCGTCGCTGAGGTGGGCCGCGCTCTCAAAGTCCACGCCGAACGGCTTCTCGATGACGATCCGGGTCCAGCCCCCCGCGCCCTCATGCCGCCGCGTCGTCAGGCCGTGTTCCTGGAGGCGTTGGACGATGGGGCCGTAGAAGGCAGGCGACGTGGCGAGGTAGAAGATGCGGTTGCCCGCCGTGCCGTGCTCCCGGTCCAGTTCGTCCAGCCGCTCCCGCAGCCGCTCATAGCCTTCGGGACTCTCAAAATCGCCCGTGACGTAGTGCAGGCCGGGCGCGAAGGCGTCCCACAGACGCGACCGGAACAGCAGCACCTCGGGCGACTCCTTGACCCAGGGCCGCGCATTGTCCCGGAACGTCTCGTCCGTGTGCGGCGTGACGGCAAAGCCCACCGTCGCGAAGCCCTCCGGCAGCAGGTCCTGGCAAGACAGGTTATACAGCGCCGGGATCAGCTTGCGCCCGGTCAGGTCGCCGCTCGCGCCGAAGATCACAAAGGCGCACGGCTGCCCCGCCCCCTGCACCCGCAGTTTTGTTTCGTCAGTGTTCACGGTCGTGCCTTCCAGTGTTAGATGCGCGGTCGCTGCGACCCATGCCAGACGTGCAGGACGCGCACCAATCCGCCGGTCTCTCCCTCCACCGGCTCTACGATGTAGAAAAGTATCCGATAGGTGCTTGCACTCCGACGCCGCCTCGACGGGCCGAAGTAGAGCGCCCGGCGAACCTGCACATCGTAAAGATCGTTTTCCGGGGCGACTTCGTGGCTGGCGGGGAACAGCGACAGGCGGTTGATCTCGGCCAACAGGCCATCCTGCCAGCGGTCGGCATATTCCGGCGAGACCACGTCTGTCAAGCGCTCATGTTCCGCCCCTATTTCAATCTCGGCGGGTTCGGTCAGCCGCACATCATAAACCGGCGGGTCAGACATGAGCGGCAGTCTCACGGGAAGTAGGTTCACCCTGCCGCACCGCGCGTCGCCTCTGCACATCAGCGGTATACTCAGCGACCGAGCGTTCACGCCCCTGTCCCACCGCCTCTAGGCCGTGCCGGATACCCAAACGGATTTCAGCGATCTCCTCATCCGTGAGATCATCGGGGTCGTACCCGGCTTCATCGGAAAGCGCGTCACCAAGCAGGACATTCGCGAGGGTGCTGACATCCTGCCCTTCGCGCTCGGCCCGCTCCCGCAAGCGCGTCTCGATCTGAGTGTTCAGAGTAACGGTCACTGGCCTACCTCCTGCTTCTGTTTCCTCGGTGCTGCTGTCGTAATTTCTACTTCCTCTGCGGCGTTGCTTTATTGGTATGCTTGGCTGTTGCGCGAACTCTTGTGAATATCGGCATGAGTATCAGAAACAATGCAAGAATGATGGTGCAGCGCATCCCCAACTCGAACAGGGTACTGGCACCGGAACCGCCAAGAACAATCAGGCACAATAAAGCACAGCCGACCCCATAAAGTACGCTCAACCAAAGTGGGTTGTGCCATATATGTAGTTCCGTGGTCGCCACACTCACTCCAACGGCCCCAAACAGGATCAGCGGCGAGAGGTAGACGAAGCCCAACACAGCAATGCGTAGGGCCTGTGTGACACGAATTGGCAAATGATTCGGCGGGATCATGGCGGTTAGTAACCGGATGCCCTACTCGTCGGCGAACGCCGCCAAAGCCTCCTCGCGGGTGTCGAGGATGTCTATGATGCGGTGCATCCGGGCGATCTCGAAGGAGGCGCGGACGGGCTTGGTGACGCCGCACAGCTTCAGGTCGCCGTCCTTGGCGCTGAGGCGGCGCAGGCAGGAGAGGATGGCGCCGATGCCGGCGCTGTCCACGAAGCGCAGCTCGCTCATGTCCAGCACGACTTTGGCGTGGCCGTCGAGCAGCGGGGTCATGTCGCGCTTGAACTCGTCGGTGACGCTGGCGTCCAGGTGGTCGCCGCCGACTGAGACCAGCGCGACGTCGCCGATGTTTTCCACTGTCAGTTGCATGGGGTTCTCCTCTAACGGTTCTTGTTCAGCGGTTCTTGACCAGCTCGATGCGGCTCGTGCCGTCCGCGTCCCGCGCATAGCGGACGTCGTCCACGCACTCGGCGATCATGTAGACGCCGAAGCCGCCGTCGCGCGTGCCGTCGAAGCTCGGGGGCGGGACCGAGGACGGGTCAAAGTCTATGCCCTGGTGGTGCAGCCCGATTCGGACCTGGGCGGCGTCGGACTCGGCGACGACCTGGAACGAGGCGTCGGGGCGTCCGGCGTAGGCGTGGCGGATGACGTTGGCGGCGGCCTCGTTGACGGCCAGGATGAGCGCGGTCAGGCGCTCCTCGGCCAGCGGCGGGGCGAGGGATCGGCAGAAGCCCTCGACGAAGTCCCGGATGGGGGCGAGCTGGTCCAGCCGGCTGACGGCGGGGAGGACCGCGCGGGCGTCAACGGTCGCCGACTCGCCGATGCGGACGGCGACGCAGGTCAGGTCGTCGGCCATGCGCTCCGAGCCGGAAAAGGCGACCACCGCATCACGGATGGTCTGGACCAATGTTTCCGGTCCCAGGTCCGGGTGCGCCTCGACCAAAGCCCGCAGGCGGTCGGCCCCGAACTGCGTCCCCTCGGCGTCCTGCGCCTCGGTCACGCCGTCCGAGTAGAACAGGAACAGGTCGCCGGTTTCAAACGGCTGCGAGACCTGATGGTAGACCTCGCGCTCCGAGAAACCCAGGGGCATGTTCTCCCCCGCCTCCAGCGTGTCGCAGCGGCCCGCGCGCCGGTGGAAGTGGAGCGTCTTGGTGTGCCCGCAGTCCACCCAGTCCACGCGGCGGTCGGCCAGGTTGAAGCGGGCGTAGCACAGGGTCGCGAATCGCTCCAGATGGATAAACTGGCTGGTCACTTCGGCGTGGACGGCCCGAACGATCTCCTCGGGGGTGGGCACCGTCCGGTCGGGCGCGGCGGACTGGAGTTGGCTCAGGGCGCGCAGGAGGGAGCTTTTGATCGCCGCGCCCATCAGCGCGGCGGGGACGCCCTTGCCCATGACGTCGCCGACGATCACGTCCAAGCAGTCCTCGCCGTGGACGAAGAAGTCATAAAAGTCGCCGTCAATGTGCTGGGAGGGGATGGTCAGCGCGGAAA
>CAXTWM010000413.1:0-4035 GCA_964247915.1 uncultured Armatimonadales bacterium | reverse complement strand
GTCGCCCGCCCCCAGCCCCGCCGGTTCCGGGACGGCGGGAGTGTCGGTCTCTGCCCCGGCCTGAGCGATGCCTATGAGGAGGGCCGTCGCCAGCGCCTGATACTGCGTCTCATAAGCCGCGCCGGGCGGTCCCGATGCAACCGCCCGTAATGCCTGCCACAGCGCCCCGACCTGCCCCTGCCCCTCCGGCGCGACGAGGACTGGCGACTCGGCGAAGGCCCGCAGCAAAGTGTCCGCCTCGCCGGGCGGTTGGGCGGAGGAGGGCGTCCACCCGAACGAGACCCAGGACAGCTCCATGTCCGGGCGGCCCGTGTTGACGATCTGGTGGATGACGCCGGGGCGCGCGACGAACAGATCCCCCGGTCTGACCGGGTGCGCCCGGTCCTGCACGATGAACTCGCCCGCCCCGTGTCCGCCGACCAGGCAGACTTCGAAGAACGTGTGCCGGTGCGGACGGTTGTCGGCCAGGTGCCGCGCATAGGCCCATTGCAGCACCTCCACCGTCCCCTGCCCCAGCGGCATCCGTCCCAAGCCGCGATTTAATCGTTCCAGCCAGTCCATATCCGAGAGCCTGCCAATTTGGGAGGGAACCTGCCGTCCATGCGGACTGTTTCGGGACAAAGGAGATTACACCATTGCCCATCGCAATCACGACCCCGACCGGCCACATCGGGAGCCGGCTGACCCGGCGGCTTTTTGACGCGGGCGAGGACCTGACTCTGCTGGTCCGCCACCCGGAGAAGCTGCCCGCCGACATCCGCGCAAAGGCGCGCGTTGAAACGGGGGACCTGACCGACGCCGCGTTCGTCGCCCGCGCGACGGAGGGCGCGGACGCCCTGTTCTGGCTGACCTTCGTGCCGTTCACCTCGCCCGACCCGCGCGGGGCGGCGGCACATCAGGCGTCCGTGGCGGCGGGAGCCGTCCGGGCGAACCACATCCCGCACGTCGTCAACCTATCGTCCTTCGGCGCACACCACGCGAGCGGCTACGGCCCGGTTTCCAACGTGCAGCTCGTGGAGAACGCGCTGAACGACGCGGGCGAGAACGTGCTGCACCTGCGCCCCGGCTCGTTCATGGAGAACTTCCTGAACCATGTGCCCACCCTCCGCTCCGCCGGCAGCATCTTCGCGCCCTTCCCCGGCGACGTGGCGCTCCCCACCATCGCCACACGCGACATCGGCGACGCCGCCGCCGAGGGCCTGCTGGACCGCTCGTGGACGGGCCAACTCTATCGCGGACTGCACGGCCCCGCCGACCTGACGGGGGACGAGGCCGCTGCTATCCTGACCGATGTGCTGGGCCGGCCCATCCGGCACGTCCAGGTCAGCCCCGACCAGGCGCGCGAGGCAATGCTTGGCATAGGCGCCAGCGCCGCCTTCGCCGACGCTTATGTAGAAATGTACCAGGGCTTCGCCCACGACCCGACGCCCGCCGAGCCGCGTTCGCCCGAAACCACCACGCCGACCACGCTGGCCGCGTGGGCGGGCGAGGTCCTGACGCCGCTCGTCTCGGCCCCCTGATCCCAGGGCCGCTCCCCGAGAAGGGCGGCGGGGGATGGTTCCCCGCCGCCCTAGCCCATCCCCACAAACCGCACCTGCCGGTTTGCCATGACTTCGGCCCGGTAAGCCCGCACCCGCGCCGTCAGCCGCAGACCGTTCAGGTACATCCGCAGGTCGGCGAGGTCCTGCGCCTGCTGCTCCCGGACCGCCGCCGCGCTCGCGCCGGGCAAGACACGGTGGTAGTAGGCGCACGTCGCCGCCTCCGGCCCGTCCGGCGCGGCCCCGTGGAAGATCAGCAGCAGTTCCTCGACTTTGTGGGCGCGCACCAGAAACGCCAGATCGTCCCGGCACTGCGTCGCCCGCAGCAACTCGTACCCGCCCGGCGTCAGCGCGCCGGGGCCGCCCGGCGCGTAGAAGCGGTCGTAGTCGCGGACGTGCAGGTGGTTTTGCAGGAACTCATCAATCGCCTCCTGCAACCGCCCGTCCGAGCAGCAGGCGACGAGGACGCGCGGGCGCTCGACGTTCCACTGGAACTGGCTGGTGTAGACGGGAGCGGTCTGTTCGGTGGGGGTAGTCATGGGTTCAGGCTCCAATGCGCGGCGGGGGAGGCCACACGCCCTCACCTGCCATTGCGGCGTGGCGCTGGTTTGCTTTTGCTACCTCCCAGCGCTGTAAGGATAGCGCAAAAAACTCGACCGCTTGGGCGGAGTCAGTAAACGCCGACTTTGGAATAACCAACGCACGGGTGCCGGTCAGCATGAAGTAAAAGGCGTTCTTGGTGCTCACAATGTCGTCAAAATCCGACCAGTGACGGTGGTAGCCTGACCCTTTGGCCTCGCCCCAGCAGAAGTCGAACTTCCCTATCTCCGCGACCCGAAGCCCAACAGCGCCCGGCTTCAGTGCCTTCCAACACCTGAACAGTATGGTAGACATGACAACGGCCGTTTGTATTGCCAGCACCACGAGGCCAAGAGCCGCGCTGGGGGCCAGCGTGTTCCTCACTCCTGAGCTATACCCCGGTATGAAGTTCAAGCAAGGCACCAACACGCAGAACGCGGCAAACGGGATCAGTCTACGCAGAGCGCGCGGCTTCCATATATACCAATGGTACTGCCAAATGTCCTTTTTCGTCAGCATGTATTCTATTCTCATGGCTGATAGCAGGGCGCAGGCGGCAGGGACCAGGACATCTCAATCCATTTTTATTTCAGGCCCCGATGCGCGGTGGGGGCGGCCAGATGTCGGCCTTATCGAACGGAAGCGGCACTCCATTCTTTGCAGCATTCCAGTAATCCCGTGCCTGGTTTAAAAAGGCTTGTGTTTCGGCGGGGCCGGAAAATGCGCGCCACGGAAGGACAAAGCCATACCTGTTGTTGACAAAGAAATAGGTGGCTTCGCTCCCGTCCTCAATGCTCTCGATTTGAGTCCAGTTTACCTTGGCTTCTGCAACCGCTGTTTTTTCAATGAGGGAGGTTAGCTCGACACGGAGCGCATGGGGACCAAGTAGCCCAGGGACCATTTTCGCCTGCCATCGCATCGAGGGCTTATATAACAGAGACAGGAGCAGAAGCGTTAAAGCTACCGATGGCACGACCCAAATAAGGAATTGAAGCGGCTGCTGTCGGATGAGTTGAAGGCTCGGCAAAACAACAGCCGCTAGGATCATCAGCCCTAACATCCAAGGCCTGATTTTGCTTTTCCGCCGCCACCAATACCTTTGGTAGTTGTAGAAGTCGTCCGAGGTCAGTTGGTAATTCACTTCCATATCCATCTCCAAAAAACAGGCGGGAGAGAATAATTCTCTGCCGCCTGTCTGTGTTCCTGCTTGTGCTTTAGTCTTGCGGCTTGGATTGCCTTCTACGCCGCACGTCTCGTTCCCATTGCCAGCAGCAACGCCTTGAGTGCGGGCGGCAGATTCGGCTCCTCGTCGTTGACGCCGTGGAGGTAGTGGGCGAGCGTGTTGAACTGATGTCGAGATAGCTTCCACTGCTTCATAAACTCGGCACAGTCTATGCCCTGGTCTTCCAGCGACTTGGCAAAAGTGAATTCTGCGTCCGTTTGCTGCTCGATCCTTTTCTTCTCGACCATCCTCTGAGCGTAACCTGCTGAAGACATTGTTCCCTCTTTCTGGGCATTCAGCCGTGCATCTCCACGATCAGGGTCATGGCCTGATCGAGAACTTTACGGGGCAGACGCATCCGTTTCTTTTTAAGCGCCGTGACTACACCGATGCGATTAGGCCCGATGAAGCCAAACAAGAACCGGTACTCGATGTTGTTGTATTCGGGCTTGATTTCCCAGAGGTTGTCACCCATCTTTTCAGCATAATGCTTGGGCAGATGAGGCCCTTCCGCCTGAACGCGCTTGAGATAGGATAAGCACTTGCGGCAATCCTTGACCGGCAGCTCACGCAGGAAGACGCGCACAGGGCGTTCCCCGCGAGCGGTCTGATAAAAGGATATCCGAAACTGGTGCTTCCGTGCCATGTTGATTAGTCATCCTTATATCAGCGAAAAAGGGCGGCAGAGATTAGTTC
>CAXTWM010000412.1:0-4042 GCA_964247915.1 uncultured Armatimonadales bacterium | reverse complement strand
ACCGGCGGGCGGACGGGGCGCGGGTGCATGTCCTTTCGAGCCTGTTCCCGCTGCGCGGCGCGGACGGCGCGGTGACCGGCGTTCTGGGCGCGGACGTGGACGTCAGCGCGCAGCAGGAGGCGGAGGACGCCCTGCGCGAGAGCGAGGAGCGGCTGCACGCGCTTTACAACACGACGTCACAGCAGACCCTGTCTTTCACGGAGAAGATGGACACTCTGCTGGCCCTGGGTGGGGCGCAGTTCGGGCTGGAAGTCGGCGTCGTCGCCCGCGTCGCGGGGGACGACTACGAGGTGCTCCAGGCGGTCTCACCGGGCGGCGTGATTTCCCCCGGCCTGACTCTGCCCGTCGGCAATACCTACTGCGCGGAAGCGCTGGCGCGGGCCGATGCTCTCTCTTTCGAGGAGGCGGGGCGGACGGAGCGGCGCGACACGCCGGCCTACCGGCAGCTCGGCCTCGAGTCCTACATAGGCACCCCGATCCGCGTGGATGGAGAAGTCTGGGGGATGCTCTGCTTCGCGGGCGCGTCGCCGTCCCCCCGGTTGTTCACGAGCGGCGACCGCGAGCTGGTCCGGCTGATGGCGCAGTGGATCGGCGGCGAGGTCGCCCGGCGGCGGGCCGAGGAGGCGACCCAGGCCAGCGAGGAGCGATTCCGCACGGCACTCACCTCCATGTCCGAGGGCCTGATCGTCCTGGGCGCGGACGGCGTGATCCACCTGTGGAACGACAGCGCGGAGCGGATTCTGGAAAAGACGCGGGGCGAGATGCGCGGGTGGCGCCCGCTCAACCCCGGCTTCGCGCCCGTCCGCGAGGACGGGAGCCGTTTCCCCGAGGGCAGCTACCCGCTCATGGCCTCCTTGCGCCGGGGCGAAGCCCAGACGGACGTCGTGGTGGGCCTGCCGCGCGGCGGCGGCGGGATGGTCTGGGTCTCGGTCAACGCCAAGCCGCTGTTCCCGCCCGGCGGCGGGCCGAACGACCCGCCGAGCGCGGTCGTGGCGACCTTCTCGGACATCACCGGGCGCCGCCGTCAGGAGGCCCTGATCGCCGCCCAGATGGCGCAGATCACGGAGCACACCGCCACCCTGGAAGCCCAGAAACGGGAACTGGAGGCCGTCAACGCCGAGCTGGAAACGCTGGCCCTGCGCGACGGGCTGACGGGCCTGAGCAATCGCCGCGCCTTCGGGCAGCGGGTGGCCCTGGAGATGAACCGGGCCACGCGCTACGGCACGCCGCTGTCGCTGCTGCTGCTGGACGTGGACCATTTCAAGGAGTACAACGACACGTTCGGGCACGTCGCCGGGGACGAGGTGCTCCGGATACTCTCCCAGGCGCTGGTCGTCCAGGGCCGGGAGACCGACTTCTTCGCCCGGTACGGCGGCGAGGAGTTCGCCGTCATCCTGCCGCACACCGGCAGCGAGGGCGCCCAGACGCTGGCCGAGCGCCTGTGCCGGGCGATCTCGCGGGCCGCCTGGCCCGCCCGGCCCGTCACCGCCAGCATCGGGGCGGCCACCCTTTTACCCGGCATGAGCGCCGAGGACGATCTGGTCTCGGCCGCCGACCGCGCCCTGTACGCGGCCAAAGCGTCGGGCCGCAACCGCGTCGTCCATGCGCTGTCGCTCGGCGGCCCCGGCCCGGCCTTTTTCTGCCCCGCTTCTCCCTGAAGCGCCGCCGGGCCGCCGTGTTTCACGGCGGTTTCCGACTCGGGGTTTGCTGTGTTGACAAAGCGGGAATGTTTGGTCTATAATGCGGCTTGTCGTTTGTTTCCCAATGTTTCCCAAGATGATGCCGCCGCGCCGATGTTGTCCGGGCGCTCATTTCCGGCGGAAGTCCCAATGTCGGCACAGACTTTCAGCAGATAATTTCAGCGAATAACCCAGGAACGCCGTTGTTCTCCCAAAGGCTCCCCGTTGACCGTACAGAGTTGTCGCGGTCAAGGCCGGGAGTCTTTTCGCGTTGCATTCCTGGCCGCGTTTTCTCAAGTGTAAAGGAGCGAGATTCAAGACTATGATCAACCCGTTGACGTTTATACAGCAGGGCGGCCCGGTCATGTGGCCGCTGATGTTCTGCGCGGTCTTTTCCGTCGCCGTGATGATCGAGCGGTTCATCGCGATCAACCGGGCCTCGGCCGACAACGAGGTGCTGTCCGAGCAGGTGCGCGAGCACCTGCTCGCGGGCCGGATCAACGAGGCGCTGGCGGTCTGCGACGAGCACCCCGGCCCCGTCTCGGGCCTGCTCGCCAGCGGCATCCGCAACCGCAACCTGGACTCGGACTCGATCGAGCGCGCGATGGAGGAGCTGGCCCTGCGCGAGACGCCGCTGCTCTACCGCCGCCTGGGCGTCCTGGACACCATCATCACCATCGCCCCCCTGCTCGGCCTGCTGGGCACGGTCACGGGCATGATCAAGTCGTTCCACGTCGTCGGCTCGGCCTCCGGCCTGAACAACCCGAACGCCATCACCGGCGGCGTCGCCGAGGCCCTGCTCGCCACGGCGACCGGCCTTGCCATCGCCATCGTCACCCTGGTCGGCTACAACTACCTGACCGAGAAGGTCAAGGAGATCATCGCCGACATGGAGATCCGCGCCACCCAGCTCATGAACATCCTGGCGGGGCTGCGCGGCAAGGAGGGAATCCGCGGTGAAGTTGCAGCGAGCCGAGCTTAAAAAGGCGCGGATCGAGATCATCCCGATGATCGACACGATCTTCTTCCTGCTGGTCTACTTCATGATCACCAGCCTCTCGATGGTGCAGATGTCGGCCAAAAAGGTGGCCCTGCCCGTCAGCAGCACGGCGCAGTCCAAGCCGCTGAACAAGGTCGTGCTGACCGTGGACGACAAGGGCGAGTTCTACATTGATCGGGGGCACATTGACGGCTACCAGAACGTCCTGCCCGCCTTGCAGGACCGCGTCACGAAGGACCCGAGCGTGGTGATCGTGATTAACTGCGACAAGAACCAGCAGGTGGAGCAGTTCCAGTACGCCCTGGACATCGCCAAGCGGGCCAACCCAGCCGCCCTGATGATCGCGACGACGCCGAAAGATGTCTCGCAACTGTGAGTTTTTGAGCCGTCTCCCGAATTGAAGTAACCCATGAGAAACCGGGTCAATATTCCTAAACCGGCGCTGAAGAAGGCGCGGATCGAGATCATCCCGATGATCGACACGATCTTCTTCCTGCTGGTCTTCTTTATGTTCACGAGTCTTTCGATGGTCAAGATGCACGGCCTGGACGTCAGCCTGCCCAAAGACAGCAACAGCCCGGACCAGAAGCCGCCGCCCTCCGTGGTCGTCACCGTGGACCACGGGGGCACTTACTACCTGGACAAGACGCCGGTCGCGCCGTCCCAACTGGCGCCCGAGATGCAGAGCCGCCTGAACGCCAAGCCGGACACCGTCTTCATCGTCCAGGTGGACAAGGAGCGCCCGACTCAGGACATCATCACCGTCATGGACGCCGTCAACACGGTCAAGATTCCGGGCCGCCCCGACGACCCGGTCGGCGTCATGATCGCCACCGAGGCGGTCAGCCAGAACGGCCCGCCGTCGGCGACCCCGGCGCCGTGAGGTTGTTCGACGCGCCGTGTGTCCCCGGAATGAATTCCGGGTCTTTAGCCTTGCAACAATCCGGGGGTAAGGACACAAGACGAGGCTCGGGTGCTTGTCCTTAGTCCGCGCAGGCGGACGGCTGCTCTGTCGAAGACCCGGAATGAATTTCGGGGGCGGATGCCGCCATCTTTGAATACGTTTGAATACGTCGGTAGGTCCTTATGAACGAAACCCAGCCGCCCATAATTCGGACGCCCGAGCCTCAGAGGCAAGAAACGACGGCGTCGGAAAACCTCAGCATCGCCAAGCAGAAGTCCCGCCAGGACCGCATCTTCACCTACTCGACTCTGGCCTCGGTTGTCGTCACCTTCGGCTGGCTGGCCTGGGTCTCCAACAGCGACCTGTTCGGCAGCGCGACCACCCTGGCCGACCTGAAGCCGCAGCTCATCAAGATCGTCAAGCCCCCGATCCCGCAGAAGCCCAAGCCCAAGAAGAAGG
>CAXTWM010000411.1:0-4073 GCA_964247915.1 uncultured Armatimonadales bacterium | reverse complement strand
CAGCCACACCGCCCTCTGGGGCGAGTCCTTCCCCTGAACGGATTTTGGCCGGAACCCGGCCCGCTCACAGGCGGCCAAGATGTCCTGGTAGAGTGGCGGGAAGACGCGCTCCGGGAACAGGAACAGGTTCTCCGGGCCGAGGGACCCGAGCGGGACCTCCGGCAGCGCCGCCGCCGGGTGTTCCTGCGGCAAGGCGAGGACGAGCGGTTCCCGCAGGAGGCCGTGGCCAGTCAGCGCCGCGTCCGCCGCCGGGACGTGCAGGAACGCCGCGTCCGCCTGCCCCTCCCTCAGCGCCCCTTCCTGGTCCGAGGAGGACGTCTCCATCAGCGTCAGCCTGAGATCGGGATGCCGCTCCCGGAGCGTCCGCACGGCTTGGGCGAAGGCGCTGTCAAAGGCGTGGGAATGTTTCGCCAGACAGAAACAGACGCTCACGCTCAACCCCTCTCCCCAGCCGGCCTGCCGGGCCGCGTGGACCGCCCGGTCCGCATAGGCGAGGGTGCGCCGCGCTTCCTCCAAAAAGACCTGTCCCGCCGGCGTCAGCTCGACGCGGCGACGGACGCGCGCGAACAGCGGGACGCCAACCTCCGCCTCAAGCTGCCGGATCTGCCGGCTGAGAGGCGGCTGTTCCATGAACAGCCTTTGGGCGGCGCGGTGGAAGTTCAGCTCCTCGGCGACGGCCACGAAATAGCGCAGGTGGCGCAGCTCCAATGTTGATAGCCCTCCGTACCTGATACCTTTCGGGTATCATTGTGGCACAAAAAGAGTATTGGACGGGAATGCCCCGCTGCCGCCATAATGGGGGCATGAAACTTAAAGACTTCCGGTTCCTCTCCGCGACGCCTTTGCTGGCGCTGCCCTTACTGGCCGTGTTCGGCGCCTGCGCCCAGGCCGGCCCCGATGCGCCGAAGGCGTCCCCGCCCGGCGTTGATAGTGCGGCACCGGATGCCGCCGCACGCTTTCATGTGAGGGGAGACATCCAGACGCTCCCCTTCCTGATGGTACACGAATTCCCGTTCGTCCCCGCCGAGGTGGACGGGACGCCCGGCAAGCTGATGTTCGACACCGGCACTCGGGAAGCCCTCAGCCTCAACGACCACCTGCTCACGGGCCTGGGGCCGGGCCGCGTCATCGGGAGGGGTTTCGTCGGCAGCGGCGAGAGTTTCGCCGTGACGCTCCATCCGGCGATTGACCGCGTCTCCCTCGCGCCTCCGGGGAGCGGCCTGCGCTTTGCCGGTGTGCCGGGTGTCCAGAGCCAGAACATGGACTTCCTCGAGTCCTTCACGACGCTGGACTGCCTCGGGTTGATCGGCTGGAGCTTCTTCGAGGGCTACCTGATGAAGCTGGACTATGGCCGGGGCCTCCTGACCTTCTACCGGGCGACCGCCGCGCGCCGCGCCGCGCGGGACTTCCTCAAAGGCGAGACCGTCCTGGCCGTGCTGACCTTCGAGACGCGCAGACTGCCGAACCACCCGCTGATCCACCTCAAGATCGGCACGCACGACTTCCTGGGCGCTTTCGACACCGGCCAGATCGGACAGGTGCAGATGAGCGCGCAGACGCAGCGGGCGCTGGCGGAGGAGCGCCTGCTTACGCCGCTCTCCCCGGAGCGGACGGCGAGCGGGCCGACGGGGCGCAGGGTGACGGTCTGCCGGATCGAGGGGCTGCACCTCTCCGGCAGCGAGGGGATCACGGCGTCCGTCAGCGGCGTCCCGGTCTTCAACCAGCCGGGTCCCGCCGCCGCGCCGATGGGGACGCCGGAGTCCGACATCATTTCGTTGGGGCAGGCGTTCCTGAGCCAGTACAAGACGGTCTGGGACTACCCGGACAAGAAGATTTACCTGCTCAAGAAGTAGGCCCCCAACGCTAACGTCCGGGGCTGTCCTTTCTGTCCTTCCCGGCGGCAATCTCCCCGGCTTGCAGTTCCCTCATCTAACAGGCGGGTATGCCTGCGGCGTTACTGCGTATCGGCGCTTGCGCCGGGGGTAGGTTGGGGACCGCCGAGGGTGGGCAGGCTATCGGGAGAGTTTCTGTGAGTGCTGTTAAGTCGCTGACGGCGGGCCGAGCGGGGTCTGGGTGAAGTCGAAGCAGTCGGTCATGCCATCCGCCGCCTTGTCGCGGGCGTTCAGCGGCGCCAGCCCGAAGGTCGTCTCGCAGAACTTCAGGAGGCTGACGTGCGAGACCAGCGTGTGGGAGATGTGCCCCTTCTTGGCGTAAGGGCTGAGGACCAGGCAGCCGACGCGCGAGCCGTACCGGAACTGCG
The DNA here is from genome assembly GCA_964247915.1 of uncultured Armatimonadales bacterium. GTDB lineage: Bacteria > Armatimonadota > Armatimonadia > Armatimonadales > Capsulimonadaceae > JANXMY01. The sequence goes on along the minus strand of CAXTWM010000411.1, from coordinate 1,813 downwards.
TCCCGTCCGTCCACGACTCGACGTTGGGCGGGACGACGTGGTCGAACCAGCCGCCCCAGTCGTCCCAGGTGATGAAGATGGCCGTCTGCGGCCACAGGCCGCCCTGGACGACGGCGTTCACCTGCTGCACCGTCCAGTTCATGCCGTCGGTGACGTTGCCCGTCGGGTGCTCGCTGAGGGGGTCCTTGCTGCCGGCGATTTCGGGCGCGTAGACCCAAGAAACGGTGGGCAGAGTCCCCGCTGAGGCGTCCTTCACGAACTGTTCCGAGGTGGCGGCCGAGTCGTGCGCTTGCAAGGCTTTGATGTACTGGAAGGCGTAGCCGCCGTAGTGCTTCCAGGGCAGTTTCGCAGCCGCTAGGCTGGCCGGCAGCGAGGGCAGGTCGAACGGCGGGTGCAGCGCAGGCGGGTCGTGCGCGCTCGGGTTGTTGATGATCGGGGACGCGGCGGCGATTGCCATCAGGTGGTTGGGCGTGGACGGCCCCGCGACATCGGTGAAGTAGCGGTCGCAGAGCGTGAACTGCCGCGCATACGCGAAGTAGGCGGGGATGTCGGACTCGTGGTACTGCTGCTTGACGGGGTTGACGCTGCGACCCAGCCACGACTGGTGCGTGTGGCTGTGGTCCGACAGCGGCGGGTTGGGCGCGTGCGCCAGGGTCGCGTCCCCGTCCGCGCCGGGGAAGGTGCCGAAGTAGTTGTCAAAGGAGTGGTTTTCTTTGAAGAGGATCACGACATGCTTGATCGGGTTTGCGGTCGGATGCGGGCTAGGCGGCGGGGCCGGCTTTTTCTTCCGATGCGGGGTCGATTCTGTGGCTGCCATAAACGCTCCTTCTGCCTGAAGTCTTACGGACAGTGTGACACAGGGACACACTCTTTCTTGTTAAGGGAAGGTTAAATCTCGCCCGTGGCGCTCCCGCCCTGAACAGCAGCAGCAGGAACCCACCCACAGATTGGCGTATTATACAGAGCATGACCATCTCAACGGGCCTGCTGGGCCTGCTCGGACTTTTCCTCGTGCTCCTGATCATCTGGGAAGGCTTCGAGACCATCATCCTGCCCCGCAGTGTCACCCGGCAGCTCCGGCTGACGCGCGGGTTTTATATGGCGGTCTGGCCCCTCTCCTCGACCATCGCGAAGCGCCTCCCGGAAGGCCGCCGGCAGCTCTTCCTCAGCTACTTTGGGCCGCTCTCCCTGCCCCTGCTGCTCGTCTTCTGGGCCATCGGACTGGTCATCGGCTTCGCCCTGCTCCAGTTCTCGCTCCCCTTCGGGCTGGACCGCGTGCCCGGCATGAACCGCTTCGGGACGGCCCTGTACCAGAGCGGCGTGACCTTCTTCACCCTGGGCTACGGAGACGTGACGCCGCACACGAACCTGTCCCGCTTCCTCGCGGTCACGGAGGCCGGGGTCGGCTTCGGGTTCCTCGCCGTCGTCATCGGCTACCTGCCCGTGCTGTATCAGGCGTTCTCCGCGCGCGAGTCCATCATCTCCCTGCTCGACGCCCGCGCCTCCTCGCCGCCCTCGGCGACCGAGATGCTGCGGCGCCACAGCGAGGCGCGGCGCATGATCGCGCTGGTCACGCTGCTGGCGGACTGGGAGGTGTGGGCGTCGGAAGTGCTGGAAAGCCACCTGTCCTACCCCGTCCTGACCTATTATCGGTCTCAGCACGACCACCAATCGTGGCTGGGGGCGCTGACGGCGGTGATGGACACCTGCTGCCTGGTGATCGTCGGCTGCGCGGGCGACCCGGACTGGCAACCCGAGCTGCGATGGCAGGCGCGAATGACCCTGGCGATGTGCCGCCACGCCGTCATTGACC
>CAXTWM010000410.1:0-4078 GCA_964247915.1 uncultured Armatimonadales bacterium | reverse complement strand
GGCTACGCCCGCGCCGAAGCCGCCCCCACCGCCGCACGTTCCGACACTCACTGCCGCCGAACCGCTGACGCAGCCGCATCCGGCCATACCCGATGAACTGCGCGACGCCGACCTCAACGCCGCCTTTGAAGGGCTGTTCACGGTCCGTGCCGACGGCACGGCATCGGTCAAGATGGTCTCCTCGACCGGAAACTCCACGCTGGACAGCCTCGCCCTAGACGCCGCCCGGCGCTGGACCTTCCGCCCGGCCACGCGCGACGGACAGCCGGTGGAGAGCTACTTGAGGCTGCGCGTGGAGTTCGACGTCAGTTCTTAGGGTTGATGTAAATTGGGTAAGGTAAGGCACACGAGGGCCGTACCTGATGCTTCCTGTGGATGCCCTGGAAAACCGACTCGATCTCCTGGCGCAGAGTCCGCGTCTGCGCGCGCAGACCTTCGCCACGGTCGCCTATGGCGTCGCCCGGTTTCCCCTCCGGGCGTTCGCTTGGGGGGACGCCGCCCTGCCCACGGTCTACGTCCTCGCGGGCGTCCACGGCGACGAGCCGGGCGGGGTCGAGGCGGCCCTGCGCCTGCTCGAAGCCCTCGCGGGCGGTGCCGTGCCCCTGACCCGCCACCGCCTCCTCGTCCTTCCCTGTCTTAACCCGAGCGGGCTGAAGGACGGCACCCGCGCCAACCGCATTGGGCAGGACATCAACCGCCAGTTCCACGCCGACCGGACGCAGGAGACCGCCGCCGTGCGCGCTTTCCTCGACCCCCGCGCCGCCGTCCTGCTGGCCGACCTGCACGGCGACCGCCAGGCGTCAGGCTTCTACCTGTTCGAGCTGCGGCAGGAGGGCACTGCTTCCCTGGCGGCCACAGTCCTGGACGCGCTGACGGCGCAGGGGCACCCCTTGGAGGAGTCGCCCTTTTATGCCGGCTACGTCGGCAGACACGGCCTGTTCGCCCCGACAACGGCGGGCCTGCAAGAGTACCACCGGCGCGCGTCCGGCCTTTCCCTGGCGGAATGGGGCTGGGCGAATGGGGTCGCGTGTACCTATTCGCTGGAAACGCCTATGCGCGCGGGAGAAGCGGCGGAAGCGGCGATGCACCTGACGGCGCTCTTCGCCCTCTTCACCGCCTTAGAGAGCCAGCCGGCTACAACAGGGTGAACGTGTCGGGGAGGAGTTCGGTGATCGTCTGCATCTCGGCCTCGCCGGAGTGGGAGGCGCAAAGGACGATGATGGGGTTGTCGGCCTGGGAGAACTCGGCGATGACCTGGCGGCACGCCCCGCAGGGCTTGCACAGCTTGGGCGCGCTGGTGACGACGGCGACGGCGACGATGTCCATCCGCCCGTCGCTGATGGCGTTGAAGATGGCGTTGCGCTCGGCGCAGACGGTCAGGCCGAACGAGGCGTTCTCGATGTTGCACCCCCGGTAGATGCTGCCGTCGCTGGTCAGCGCGGCGGCCCCGACCGAGAAGTTGGAGTAGGGGGCGTAGGCGGACGCCTGCGCCTCGCGCGCGGCGGCGATCAGCTCCCCCCGCAGCGCCTCGGTCATCTCCGCGTGGTTGACTTCGATCTGTGTGAATTCGGCCATGATGCCTGCCTATTCACCGCCGCCCTTGCCGCTTCCTTCCCCCGTTTTGAGCCACAGCAGAAACTCGACGTTGCCCTCACTGCCCTCAATGGGGCTGACCATCCGGCCCTGCTCGGTCAGTCCACAGGCACGGGCCGCCGCCACCACCCGCGCCAGGGTTTCCTCCCGCGCCTTTGCATCGCGCACGATGCCGCCTTTGCCTAGCTTGGCCGGGCCGACCTCGAACTGCGGCTTGACCAGGCAGACCAGGTCGCCGCCCGCGCCGAGCAGCGGGGCCAGCGCGGGCAGGACGAGCGAAAGGGAGATAAACGACAGGTCGGCGACGATGATGCCGAACGGGTGGGGGAAGTCGGGGGGCGTCAGGAAGCGGGCATTGACGCCCTCGCGCGAATGGACGCGCGGGTCGGCGGCCAGGGTGGGCACCATCTGGCCGTGCCCCACGTCCACGGCATGGACCGAGGCCGCGCCGCGCCGCAGAAGACATTCGGTAAAGCCGCCCGTGGACGCGCCGACATCCAGACCAGGGCGGCCCGCAACATCAATCCCGAATCGATCCAGCGCGGCGTCCAGCTTCAGCGCCCCGCGCGAGACCCAGCGGGGGCCGGTCGCGGCCACGGCCAGCGCGGACTCGTCGCCGACGGGGAGGCTGGCCTTGCGGACGGTCTGCCCGTCCAGAGTCACCGCGCCGTCGTCCAGGGCGGCCTGCGCCTCGGCCCGGCTCCGGCATAGGCCCCGCACGACCAGCGCCTTATCCAGCCGCATCCGTGTCCAGCGCGGCCAGGTGGGACGTGTCGTTCTGAAGGAGCAGCGTCGCCGGCCCCTCCGGGGCGGGGCCGACGCGCAGGCGCGTGACCCCGCAGTTGTCCGACCAGGGCGGGTCCGGCGCGGGCGGCACCCGCAGGAACGCCTCGGTCAAGCGGCCCACGGTCTCGGCGTGGGTGACGACGAGGATGTGCTCCTCAGTGTGCGCGTACAAACCGAGCAGGGCGTCGCGGACGCGGACGGCGCGGGCGTACATCCGGCTGTCGTCTTCCAATTCCTGCGGCCACCAGATGTCGCTGCACGGGAACGTGTGGCCGAAAAAGGCGAACGGGAACTGCTCCCCGATCTGCGCGGGCGTCAGGCCGGGGAAGGTCTTGTAGCCCGGCCAGGCGGCATTGAAATACTCGCAGACGTCCGCATAGACTTCCGCCGCCAGCCCCGTCGCTTCGCAGGTCGGGGCGATGGTCTGGAGCGCCCGCCGCAGCGGGGAAGCGTAAGCCTTCGTCAGCCCCTCCCCGCGCAGCCGCCGCGCCGTCCGCTCCGCTTGTTCGACGCCGAGCGGCGTCAGCGGGCTGTCCAAATGGTCGGTCAGTCCGGCGTTGGCCTCGGACTGACCGTGACGTACCAGGGTAATCTCCATCACGGGGACAGTATACCCCTTTCCCGCGCCCCTCGCGCGCCGCCGAAGCGGGTCAGCGCGGCTGGCCGCCGGCGACCAGCTTCTCCAGGCCGGGCCGGTCCATGACCAGCAGTTTGCGGCCCAGGAAGTCGATCAGGCCCTGGCGCTTGAAGTCGTTCAGGATCAGTGTCGTCGTTTCGCGCGTGCTGCCGATGATGTTCGCCAGCTCCTGGTGGGTCAGCTTGCCCTTGAGCATCTGCCCGCCGCGCCCCCGGCCCCCGCCCTGGCTGTCGTGCAGCCGCAGCAGCAGCTTGGCGAGCCGCTTGGGGACTTCCAGGAAGACCAGGTCCGCGACCTGGTTCTCGGCCTGCATCCGCCGCTCGCCCACCAGCTTCAGCAGCGCCTGCGTGCCCGGCAGGGAGTGCTGCAAGGCGGCCAGGATGTCGGAGCGCCGGAACGCGACGATCAGCGAATCTTCCAGCGTTTCCGCCATCATCTCGTAGGTCTCGCCGGCTTCCAGAAGCCCAGTCTCGCCGAACAGCGAGCCGTCTTCCAGCAGGTACAGGGTCAGCTCGCGGCCCTGGTCCGAGACGCGGGCGATCTTCACCCGGCCCGTGCAGAGCAGGTAGACGTAGTCGCCGGGCTGGTCGGCGAAGTGAATGACCTGGCGGCGTCGGTACTGCCGCTGCTCCGCGGTCCGCTCCAGTCGTTTCAGCGTTTCTTCAGGCAGGGCCGCCAGCATCGGCACCTGCTGGAAATAGGAAGTGAGTGAATTCAATCGTTTACAAGCAGCCTTTCTCTTTGCGTTTGCGCTTACAGGACGAAGTATGACCGATATTACGCTCCGCTGCGAACGGCGAATTTGCGGGGATTCACCGTCTGTCGGCGCAAACTGGTACTTTTGCTGAGGAAAATCGGGAAGAGGCGTTTGGTTTGGTATTGGGTGGGACGAAAAAAGAGGCGGTCGTGTTCCCAAGTAGCGACACTCGGAGATTAAACGCGGGTTACAAGTGAATGTCCGGCACCGGCGGTGCCGGACACCTCTCTTGCAGACTTCATGCCAAAGGGGAAGCGCGGCTGACAACCGGCCTTAGTGCGGGGGCGCAGGGGGACGTGGAGGGG
>CAXTWM010000409.1:0-4103 GCA_964247915.1 uncultured Armatimonadales bacterium | reverse complement strand
GCGTCTACGGGGGCCGGGTGCAGTACGGACTGGCGGGCGGCGGGGCGGCGCGCGGCCTGCTGGGCGTCACCTTCCTGCGCCAGAACCAGGGGCTGCAAGGCTTTGACCTGTACGGCGCGGACGCCGCCCTGCCGCTGCTGGGCGGGCGCGGCAGGCTGATCGCCGAGATCGCCCGCTCCGCCAGCCGCTCCGATGCGACGGGAAACATCGCCGGGACGGCGTACCGGCTGTCGGCGGAGGCGTCCCCGGCGCGCGGCGTGCAAGCCACGGCTTACCTGCATTCGACGGGGACAGGCTTCTCCAACGACGCCACGACCTCCTTTGTGCCGGGCCAGACGCGGTACGGCGGCGAGGTCTCTGCCGCGCTCTCGCCGACGACGCGCCTGCGGGTCCAGGCCGACCACGAGGACAACCGAGGCATCGCGCCCCAACCCGCCGCCACCCTGGAAGGCGTCCTGGACCCCGGCAGCGCGCCCGCCGCCGGGACGCCCGTGGATAACAGCCTCCAGACCTATACCGTTGCCGTGCAGCAGCGGGTGCGCCGGGCCGAGGTGTCGGTCGGGCTGACGAGCCGGAGCCGCACGGACCGCATCGCCGGGTCGGGGCTGTCCGGCTCCTCAAACCAGGTGGAAACGCGGCTGACGGCGCCCGTCTCCAAGAACGTCTCGCTGCTGGCCCAGAACGACACCACGCTGTCCTCGGGCACGGACCCGGTCTACACGGATCGGACCTCGGTGGGCGCGGACTGGAAGGCGCGGCCCGGCGTGGACGTCCGGCTGACCGAGCAGGTCTTCGGGCGCGGCCAGTATTCCGGGCGGGCCATCACCAGCCTGGAGACGGTCGCCGAGCACAAAGGGGCGGACGGGACGCAGATGTCGGAGCGATTCGCGCTCTCGGGCGGCGCGAGCGGCGTGGCCCTGGAACAATCGCTGGGCTTGGGCAAGCGCTGGACCGTCGCCCCCGGCCTGGGCGTCAGCGTGGGCTACCAGCACGTCAGCGGCGCGTTCTTCGGGCGCACGGCGGCGGGGGACCGGTTCGCGCAGCCCTACGCCGTCGGCCAGAGCGCGTCCGGCCTGGGCGTCGGCAGCGGCGGCAGCCTGAGCGCGGGCCTGGAATACACGCGCTCCCGCGACTTCAAAGCGTCCGCGCGCTATGAGGCGCGCGACTCGTCCGGCGGCAACAACACGGTCATCACGGGCGCGCTGGCCGGCCGCGTCGGGCGCGCGCTGACCGCCCTGGGGGCCTACCAGGAGGCGGACGCCTCCAACCAGACGCTGGAAGCTTTGGGCCGCTCGGTCACACTGCGCCTGGGGCTGGCCTACCGCGACCCGGCCCGTGACGACGTGAACGTCCTGCTGCGCTACGACTACCGCCGGAACCCGTCCGCGATCCCGGACACCATCCTCGTCGGCAGCGGCACCGGCTCGCGGGACGGCGTGTTCGCCGTGGAAGGCATCTACGCCCCGCAGTGGCAGTGGGAGTTCTACGGGAAGCTGGCCCGGCGCGACAGCGTCTCGTTTCTGGCGGGCGACTATGTGGGGAGCAGCCGGATCGATCTGGCCCAGGTGCGGGCGACGTACCGCTTCCGCGCCGACATGGACCTGGTGGGCGACGCCCGCTGGATCGGCCAGCCCACGGCGGGCTACGGCAGCCGGGGCTTCCTGATCGAGTCCGGCTTCTACGCCACGCCCGACCTGCGCCTGAGCGTGGGCTACTCCTTCGGGCGGGTCGGCGACCGCGACTTCACCGGGGAGCGCTCGGCGGGCGGCGTCTACCTCGGCTTCACCGCCAAGGTGAACCAGCTGGGCGGCGGCTTCGGGCTGGAGCGGGGCGCGCTGGCAGACACGGGCAGGCCCGTCCCGGCAGGCTTCACGCCCGCCCCGCAGGGCAACGCCGCCGGGCCGAACCAGTCGGCCTTCACTCCATCGAGCACGCCGGGCCGGGCCGGCGACTAGGATCAACACGATGACACTGCGACAGACACTCGCCACACTCGCGCTCGCCCTGCTGGGCGGCCTGTGCGCCGCGCCGCCTGCGGGGGCGTCGGGCAGCCGCGACCTGTACCCGGCCTCCGATGAGGGCAAGTCCCAGGCCGCCCGCGCCAACCTGGAGTGGCGCATGGACACCTACGGGAACCTGCTGCTGCGCCGGACCCTGCTGCACGTCTATGCCCACACGGGCGAGTACATCCTGGTCGGCTCTTCGGCCGTCGGGGTCGGCAGCGGGGACGTCCTGATCTACCGTCCGGGCCGCGTCACCGGCCCGGTCGGCGGCGAGACCGTGCCCGCGACACCGGACTTTCAGGCCACTTCCCAGGCGAACAAGGGCAAGATCACGACCCGCGCGCAGGAGCTGGCCGGGCCGCAGAGTCAGGACGGCACCGGCAACACGGCGGGGTACGCGCCGGCGGCCTACCTAGCGCCCGAGGACGGCATCTACGAGGTCGTCTTCTACGGCCCGGCCGGCGGCGGCAGCGGCGGCACCGGCAGCCCGGTCGGCGACATCACCCTCGCCAACACCGGCGACTTCGACACCAACCAGGGCAGCAGCGTGGCCGCCTGGGACGTGACCGTGCGCGGCGCGGCGTCCTCGACGACCGACATCACCGGGCGCGTCTTCGCCTACTACCTGGCGATGTTCACGGGCACGAACGGGCGCTCACTCTACGGCGACCTGTATGCCGTGACGACGGACGGCTACCGCTACGGGATTGGCCTGAACGGCGTAGACCCGAACGGATTCATCATCTACGGCAACCAGGTCGGCTTTTACGACAGCGACAGCGCGACGCCGCTGTACCATGACGTGCTGGGGGCGAGCGGGCAGGTGGACAGCATCGAGGGCGGGTGCCGCCTGGCCCTGCCCTCCTACCCGCTCTTCTTCCGCCCGCCCGCCGACGAGACGCTGCTGGCGGCGGGTGTCGCCACGACGCCGCAGGACCCGACCATCAGCGGCCTGAGCTTTTCGGGCACGGCCGGCGGCAACAACAGCCGGGTCGGGACGGGCGGCACGTTCCAGTTCACCTCCAACCTCAGCGCCGTTTATGACATCGTGATCAGCCGCGACAACGTGAACTTCGATCCCACCCTGCCCGCGAACCGCCGCCTGCGCGGCGTCCGCGCGGCCGGGACCAACACCGTCACCTGGGACGGCAAGGACAACAGCGGGGCGAACTTCCCCGTCGGCACGGGCTACGGCGTCCGGGCCGTCATCCACGCCGGGGAGTACCACTTCCCGCTGCTGGACGCCGAGAACAGCACGGCGGGCGGGCCGAACGTCACCCTGCTCAACCACGCCAACGCGGGTGGGCGGTCCTACACGGTCGGGTTCTACGATGACCGGGGCTACCGCACCCTGAGCGGCTACAACGTCACCCGCAGCAGCGTCGGCGCGTCGGGCAGCGCCGCCGACGTCGGCCAGCCGCTCGGCGGCATCAACCCGCCCGCCACGGTCGCCGCCGACCCGGTCAATGGGTTCGACATGTCCTCGGCCCAGCGCGCCTACGGCCAGGCGGGCAACAACGGCAACACCAACACGCCCAACACCGGCTCGTTCGGCGACACCAAGGGGCTGGACCTGTGGACCTATTTCCCCAGCCCCGCCGCGTCGTCCACGCTCAACGTCCAGGGGCCGCCCACCGTCCTGCTGGTCAAGCGCATCACCGCCGTTAATGGGACCAACACGACCGGCTTCGACGACGACCCCGGCACGACCGACGACAACAGCGCCTACTGGCCCGCCCCCGCGTCCACCTACCTGCGCGGCGTCCGCAGCGTCGCGGGTGTCAAGCCCGGCGACGAACTGGAATACACGGTCTACTTCCTGGACACGGGCGGCCCCGGCACCAACCTCCTGCTGGCCGACGTGCTGCCCGCCGACACCACGTTCGAGGCGACGGCCTTCAACGGCCTGACGCCGACCGACGGCGGCACGGCGGGGGCGGACTCGGGGATCGCGCTGGCCCTCAATGCGTCCAGCCTGCCGACCGCGCCGACGAACTACCTGTCGGACGCCGCCGACGCGGACCGGGGGCAGTTCTACCCGCCCGGCGCCGCCGTCCCCGACGCCGCCAACCCCGGCGGGCTTTCCAACCTGAGCGGCGT
>CAXTWM010000408.1:0-4118 GCA_964247915.1 uncultured Armatimonadales bacterium | reverse complement strand
ACTAATTGCAGTCACAAGAAAGCGGGCTGGGTCCTTTTGGACCCGGCCCGCTTTTCTGCGTCGTGAGTGTTAGCTGCGCGCCGACAGACGCTGATAAAGGGTGCCGACCGTCGCGCCGTAGAGGAGGTGGACGAACAGCAACTGGAGCGTGGCGAGCGACGACCAGCCGATCAGAAAGACGCCAGTGTCGGGGAGGGTGTTGCGCATAATGGCTGGATGGACGCCATTGGCGACGGAGAGGGTCGCGGCCAGGCCGAGGAACAGCGCCGTGCCGAACCCCGCCCCTGTTTTCGCGTCGGAGGGCCGCAAGGCCCAGGTCAGAAGGACTGCGTAAATCACTCCGAACGCCGCATACGTCCCGAACAGGACGGCGAGGCCGAGCCACCAGGTCAGCGGCGACGGGAGCGGCGGGTACAGCAGCGTCCCGACGAACTGCGCCAGGTCGAGCCGGTGCGCCCAGGCCGAGACAGGGTATTCGGTCGTCGGGTACGCGAAAGCGGAAGGAAGAAGGCCCAATGTGGCATAGTAGGCGAGGAGCAAAACGGCTCCTCCCGCAGTCCCGGCCCCGGCGGCGGCGAACAGTCGGACGCGTCGCGCGGCGAGAAGCCGATGGGGGCGGACGGGAGGGGCGAGAAAACGCTGCACGGACTCAAACACGGCGGCGAAAGCGGCCATTACATCCCAATCCCTTCAATGCCGGTCCAGACGATATATCCGACCGCCCACAGCGCGACACCGAAGTAGGTCCAGATCAAAAACTTCGGAATCGGCGCACGGTCTTCCTCGATGTCCCCGTATCGCTCGACCGTCTCCTCGCCGCGCCGCTGCTTGCGGGGAGGCCGGTCCCGTCCCACGATGACGTAGTACCAGACCGCTAGGATCGCGCCTATGGTGGTCAAAAAGGTGATCCAGAACCAGAAAAAGCTGTCCCCGCCCTGCATGATCGCCATGTCAGATCATCCCCAAGTCTAAAAAAACGGGCATTTGCCGGTCGCCGGGTGAGCCGTCGCGTAAAGCGCGACGAACATCACCAGAAAGACGGACGCCAGCATGAGTACGGCAAGAGTGCCGAGGACGCCGAGCATCCAGCGAGCGCGCCGCGCGTTGACCGGGATCACGGCCGGCGGCGCGGCGGATGCTTCCACATCGTCCAGGTGCCATTCGCTCTGCTCCCTGCCACGGAACTGGCCCCGCCGCACCGCCCAAACGAAGGCAGGCAGTGCGACGACATGCAGGCCGATGAAGATGGCGCACAAAACGGTGAATTGGATCGGGCTGGGGTCCATAACGCCGTCGTTGTACCCCGCAAAAACGCGCGGCAAACTTTGGCAAAGCGGCGGCAGGGGCGTTTGACGCTCCGGCAGGCCGGGTAGATAGGACGGACACGATCTCCTTCTGCCCAAGCCTCTTAGAAAAGGGACCACCCGGCGTGACCCGCCCCGTTCTCATCCGTCTGTTTGCCGTCGCCAGTGTGCTGATGCTGGCACTACTGAGTCTCGCCTTTTTTTGGCCGGAAACGACGCACGAGCGCAAGACCAACTGGGTCGGGGTGCCCGGCCCGACCCAGCCCATCGCCTTCTACCACCGCGTCCACGTCAATGAGCTGCACATCCCGTGCGCCTACTGCCACTGGACGGCGGCCAACTCTCGCTACGCGAACTACCCGCCGGTCGAGGTCTGCTGGGGCTGTCACAAGAACATCTCCATCACCCACCCGCAGATCGCGCGCGTCCGGCAGTACTACCTTGCCCAGCAGCCGATTCCCTGGGTCCGGGTCAACCAGCAGCCCGGCTACGTCCACTTCGTCCACTCCGCCCATGTCGGCGCGGGCATCGCCTGCGCGACGTGTCACGGCAACGTCGGCTCTATGTACGTCGTTTATCAGCCCATCGAGATGAACATGGGCTGGTGCATTAGCTGTCACCGGCAGTACGAGAAGAAGTTCCGGCCTTATCAGGCGTCCGTGGACTGTTACACCTGCCACTATTAGAAGAGATGTAAATGACCGAGATCAGCCGGCGCAAGTTCATACAGCTTTCCGTGGTCGGCGGCGCCGTCGCCGCTTCCGGCTGCGAGGTGCGCCCCCTGAGCCGCTACAACCCCGGCCTGTACCGGGCGGAAGTGACGGGACAGTACGGCGGCTACGACAACCGCGTCTACCCCTACCTGAACCAGCCGGACGGCCTCCAGGATGGCGTGCCGCAGTATTTCGCCACGGTCTGCCAGATGTGCCCCGCCGGCTGCGGGCTGCTGGTGCGGACGCTGGGCGGGCGCGCGGTCAAGATCGAGGGCAACCCCGCCCACCCCGTCTCCGGGGGCAAGACTTGCGCGCGCGGCCAGGCCGCCTTGCAGCACCTTTATAACCCGGATCGCCTGCGCCGACCCGCCTTGCACGGCACGCGCGGGCAGACGTTCACGCGGGATCGGGACAAGGACGCCAACCCCCCGGACGGGCGCGAGAAGATCACCGAAGTGTCGGCCACGCCGACCGATTGGGAAACCGCGCTGGGCCGCGTCGTCAAGGGCTTGGGGGCGGCGCCGGGCCGCGTCGCGATCCTCGCCGACGCCCAGGAGTTCGGCCATTCCCCGACCCAGATGCGGGGGCTGAATGAGTTCGCGGCAGCGACGGGCGGGACGGTCTCAACCTACTCCCTGCTGGACGACGCACCCTGGCGGGCGGCGGCGCGGGCGGTTTGGGGACGCGATCAGGTTCCCGCATACCAACTTGACCAGGCGGATGTCATTGTGTCTTTCGGCGGCGACTTCCTGGAAGCGTGGCCGTCGCCCGTTTATTACAACCGCCTGTTCGGCGAGTTCCGGCAGGGGCCGCGTAGGGCACAGGGCGAGCATGGGCGGTTCATCTATGTCGGCCCGCGCATGAGCATGACGGCGGCCAAAGCGGACCTGTGGATTCCGTGCAATCCAGGGATGGAGGCAAGAGTCGCACATGCGGTCGCACTTTATTTTAATGACCCTACTGACACAAACGCTCTCGCTTTAGCTCATAGCGCAGGTGTCTCAGATGAGCAATTGGATCAAATTTTCTTCCCCTTCCGTTCAGCCGGAACGCGGGCGGTTGCCGTCCCCGGCAACGGCCTGATGAACTCGGCTGATGCGACGGCGGCCTTTACGGCAGTGGAGGCGCTGAACGCGCAGGTGGGGAGTCAGTGCGTTGGGTTCGGCACGGCGGCGATTGCTCCCCCCGCCCCCAATCCTGGAAGAGCCGGATTCAAAGGTATACAGAATCTCGTCCAAGCAATGCAGGCGGGGCAGGTCGGGGCGCTGCTCATCTTGGGCCAGCCGAACCCGGTGTTCACGCTGCCGACCGCGACGGGGTTTACCGAGGCGCTGACGAAAGTGCCGTTCATCGCCGCGCTGACGCCGTTTGAGGACGAAACGACGGCGTGGGCCGACGTTGTCCTGCCGACGCGCTCGTTTTTGGAAGACTGGGGCGACCATGTGCCGCCCGTCATCCCGGCGGGGACGCGCATGGCGACCCTGCGGCAGCCGATCATTGACCCGCAGTTCGTCGGCGGGCACGGGCAGGTGCAGCGTGACGTATTCGAGCCGTGGATGGACACGCGCCCGCTGGGAGACCTGCTGACCGACATCGCGGGCCGGCTGGGCAAAAAGGTGACGGACGCCGACACGCGGGCGGCGGTCCGCAAGACGTGGGCGGGCATCGGACAGGCGGACCTGGCGGCGGACACCACGGAGAACGACTCGCAGTGGGTCGGTGCGCTTTCGGATGGCGGGGCGTGGTCCCCCCCCGCCGCCAATAATGGGGGAGCCGGAGGGCAGGGCGTGGCAAGCAACGCCCCTACCTTCCCGGTGCCTCCGGCAGTGGCGGTGGGCACGTTCGCGCTGCACCTGTACCCGAACATCTACAACCACGACGGGCGGCACGCCAACCTCGGCTGGATGCAGGAGAACCCGGACCCGATGACGATGGCCGTCTGGAACTCATGGGTCGAGATCAACATGCAGGTCGCGCACTCGCTGGGCATTCGGACCGGCGACATCGTGCGGCTGACCACGGCGCACGGGCAGATCGAAGTTCCCGCCATCCCTCTTAAACACATCTACGAGCCCACGAGACACTCGCAAATCTCGTATGC
>CAXTWM010000407.1:0-4155 GCA_964247915.1 uncultured Armatimonadales bacterium | reverse complement strand
GCTTGATCTGCACAAGGAAACCACCCATGAAACTCTTCGCCTTTGCTCTCCTGGCCCTCGCCGCCCTGCCCGCCGCCGCGCAGACGCCGCCGACGCTGGCGCAGGTCCAGGCGCTGCAACTGCGCGACGGCTTCACGCTGACCTACACCGCCGTCGAGACCGATGTGCGCTCCGCCGCGCTGAAGGCGGCGCAGGAAGCGAGCATCGGGGCGGACTACCGGCGCATGGTCGCGCAGGGCACCTGCACCCAGGCGCAGGCCGACGGCATGATGAGGATGCTCCGCGCGCGCCACGCCCTGCCCGCCCCGCCGAAGCGGTACGCGGTCACGCTGTCCGCCCAGGGCGGCAGGCTGCTCTGTGTCAGCCGCGCGCTGTCCGGCAAGGAGTACGCAACGGACATGCAGGGCGTCGCCCACCCGCTGCCGCTGGACACCGAGGTCGTCCTCTATGACGGCCACAAGACCTACGACTATTCCGCGCAGATGCGGCGGATGACGGTAGACGCGGGCTGGCGGGGGATGCGTCTCGCCCTCCTGCCCGGCGTCGGCCTGCCCGGCCTGCCGCTCGTCAAGCCGCCGTCGGACACCCCGCAGGCGGTCGCCGACGTTCAGGCGGGCGGCGTCCCGACCGACGGCGGGCTGGCCTGCACGGTCTTGGAAACGCAGCAGTTCCTCCCCGGTCGGCCCGACCCCCTCTACCAATGGGGCGAAGTCTACGCGGACCGGAGCGCCGGCCTGTTCCGGGTGACGCGGGCGGCAACCCTGGACGGGTCGGGGCGGCCCTTGCAGGAGTGGCGCTACGACCGGCCCTGTCTGTTCGGGGGCGTCTGGCTCGCCCAACGGGTGCGGATGATCGAAAACCAGCCTCTCGCCGACGGCTCCCCGTCCCCGGCACGGAGCCTGGACTTCTCGGTCAGCCAGGCCATCGCCCAGCCCCTGCCCCCGGCAAAGTTCGACATCCGAACCTACCTGCCGCCGGGCGCGGGCGTTTATGAGGGTAATTCCTACCACTTCCGCTACGACCCGCACGGGGGCGACCTGGAAACGCAGCGCCGGGTGCAGACCGCGAGGCAGGCCGCCAACGCCGCCAAGATGCGCCGCTTCGACGAGGAGATCCGGCGGGACAGGTCGGATCACGGCGACGGATCGGACGGCAACGCGCTCCTGGCCGGCGCCCTTTCGCGGGCGCGCGCCGAGGGCAAGAACGTCCTGCTGGTCTTCCACGCCTCCTGGTGCGGCCCGTGCTTTATGCTGCACCACTTCCTGAACGACCCGAAAGTCAAGCCGCTGATCGGGGCGAACTGCGTGGTCGTCGAGGAAGACGTGTTCGAGCACGGCAGGAACGGCTGGGAGAACCCCGGCGCGCACGCCCTGTTCCAGAAGTACGGGGGCCGGCACGCCACCCCGTTCTGGGCCGTCCTGACGCCGGGGGGCAGGAAGATCGGGGACTCGATCTACGGCAAGGAAACGATGGGGATGCCCGGCGGCGGGCCGGAGGAGACGTTCTTCCTGAGCCTCTTCCACAAGGCCGCGCCGCGCCTGACATCCGCCGACGTGGCGACGCTGAAAGCGGCATTGGAGCGCAACACGGTCCTGCGCTGAGAGGGAAACATCCGCCGGGCGACTAAAGTCGCGGCAACAAAAGCTCGAAGTCCGCCTTCGCGGACTAAGAGAGGACAATTCTCTAACCTGCGGAGGCAGGTCCCGTGAACTTGTTGCCGCGACTTTAGTCGCCCGGCAGGTGTCTCACGCTCGGTATGTTCTCGCACGGAGGTAATCGTCATGACCTATGGACGGATCTGCCGACATCTGCCAGCGGCCTTGTTCTTGATCATACTGGCACCCTGGCCCGCTCTGGCCCGCCCCGCGCCCGCGTCCGAGTTGACCGTCACCCTGCTGTCCGCCAATCCGGGCACCCTCCAGGTGCAGGGCGCGGACGGGCGCGCGTTCGCCGTCAGGGTCACGCCCGCCACCTGGGTACTGCGACACGGGCTGGTCACTGCCCCGCGCGAGTTGACGCCCGGCGAGGCGCTCCGGGTGCGGATGGGACGCGGCCAGGGCGGGTCCTCAGCGGCCCTCCTGGTCTGCGATGCCGAGACCGCCGAGGCCATTGAGACGCACCGCCGCCGTCCGCTGTCGGGCACCGTGGTGAGCGCCGGCGACAAGGTCTGGACGGTTCAGCCCGCCGACGGTCAGATGCCGCTGCCCGTCTGCCTGTCGGCGCGCACGACGTTCCGGGCGGGCGGCGCACCCGTCGCCGCCTCCGCCTTCGGCGCGGGCGCTCAGGTCCAAATCACGACGCGCGGGCTAGCGAACGGCCTGCTGGCGGCGGTGTCGGTCTCGGACGCCGCCCCCGATCCGCCGGGACAGGCGGCGGAACGTCAGATGCCCCGGTCAGTGTCCGGCGTCTTGGTCGAGGCGCGGCCCGATCTGGGCCTGCTGACGATTGCGGACGCAGCGGGGTTGTCGTGGACGGTCGCGGTGGACACGGGGACGCGCGTCAAGTCCGCCGGGCGGGCGGCGTCGCTGGGGGACCTGACGCCGGGGATGCGCGTCCGGGTCCGGCTGGGCGCGGGGCAGGATGCGGCGGGAAATCCGGTCGCCACGAGCGTGTCGGCGTCTGCGGCGAAGCCATCGGTGACGAAGAAGAAAAGGCGCTAGAAGTAGCGTACCCAGGGGTTCAGCCCTGGGTCGCTCCGGCCCACACCGGCGACAACCACCTATGTCCATACCATTACAAGCCCGACGCCGACGAACCCACCCCTGGGCGCTCTGGGAACGCTCGCCGCGGCCTGCCTGGCGTCGCTCGCCCCCGGCGCAGCGCGCACCTGTTCGTCGGCGACCGCGCCCTG
This sequence comes from uncultured Armatimonadales bacterium, assembly GCA_964247915.1. Taxonomy (GTDB): domain Bacteria; phylum Armatimonadota; class Armatimonadia; order Armatimonadales; family Capsulimonadaceae; genus JANXMY01. Next base: position 1,304 of record CAXTWM010000407.1, on the reverse strand, counting down.
CCTTTTCACGAGAAGCTAATCGCCCGCGTCTTCGCCCGGCTCAAGATGAACGCCCTGGTGCTGGAATGCGAGCAGGCCCGGTGGGACACCTTGGGCCGCGCCGCCCTGGGCCATGTCCAAAGCCGAATTGAAGGCCGAAGTCGCCTTCGCCCGCCGCTACGGCCTAGCGGTGACGCCGCTGGTCAACTCGGTCGGCCACATACCCTGGGCGTTCGCCAATGGCGCGAAGCTGGCGCTGGCCGAGGACCCGCAGACGCCGTATGCGGCGAACGTCGCCAGCCCCGAGACCGACCGGTTCCTGTTCCGACTGTACGACGAGGTGCTGGACACCTTCGGCTCGTCCGCCCTGCACATCGGCGGGGACGAGGTGGCGCTGCGCGGGCGCTACCCCTACCTCAGCCGCGCGCAGTTCCCCACCCTGGCCGACGCCTTCGTCGCGCGGGTGACGCGCGCCCACGACCACCTGAAGGGGCGCAGCGTCCGCACCCTGCTCTGGGGCGACATGCTGCTGGCGTCCGGGGAGGCCGCCGACGCCACGGGTGCGCCCTCCCCCGCTCAGGCACGTCAGATGCGGGACCGCCTGCCGCACGACATCGTGCTGACGGACTGGCACTACCGCCCGCGCGGCCCATTCGACAGCCTGCCCGCGCTGCGCGCGGCGGGCTTCGGCCCGATCATCGGCGCGACCTGGTTTTCGCCGGGCAACATCGGCGCGTTCAGCCGGGCGCTGGCCCAGCGGCGGGAGCGAGGCCTGCTGCAAACGACCTGGGCCGGCTTCAACTCGTCGGAAGCCGCCCTGACGGCCGAGAAGCGCCGGTTCACGGCCTTCGTGCTGGCGGCGGAGTGCGCCTGGAACGGCGGCGCGGCGGACCCCGCCCGCCTGCCTTACGGCCCCGCCCAGGTCTTCGACCGGCTCTACGGCCTTGCGGGGCGCCGCCCCTAGACATTCGGGCCGCAGTTTGTTATAATAGGGACAGATATGGCCGATCTTGATAAAACACGCCTCACCGGCGACTTTGACCGCACCCAGCAGCCGGGGTCAGCCGCCTCCGGGGCCGCAGGCGCCGACGCGAACCGGACGCAGTTGCCCTCCGTGGACCCCAACCGGACGCAGATGGCGGACCCAAACCGCACCCAGATGGCCGACCCGAACCGGACGCGGCTGGGGGGCGATCCGTCGGGTGGCCTGCGGGCGCTGACCCTGGGCGCGGTGCCGGGCAACGCCTGCGCGCTGGCGGGCGACCTGGTCCGCGAGCACGTCCTGTTCGACATCCGCGCGGGCGGGGGCCGGGCGGATGTCGAAC
>CAXTWM010000406.1:0-4163 GCA_964247915.1 uncultured Armatimonadales bacterium | reverse complement strand
GGAAAGGACGACGGTGGCGCGGGCGGCGGCGGACTGCCGGCGCAGGGCGGCGGGGACGTACCCGGCCCGGCCGACGGGCGGCGTGGCGTCTTCGGGCACGGGGGCGTCGAACTTCTGGCCGCAGCGGTGGCAGAACAGGGCGTTGGGGTGGAGCTGTTCCTCGCAGTGATCGCACTCGTAGACCATGACGGCAGACCTTCTAGTCCTGCCGATGTGGGCTGGACAACAAGGTGTTCGGCAGACGGAGCGGAATTCCTGCGTGGAAATCCGCCCCGCGTCGTCTAACGCTCCACCATGCCCATCATCCGCTCGCCGTAGCGCGGGCCGGACGTCCGGGTCGCCAGGGCATCCAGCCGGGCCAAGTCGTCTGGTGTCAGCGGCACGGCGACGGACGCCGCGTTTTCTTCCAGGTATTTCAGGCGCTTGGTGCCGGGGATCGGCGCGACGTCCTCGCCCTGCGCCAGCAGCCAGGCCAGGGCGATCTGGCTGGGCGCGGCGTCTTTGGACCGGGCGATCTCCTTGACGACGTCCACCAGGGCCATGTTCTTGGCGAAGTTCTCGCCCTGGTAGCGCGGATCGCTACGCCGGTAGTCGGCTTCGGGGATGTCCTCGTAGGACTTGATCTCGCCGGTCAGGAAGCCCCGCCCCAGCGGGCTGTAGGGGACCAGGCCGATGCCGAGTTCGCGCAGGGTGGGCAGGATGTCGGCCTTGATGCCGCGCTCCCACAGCGAGTATTCGCTTTGCAGGGCCGCGATGGGGTGGACCGCCTGTGCGCGGCGCAGCCGGTCCGGCCCGACTTCGGACAGGCCCAGGTGCCGGACCTTGCCCGCCTGCACCAGCCCGGCCATCGCGCCGACCGTCTCTTCAATGGGGACGGAACGGTCGGGCCGGTGCTGGTAGAACAGGTCAATGGTGTCTATGCCGAGTCGCTGGAGCGAGGCGTCGCAGGCGCGGCGGACGTTTTCGGGTGTGCCGTCCACGCCTGCCATCTGGCCGTCCTCGATCTTGAAGCCGAACTTGGTGGCGACGACGGCCTGGCCGCGCCGCCCCTTCAGCGCCCGGCCCACCAACTCCTCGTTCTCGTAGGGGCCGTAGACCTCGGCGGTGTCCAGGAAGGTCATGCCCAGGTCCAGGGCGCGGTGGATGACGGCGATGGCGTCCTCGTCGGCGGCCTTGCCGTAGAGGAAGGTCATGCCCATGCAGCCCAGGCCGAGTTCCGAGACGGCCAGGCCGTCGCCCAAGTTTCGTGTGTTCATGTGTGCTCTCCTCATCTTATTTCTGTACGCCGAAGCGGAAGATCGTCGTGCTGCTGAAGTTCTGGCCCGGCCTGAGTTCGGTGGTCGGGAACTCCGGGTGGTTCGGCGAGTCCGGGAAGTGCTGCGTTTCCAGGGTGAAGGCGCTGTACTGCCGATACCGGCCGCCGATGCCGCTATAGGAACCGTCGAAGAAGTCGGCGGTATAGATCTGCACCCCTGGCTCGTTAGTCAGACACTCCAAAGTGCGTCCGCTCCTGGGGTCATAGGCGCGCACGGCGATCTGCGGCTGTGAAGCGTCGCCGTGCTTGTTCAGCACCCAGTATTGGTCGTAGCCGTTCGCGATGGCGACCTGCGCGTTTTTTGCGTGGATGCGGGCACCGATGGCGGTCGGCTCGTGGAAGTCGAACGGAGTCCCGGCAACGGGGGCGCGATGCCCGAGGGGTATCTGGTTCGGGTCGAGCGGCAAGTAATCGTCGGCGTCCACCGTCAGCACCTGCCGCAGTACGCCGCCGGGCGAGCCGGCCCCGGCGAGGTCGAAGTTCATGTGGTTCGTCAGGCCGACGACCGTGTCTTTGTCGGTCACGGCCTCGTAGTGGATGGCAAACGCGCCGTCGTCCGAGAGCGAATAGGTGACGCGGGCCTTGAGCGTACCGGGGTATCCTTCCTCGCCGTCGGGGCTGGTGTAAGAGAGCAGGGCGCTCACACTCCGACCGGACGTCTGGCCGGTCCGCACGTCCCACAACCGCTTATCGAAGCCCTTTTTGCCGCCGTGGATCGTGTTCGGCGGGTCACTCAGCGTGACCTGATAAACGTGCCCGTCTAGGCGGAAGCGGCCCCGGTTGAGCCAGTTGGATGTGCGGCCGACGAGTGCGCCGAAATAAAGCTCGCCCTCCGCGCTCTTGGTCTCGTACTCGCGCAGTGTCGCGAAGCCGAGGACGATGTGGGCCGGGCGGCCCTGCCGGTCCGGCGCGGTGACATCAGTAACAATGCCGCCGTAGCTGATGAACGAGACGCGGACGCCGCTACTCGCCGTCATGGTGTAGCGGGTGACGGCCCTGCCGTCCGCCGTCCTGCCGAACGGCGCGGCGGTCAGCGACGCGGCACAGGCCGACGCCCCCACCAGAAATGACCCGAGGCCGACGGCAACGCCTGCCCACCGTCGGCCCTTTAGCTTGATGTTCATCGCGGTTACGCCCCCTCGGATTGGCTCAGGCCGCGACGCGGATCACGATCTTGCCGAAGTGCGCGCCGCTTTGCAGATGCTCGTATGCCGCCCGCGCTCCGGCGAGCGGGAACACGCGGTCAATGACGGGGTGGATCTGATTGACGGTCAGGGCCGCCAGCAGCCGCTCGAACATGGCGCGCGAGCCGACATAAATGCCGTTGAGGTGCAGGCTCTTTCCGAGGATGGGCATGGGGGAGATCTTGGCCTCCACGTCGGACAGCACGCCGATCTGGGCGATCCGCCCGCCGTGCCGCGCCGCCTGAAGGGAGCGCGCCAGCGTCCCCGGCCCGCCGACCTCGACGACGTGATCCACGCCCTTTTTGCCCGTCAGCGCCCACACGGCCTTGTCCCAGTCCGGCGTCGTCTTGTAATTGACGGTCTCGTCCGCCCCCAGCGCCCTGGCCCGCGCCAGCTTCTCGTCGGAGGAGGACGTGAGGATGACCCGCGCGCCGTGCATCTTGGCGATTTGCAGGGCAAACATGGAGACGCCGCCCGTCCCTTGCAGCAGCACGGTCTCGCCCGCCGTCAGTCGGCCCTGCTCGACCAGGCCGTTCCAGGCGGTCACGGCGGCGCAGGGCAAACTGGCCGCTTCCTCGTAGGTCATCCAGTCCGGCAGGGTGACGACGCCTTCTTCGGACAGCGTGACATACTCGGCCAGCATCCCGTCCACGGCCCCGCCCAGGGCCGAGGCGGGGTAGGCGGCCTGGATGCCGCCGTCCAGCCAGGTCTGGAAGAAGATGCCCGCCACGCGGTCCCCGACGCGGACGCGCGAGACGCCCGCGCCGACGGCGACGACCTCGCCCGCGCCGTCGGACAGCGGGATCAGGTCCGGGGCCGTCGTCCCGCTGTAGCGGCCCAGCGCGATCATCAGGTCCCGGTAGTTCAGTGAGACGGCGTGGACGCGGACAAGTATCTGCCCCGGTGCGGGCGTCGGGTCGGGCCGCTCCACAAGGGCCAGTCCGTCCAGGCTGCCGGGGGTTTTGATCTGATAGGCTTTCATAAAAGGGGTGCCCTAATCTTTCTGACCGATGAATGGGTAATCCGTGTAGCCCGTCGCGCCGGGCGCGTAGAACGTGGCCGGGTCGGGCGTGTTCAGCGGCAGGCCGTGGGCCAGACGCTTGGGCAGGTCGGGGTTGGCGAGGAACTGCTGGCCCCAGGACACGGCATCCGCCTCGCCCGCGTCCAGCACTTGCTGGGCCTGCTCAACGGTGAACCCCTCATTGGCGATGACCGGGCCGCCGAAGAGCCGCTTCATGGCGGGCGTGAAGCGCGGGCCGCCGTCCACCGACTCGCGGGTGAACAGGTAGGCGAGGCCGCGCCGGCCCAGCTCCCGCGCGACGTAGCCGAAGGTCGCGGCGGGGTCCGAGTCGGCGATGCCGTGGTGGGCCATGTCGCGCGGCGACAGGTGGACGCCGACCCGGTCCACGCCCCAGACGCCGACCGCCGCGTCGGTCGCTTCCAGCAGGAACCGGGCGCGGTTCTCGACTGGGCCGCCGTAATCGTCCGTGCGCGTGTTGGTGCCGTCGCGCAGGAACTGGTCGGGCAGGTAGCCGTTCGCGCCGTGAATCTCCACGCCGTCAAACCCGGCCTCTTTCGCGTTGCGGGCGGCCTGCGCGTAGTCGGCGATGATGGCCTGGATTTCGTCCCCCGTCAGCGCGTGCGGCGTGGGGTAGGGGGCGTGG
>CAXTWM010000405.1:0-4166 GCA_964247915.1 uncultured Armatimonadales bacterium | reverse complement strand
GTACAGGACGCTCGTTCGCTTCATAAAGGTCGCCACGGACAGCGGGGAGGCGTAGCGGGCCGCGCCCGCCGTCGGCAGCGTGTGCGACGGCCCGGCCCAGTAGTCGCCGAGGGGGGCGGAGGTGTGGTCGCCGAGCAGGACGGCCCCGGCGTTCTTGACGAGGGGCAGGACGGCTAGCGGCTCGCGCACCATCAGTTCCAGGTGTTCGGGCGCGAAGACGTTGGACAGGGCCAGCGACTCCTCCAGGGAGTTCGTTTTGACAAAAACCAAGTTGTTCGCGGTCACGGCCAGTATCTCTTTTCTCGACAGCGCCTCACGCTGGTTCGCCAATTCGTTTTTACATTTTTCCAACATTTCCAAAGAGTGGCTGAACAGGACGCCCCGGTTGTCGTGCCCGTGTTCGGTCTGGGCCAGCAGGTCGGCGGCGACAAAGGCCGGGTTCGCGCCCTCGTCGGCGATGATGGCGACCTCGGAAGGCCCTGCCAGCATGTCTATCCCGACCTCCCCATAGACCAGCTTCTTGGCCGTGTTGACATAGGCATTGCCCGGCCCGACGATGACGTCGCACTTGGGCACGGTCTCCGTCCCGTAAGCCATCGCCGCGATGGCCTGCGCCCCGCCGATCTTAAACAGCCTTCCCGCTTTATGTGGAAGCGAATACTCAGCCGCCCCTATAATCAACGGCTCAATAGCGCCGTCTTTCCCGGCAGGCGTACAAATCACGACTTCTTTGACATCAGCGGCCATCGCGGGGACAACTGCCATCAATACAGTGCTGGGATAGGCAGCCTTACCTCCGGGGACATAAATGCCGACGCGATGAACCGGTTGCACGATCTGTCCAAGCATTCCGCTTTCGCCGCCGTCGCCCCACATGTCCATCCATGAGCGGAAAAGGCCGCGCTCTTTATAATGGAACTCGCTGATGTTCAGGTAGGCACGTTGCAGGAGTGAGGATGCTTCTGTCGGCAATGCCTCCCATATGGCTTCTCGTGCTTCCGCCGATACTTCTAAGTTTTCAGTCTTCGCCTCCGGCCAGTCGAAGCGGCGGGTGTAGTCCAGCACGGCCTGGTCGCCGCGCGCCTTCACGTCGTCGAGGATGGCGCGGACGGTCGCCTCCACCTGGGCGTCGCGGGCCGTGTCGCGGGCGGTCAGGGCGGCGTGGATGGCCTCGGGGGCGTCGCGTGCGGTGTCGAATTGGCGCATGATGGGGGGATTATACCCGGTCGGGGCGCTCCGGGAGACGGGGCGGGTGAGCGAACCTTGTGCCGGAAGGGCTGACGGAGACGGCTGCTTCGTTGGGCAGAAAGTTTGCTTGCTTTTGTAGTGACTCTGCCTTGTTTTTGGCCTACATTCGCCTGGTTGCTTTTGTAACCGTCTGTTAATTTTGCGGGGCCGGTAACGCGCGTAATTTAATGCTTTGCTAGGTAAACTCCTAAGACATGAGCTTGATTGACGGTCATCTTTCCTCCCTCGTCTTCATCCGGCCCCTTGCCCTCTGATCCAGCCTCTCGGAACGCCCCGCCGTACCCGCCCCGCCGTACACTGTCGGAAAAGCTCATCGCTCAGGCCGCGCCGCTGCGTCCCGAACACGTCGCCCGGCGACACCCGACGGTCCCGCCGCCCGGAGTCAGCCCCGCCCCGCGCTTCCGGCGCACTCCTTCTCCCGTGACGGCCTAGGCCGTCACACGCACCGCTTTTCGCGCCCGTCTCGTTGTCTCGTTTCGTTATTCTGAAAGGGAGGTTCCTCCATGCTTCCACGACCACGCCGACTCGCCGGCCCTCTGGCGCTTGCGGGCGCGCTCGGCGCACTATTCTCTGCGGGCGCCGCCCGCGCCCAGGTCACTGTCGTGCCCGTCGTCACGTCCGCCGGCGGGGTGTTCAACTACAGCTACACCGTGACCAATTTCACCGCCGACGACCTGTTCGTCCTCAACATCAACGGTCTGCCGCAGGTGGCAGGCGCGGCCACGAATCTGACGGCGCCGGCCGGGTTCCAGATCACCTTCGATCCGGGCAACGCCAATTCGCCCTCCGGCATCGTGTCCTTTCTGGGGGACTTCGCGCCGGGCAGCGTCAACTCCGGCTTCTCGTTCAGCAGCGCCTTCGGGCCGGGGGCCGTGGCGTTCGACACCGAGGGCAGCAACCTCAACAGTACCGCGGGCGGGACCGACACGTTCAACGGGACGACCCTCGCGCCCGTACCCGAAGCGAGCACGACGGTCTCGCTCGGGGCCGGCGTCCTGCTGCTGACCTTCTGCGCCGTGCGGCGACGCCGCGCCGGCGCTCGCTCTTAACGCGGTCCTATTTCTAGGTCTTATTTAGGTCTTATTAAGGAGACACCCGATGAATCTCAAGACTCTTTTCTGCGCGGCAGCCGCGACGGCGGCGCTGGGCGCTCTGGGATGGGGGGGCGGGACGGCCCGCGCTTCCAGCCATAGCGACGCGCCCCTGATCAAGCTCGACCCGCAGGCCAACCTCACCGACGTCTACGCCTTCCGGCGCAACCGGCCCGACGGCAGCGCGGTGCTGGTCGTCGAGGTCAGCGTCCGGCCCTTCTCCGAGCCGGGCGACGGCGTCCTCTATGACGCCTTCTCGGATGACGCGCTTTACTCCATCCACATCGCCAACCCCGTGACGGGCGCGCAGGTGCAGCGCTACGACTTCAAGTTCTCGCCGGTCAGCAGCCAGAGCGGTTCCTACAAGAACCTGAACACGATCCTGCGCTACGGGCGCGGCGCGGACATCAACGGCATGGCCGATGCCGGCCCGATCCTGAACGTCGGCGACGCCCACCAGAACTTCGTCCAGACCTACACCGTCACCAAGACCGTGACCGGCTCCGGCGGCCAGTCCACGGTGACGCAGCTCAACCCGGCGAGCATGACCCTGATGGTCCCGCCGTACAACACCGGCCTGCGGACGACGCCGGCCTACAACGATCCGACGACGGGCCGGGCCAAGAGCGGCGCGACCACGCGCGCCAGCCTGGACACCTACACCCAGCAGACGACCTATGACCTGCCGGCAGTCCCCGGCGCGGCGGGGGTGACGACCGTCTTCGCCGGCTCGCGCGAGGACGGCTTCTACGCCGACATTCCGGGCATCGCCGACCTGCTGGACCCGCGCATCCTGAAGAACGCGAACGGCACGACGGGCAATGGCCAGGCGGGCGGCGGCGTGGACGGCTTCAAGGGCTTCAACGTGCTGCACTACGCGATCGTGATTCCCCTGACGGATCTGCCCACCTTCGCCTTTCAGGCGCCGTTCACCAACGGCGGGGCGCCCGGCGTCGGCGCGCGGATGGGCGTGGGCGTCTACGCTTCGGTCTCGCGCCCCCGCATCACGCTGCGCGCGACCAACGGCGACAACGTCAGCTCCGGCCCCTTCATCCAGGTCAACCGCGAGGCCAACCCGCTCTTCAACGAGGCGCTGGTCGCCCTCCGGGACAAGGACAACTACAACCGCGACCTGCCGACCAGCGACCCGAGCCGCTACGCGATCTACGCGCAGAACTCCGAGCTGGCCGCCCTGATCAACAAGGTCTACGGCACGAACTTCGCCACAACGGGGCGCTTCGACCTGGCCGCCGTCTACATCCCGGATGTCATCCGCATAGACACCACGACCGGTCCCGCCAACATCTCCGGCCAATCCGCGTTCAGCCGACTGAGCTTCCTCGGCGGCGACACCCTGACCACCGCGTCAGGAGTGACAGTGCCCGGCGGGTGGCCGAACGGCCGGCGCCTAGGCGACGACGTCATAGACATCGCCTTGAGCGCGATCGCCAGCGGCCCGACCTATAGTACGCTGACGCTGCTGGGGGACAACGTCCCCAGCAACGACCAGGTTTACAACATGACCTTCCCCTACGCGGCCACGCCCAACGCGGGCACGCGCAATTCCAAGGACTCCGGCCCGAACGTCGGATTCTAGGTGACGGCTGACCAGGACAAGAGGGAGGGGGCGATCTTTGGGATCGTCCCCTCCTATTCTCTCAGAAACCACGCCATGAAGAACGCACTCCTCCCCCAATTTTTATTGCTGCTCGTCCCCTGCGTCCTGGCGGTCGGCGGCTGCGCCGCCCGGCACGCGGCATCGGGCGGCCCGAACGCGGCGTCCGCGCCGGCCCTGCCCACGGCGGACGCGACCCTGGCCTCCATCCC
>CAXTWM010000404.1:0-4167 GCA_964247915.1 uncultured Armatimonadales bacterium | reverse complement strand
AAGTCGCCCTTCGGCGACTAAGATGGATTCTTAACCTGCGGAGGCAGGTTTCGTGCCTTCGTTGCCGCGACTTCAGTCGCCCGGAACTATTCCAGTACCAGGTACATCGTGTCGGCGGGCAAATGCACCGTCAGCTTGCCGCCCGCGCGGGTGACGGGGACGGTGCGGGCGGGGTAGCCGGCGGCGTCGAGCAGCGTCGCTTTGGTCAGATCAGGGTTGGTCACCGAGAGCGTCACGTCGGCGTTGACGATCTGCCAGGGCGCGGCCCCCGTCTTGACGACTTCAAAACCGTGCAGAGTGGATTTGCCGTCTTCCGAAGGAAAGTCGGTTTCTTTCGCCTGCCAGCCGGTGGGCCGGGCGGCCGTCCCCACCTGCACGAGAACCTGATGGGACCGGCGCAGAGGCAGGTCGTCCAGCGCAACGACCGCAACGGTTGCGTAGGGGTTGCCGGACGAGATCACCACATCGCCCAGCGTCACCGGGCCGGCTTTGCTCAGGAAGCCGGTCACCCCCTGCGCCTTCGGCGCGTTCACCACGCACAGCCCCTTCCCGTAGTTCAGGCGGACTTCGCCGGTGTCGCTCTTGATCGTCTTGTTCGGGGCGTCAATGTACGCGGCCAGGTTCGCCACTTTGGTTTGGGCCGGGTCGCCGCCGTAGCGCACGCGGACGGGGCCGACCAGGAAGGCCAGGGGGTCTGCGCCCTGGGCGATCTGAGACTGGCCCGCACGGGTCCCCGCCCGGTTGGGGTCGAAGCTTTTGTCCTCGGCGATCAGCGGCGTCTTGCGCTCCCAGAGGTCGGCCAGGGGGCGCTCCTCGCGGACGACGGGGGCGCCCTGCCGGATGTACCCGCGCCGGTACATCAGGGCGCAGGCGGGGAACTCGCCCATGATCTCGGGGACGTTCGCCGACCATTTGACGCCCAGGGGGTGCTGCCCGCCGACCCAGGCCCAGGGCAGATCGAGTTCGGTCTGGTATTCGGGGGTATTGGCACTGAACCAGTAGAAGGTGTTCACGCCCGTCAGGGACTGGTAGGCGGCCATTAGGAACGGCCCCTCGGACTGGTAGCCCAGCGGCGAGACCCAGGAGCTTTCCGTGATGACCGTCGGGTGCCCGACGACCTGTTTGAGATTCGTCGGCAGGTCGCGCGGGTCCCGCAGGGCGGACTGATTGGAGAAGTGGTGGCCGGGGTCAATGCGCCAGCCGTTGTTGTCGCCAAGGTGGACTCCGCCGTTGTAGTACTTGTTGACCGCGACCACATCGGCGGCGGTATAGGTGTACCGCTCGACATCGTTGAGCTTGATTGGGTCCGCCGTGAACCAGTTGGAGGCGTTGACGAGCTGCTTGCAGCCGAGGGTGTTCTTGAGGTAGTCCGTGATATCCGCGTAGAACCCGCGCTGGGTGTCGGCGAAGAAGTGGACCTGGTCCGAAACCCGCTTCGCCAGGCCACCGGTCTGGTCCTGGGTGAGCTGCCAGGTCGGCAGGATGCCGACTTTGGCGTTCGCCCAGTCGTCGCTGGGGTCGGAGGCGCCCGCCCAGGCGGCTTTGGCGCTGTCCAAAGACCCGTACTGCGTGGTCAGCCAGGCGGCGAACTTGCGGCCCAAAAGGGTCTGCTGCTCCGGGTGCATCCCCTGCATGGTCCAGAAGAACATGCCGTCCTCGTTCTGGACCTGGATGATGGCGACGGCGGGGTCTTGGGCGAGCGGTATCCCCGTGTACGGGTTCGGGCGGGCGTACAGCGCCTCCATCCAGGCTTTGTAGCCGGCCTGCAATTGCGGGTTGAAGAACAGCAGCCCCCACAGGTCGGTCTGGCCCGTGTAGCCCGCGATCCCCCACCCCGTCGCCTTTTTGCCGTTCGCCCAGTACGGCGAGATGGTGGTGTAGATGCCCTCTTTCTTCAGGGCCGCGACCATATGCCAGATGCCGTCCCGCTCCTTCTCATTAACCCGCGTGATCGGGCTGCCGTCCACATCGGGCGCGATCTGCGTGTGCAGGCGGACCATGTTGACGCCGATGCGGGCCAGGAACCGGGCGTGGCGGGCCATGTCTTCGGGGGAGGAGCGGTACACGTCCGACCCGCAGGCCCAGAAGCGGACCGGTTTCCCATTGCCCAGCACGAACGATTGACCGTCGGCGCTCAGGTGGACGAACCCGGTTTCCCCCGCCGTCTTCTCGTTCAAAGAACGCAGGTCCAGGAGCGCGCCGGGCTTGGTGTTGTCGGGGTAGGAAAAGGCCCAGGTTCCCAACTCCTGCCCCTCCTGCGCCCGCGCCGGGGCGAGACCCGTGAGTCCCAGCAGGGCGATGGCAACAGCGCCACCGCCTAAAGAAAGCCGTCGTTGGAATGTCATGGTGTCCATTTCCTGTCGTACTTGCTGCGTTTATTATACAGGAAACGGGGTGGTTTGGGAAGACGTGAGACCGATCAGGCGATGCCGGTATCCGGGGCGAGGGGGCGTAAAATTATCATCAGGTGAGACAAACAGAAAGTAAACAAACCGTAATCGTCAGAATCACCACAAACCGTCGCAGGCTCCGATAGAATGGGCGTACACAACGCCCTAATGGTTGAAGCGGCGACCGAGCGCTCCTGTGGCGCTTAGGAAGGACGGACGGGATGAGTGGAGTGCGAGTACTGGTCGGGACGCGCAAGGGCGCTTTTGTCCTGACGGCGGACGCCAAGCGCGAACAATGGAGCATCAGCGAACCTCATTTCGGGGGCTGGGAGGTCTACCACGTCAAAGGGTCGCCCTTAGACCCGAATCGGCTTTATGCCTCCCAATCCAGCGGCTGGTTCGGGCAGATGATCCAGCGCTCGGACGACGGCGGCAGGACGTGGGAGCCGGTGGGCAACGAATTCGCCTACGACGGCATCCCCGGAACGCACCAGTGGTATGACGGCACGCAGCACCCGTGGGAGTTCAAGCGCGTCTGGCATCTGGAACCGTCGCTGACCGATCCCGACCTCGTCTACGCCGGAGTGGAAGATGCGGCCTTGTTCCGCTCGGCGGACGGCGGCGGGACCTGGCAGGAGCTGTCCGGGCTGCGCGGCCACGCTTCCGGCCCGTTCTGGCAGCCGGGCGCGGGCGGGATGTGCCTGCACACGGTCCTTCTGGACCCCGGCACCCCCGGACGGATTTACATCGCGGTCTCGGCGGCCGGCGTGTTCCGGTCGGATGACGCCGGGGCAACGTGGCGGCCCATGAACCACGGCCTGAATTCGGAGTTCCTCCCGGACCCGAACGCCCAGGTCGGCCACTGCGTCCACCGGATCGCGATGCACCCGTCGCGCCCGGACGTGCTGTTCATGCAGAAGCATTGGGACGTGATGCGGAGCGACGACGCCGGGGAGTCGTGGCGCGAGGTCAGCGGCAACCTGCCGTCCGATTTCGGGTTCCCGATTGATGTCCACGCGCACGAGCCGGACACGGTCTATGTGGTTCCGATTAAGAGTGATTCCGAGCATTATCCGCCGGACGGCAAGCTGCGCGTGTACCGCAGCCGGACGGGCGGGGACGAGTGGGAGGCGCTGACACACGGCCTGCCGCAGAGCGACTGCTATGTCAACGTGCTGCGCGACGCGATGGCCGTGGACACGCTGGATTCGTGCGGCGTGTACTTCGGGACCACGGGCGGGCAGGTCTACGCCTCGGCCGACAGCGGCGACACCTGGGCGCCCATCGCCCGCGACCTCCCGGCCGTCCTGTCCGTCGAGGTGCAGACGCTGCCATGAACAAAGCTAGGAGCCGAGCCATGATCCGGGTCGCGCTGCCCGCCCATCTGCGAACACTGGCGCGCGTCGGCGATGAAGTGGAACTGCCGCTGGAGGGTCCGGCAACTCAGGGGTCGGTCCTGGATGCCCTGGAAGTGCGCTATCCGATGCTGCGCGGGACGATCCGCGACTATGCGACCCGGCGCCGCCGTCCGTTCCTGCGCTTCTTCGCCTGCGGGCAGGACCTTTCCCACGGAAGCCCGGAGGCCCTGCTGCCCGAGGCGGTCGCATCTGGGGCAGAGCCGTTCCTGATCGTGGGGGCCATCGCGGGCGGCTAAAACCGCCCGGCCCTGAAGGGCCGGTCTACACGGATAGGCCGCCCCTCCGGGGCTTCGGACAATGTGCTTCGGATGGCATTATTCGGGCCTCGTAGGGGCGCACCCCCGTGTGCGCCCTCTTCT
>CAXTWM010000403.1:0-4169 GCA_964247915.1 uncultured Armatimonadales bacterium | reverse complement strand
CTGTGGGGGCGCCCGCCGGCCAGGCGGCGCTGACCGCGCCCACGAACCTGTGCGTCGCGGGCGTCTGGGCGGGCGCCCCCACAGACCGCCTCGCCTGGTCGCCGGTCCCCGGCGCGGCGAGCTACAACGTGTATCAGTATGACGTCCCCATCGCGAAGGGGCTGACCGCGCCCTCGTTCTCCGTCCCGCCGGCGGAGTTCTTCTCGGGCTTGACCTACGCCGTCACCGCCGTGGACGCGATGGGCATGGAGAGCCTGCCCTCCGCCATTGCCACCGCGCAGGGCGCCAACGCCCCCGGACAGACTCCCGGCTGGACGCCGAACCCGCCCGCCGTCCCGGTCGCCCTGGTCGCCACGCCCGAATGGAACGCGGGCGCTCCTCGCATCCACCTGACCTGGCACGGACAGGACACCGCCTTCACTTACAGCGTCTACCGGGACGGCCAGCCGATCGCGAGCGGCCTGTGGGGCCTGAACTTCTACGACGCCGACCCGCGTCCGGGTGAGACGCACACCTACACCGTTTCCGGCGTCAACACCCCCTGGATCGCCCCCGTCGAGAGCGCGCAGAGCGCCGCCGTCCGCGTCACGGCCCCGGCATCCTCCCCGGCGGCGGCCCCCGGCCCGGTCCAGATCACGGCGGTCCAGATCACGGCGGTCCAGCCCAATGACGACAGCGCCCTGATCTCCTTCGAGGCCGCTCCGGGCGCGGCGGACTACCGGGTCTACAGCCTCGCCAACCCGAACACGGTCAAGTACAGCGGCGGGAGCCTGAGCGTCGAGATGAACGGCCTGGACCCTGCCGGCGCGGACCTGGTCGTCGAGGCCGTGGACAAGCTCGGCCCGTTCCAGAAGATGGACGGCATGGCCGGGCCGGGCGCGATGGCGATGGACGGGATGCACCAGGCCATCAACGGCCAGGGGGACCCCTCCGACGTGCCGAACGTGCTGGCCGCGTCCGCCCCGGTCCACGTCGCCTTGCAGCCCCGGACCCTGTCCGGCTCGCAGGCCTTCTTTGACAACTTTCGGAACGCGCAGCCCCTCGTGCTCCAGCCGATGCCCGCGCCCACCGGCAACCCTTACGACTCCTTCGGGCAGCCTGGGAACTACTGGGAGATGGCGAACGACAAGTGGCGCATCCGCAACTACGTCGGGGACGTGGTGAACACCAAGGCGTTCTTCATGGGCGGCCACTTCATGGACACGCTGTACGACGGCGGGACGCCCCCCGCCGGGCCGATGCACAACAACAATGCCTCTCTGGTGATGATGCCCCGCGCGACCGCCGACATCTCCGGCGGCGGGGTCCTGCACGCCACGTTCGAGGTGGATGCCCATTTCGACAGCCGCCGCTGGTGTGATCTGATCGTAGCCCCGGCCTCGGACGTCCTGCTGAACCCCGGAGCGAAGGCCGGCGGCACCCGAACGTTTTCCGGCACCGACAGAGCCTTTCGCTGGCGCATAGAAGACACGAGCCACCTGCCGGAGATGGTCTCCGCCAGCGCCGAGGCCGACCCGAAGGCCGTGGAGTTCCCCCTGACCCCGCAGACCGGGATGGCGTGGGACGTGGCCCACAGTTCGGCCCGTCAGGACCCCTACGGGAACACCCCCCAGGCGAACGGGACTTCCCACGACCTGGACAAGCGGCATCGCTTCGACCTCTACTTGTCGCGGACGCACTTCCGCATCATGGAGCAAGGAGTCGTGGCCTGGGAGGGTGACATCCCCGCCAGCCAGGCGATGCCCTCCGGCCCCTATCAGGTCTACTTCGTGCATCAGCTCTACCACACCGGCAACGACCGGCCCGAGCTGGTGGACTGGGCTCCGCAGGACACCTACTGGTACAACCACCGCCCCTGGTGCGACGAGCGCCACTGGGACAACATGGGGTTCGAGGTGCTGGCCGCCTTCCCGTCCCTGCCTTAGAGGCAGGGAAAGACGCCCCCGAGGGAGCCGGCCCGGCTCCCTCGGGGGCGTTTCGCGTCGCGGCCTCCCCTCCACTTCCACGGCGATTCTGCCGAAAGTGAGATATAATGGAAGTCATGGCGCTCCCCGATCAGACCCCTCGGCGCGGATTCCCCGGCCACTTCCTGCGGCGGCAGGGGTTTTTCTTGCAGCAGCGCTCCTTCGCCGCGCTGTCTTTTCTGCTGCTGGACAACATGGTCTGCGGCCGCGCCCGCGCCCTGCTGCTGCGGCTCAACGGCGCGTCCGTGGGCCGGCGGTGCTTCGTGCGCGGCGGGCTGCTGATCCAGGAGGGCTTCGGCCTGGTGATGGGCGACGAAGTTTTCGTCAACGCGGGCTGTTGTTTTGATCTGTCCGCGCCGATCATCCTGGGTAGCCGGGTCCAGCTCGCCTATCAGGTGACTCTGATCACCGGCGGGCACGAGATCGGGACACATGACGGCCGCGCCGGGTCGCACCGGCCCGCGCCGATCCACATCGGGGACGGCGCCTGGATCGGGGCGAGGGCGACCGTGATGCCCGGCGTGACGGTCGGGGCGGGCGCGGTCGTCGCCGCCGGGGCGCTGGTGACGAAAGACGTGCCGCCGGACACGCTGGTCGCCGGGGTGCCCGCCCGCCCCGTGCGCGCCCTGGAACCGTGATGACCCCGGAGAAAACCCCGGAGAAGACCTTCGGGGAAATGTCCGAAAAAACGCCCGGCGACATCTTCGTATGTGCTCTCCGTGGCCCGGCGGCGGGCCGGGGGCCGCTTCTGGTCTGGAGCCAGGACGATCCGCCGCTGTCCGGGCGCGGGCCATCCCCTCTACGGCGGCACGCACGAGCGCAGCGACCGGCGGCGGGGCCTGCGGTTCCAGTTCGACTGCCGGTGCGCGCGGCGGGAGGGGCCATCGTCGAGAAGGACTACAACGCAGCCGTGTGTGTGCCGCGCATCCTGGCCGCGATGAAGGACGCCGTGCGCCGGCGATGAAGGCGCCGGAAGTTTTCTGCAACAATCACAGCTTATGGATGTCTCTGTCATCATCTGCACGCGCGACCGTGGCGCCTTGATTGAGGCGACCCTGGACAGCATCCTGGTCGGGACGCGCCGGCCCGACGAACTGCTGGTCGTGGACCAGAGCGAAGGGGCGGACACGCGCCGCGCCGTCGCGCGGATCGCGGCGCCGGCGGGCGTGGTCCGTCACCTGCCGACGCCGACTCGGGGCCTGTCGCGGGCGCGCAACGTGGGCCTGGGAGCCAGCCGGGGCGACCTGATCGTGTTCACCGACGACGACGTGGTCGCCGAGAGCGGCTGGCTGGCCGAGATCGTCCGGGAATTCACGGCCTACCCGCGCCTCGCGTTCCTGTTCGGGACGGTCCTGCCGCCCGAGGGCCACGACTGGCGGACGGAGTTCGTCCCGTACAGCCGGGTGCCCACGAAGCGGCCCGTGCGCTGGTTCCAGCCCGAGGCCTTCGGCGGCATGGGCGCCAACATGGCCCTGCGGCGGACGACGTTCGAGCGGGTCGGCGGCTTCGAAGCCGCGCTCGGGGCGGGGACCGGGATCGCCGGCGAGGATTTCGAGTACGCCCTGCGCTGCCTGTGTCACCGCCCGCCGCTGGAGATGCACACGCTGGACGCGGCGCGCGTCATCCACCACGCCGGGGCGCGCTCCGGGGCGGACTATCATGCGTTCGTGCATCAGGTCAACGGCACGGGGATGGGGCGGTTTCTGGCGCACCTGGCTGTATGCGGTCGCGGCCCGCGCTACAAGATCCGGGCGCTGCTGGGGCTGACACAGCCGCTGGGCGGCTTCCTCGGGGCGCTGGCGCGCGGGCGCCGGCCGAGCGGCCTGCACACCTACCGCCTCCGCCTCCAGGGGTTCGCACGCGGGCTGCGCCGTTGAGCCGCCGCCTCGCCCTCCTGGGCCGGTACGCACGGCACGGCCTGTACGCGCTGCTGGCGGACCGGCTGATGCCGAACCTTCGGGGGCTGGAAAGGCCGCGCGCCCGGCTGGCCCGCGCGCTGCTCCAGGCCAGGGTCGGGCCGGGCGTGACGCTCAACCCGCACATTGATTTCGGGCACGAGGCGCGGTTCATCACGCTCGGCGCGGGCAGTCACCTCCAGCGGCGCTGTACGCTGTATGCCATCTGGGGCGATCCGATCGAGATCGGGGCGAACGTCTGGATCGGGGCCGAGACGATGCTGTGGACGGGGACGCACGAGATCGGCCC
>CAXTWM010000402.1:0-4176 GCA_964247915.1 uncultured Armatimonadales bacterium | reverse complement strand
GAACGGCAAGCTCTACGTCCCGACCGGGGCGCACACCATCGCCGTCTACGGCCTGCTGACGCCGCCCACCGTACACACGCATTTGCTCTGGAACAACACAGATGGGCGCGTGATGCTGTGGAGCGTGGCCGCCGACGGCACCTTCACGCTGAACGGCTTCGGACCGTACACGGACGGTGCCCCCCAGAACAAGTGGAGCGCGACGGCCCTGGCGACGGGGGCGGACGGCAAGAGCCACATCCTGTGGAACAATACGGACGGGCGCGTGATGCTCTGGACTGTGGATGACGCCGGAAACTTCACCCTGGCCGGGTACGGGCCGTACACGGACGGGACACCCCAGAACAAGTGGAGCGCCACGGCGGTCTCGGTCGGACCGGACGGCACCGTCCACCTGCTGTGGAACAACACCGACCACCGCGTCATGCTGTGGAACGTCGCCTCCGACTTCACCTTCACGCTGGTCGGCTACGGCCCGTACACCGACACCTCGGTCAGCCCCGATCCCGGCAACCTCTGGTCGGCCACGGCCTTGGCGACCGGCCCCGACAACATGAGCCGCATCGCCTGGAACAACGCGGATGGCCGGGTCATGCTTTGGGACGTGAACACGGCGTTCAGCTTCACGCTGGCGGGCTACGGGCCGTACACGGACGGGGCGCCGCAGAACAAGTGGAGCGCGGTCGGCGTCTCCGTCGGCCTGGACAACCTGACGCACCTGTTGTGGAGCAACACAGACCGGCGGGCGATGCTGTGGAATGTGGCCTCGGACTCCAGCTTCACGCTGGCGGGCTTCGGCCCGTACACCGACAACGCCCCCGGCAACCTGTGGACGGCGACGGCCCTGGCGACGGGTCCCGACGGCTTCTCGCACATCCTGTGGGCCAACACGGACAACCGGGCGATGCTGTGGGGCGTGGACTCGTCCTTCAACTTCACCGTGGCGGGCTACGGACCCTATACCGACAATGCTCCCGGCAACCTGTGGAGCGCGGTCGCCATCTCCACAGGCCCGTGACCCGGTTCGTCATTCCGCCGGAAGCCGAGGGCGCACCGATCAGTGCGCCCTCTTTTTCGTTCCTCCCCGCCTGTGTGGGAGGGGTTTTACACCTTTTCGAGTGCATCGCAAGACAAACGCCTGGTTTACTTGACACCCCGGCCCGGACACCGCTATACTGAGGGCATAGGATTTCTATCAAAGGACTCTGGAAAATGGCTGAAATGCACTCACTGTTTGATTCGCTGCAATCCTTCACGTTCGGCGACGGGCAGGCCGGAAAGTTTTACTCGTTGCCGCAGCTCGAAAAGGCCGAGGTCGGGCCGATCTCCACGCTGCCGGTCAGCCTGCGGATCGTGCTCGAATCCGTCCTGCGGAACTACGACGGCAAGCGCGTCCGCGAGGAGGACGTCTGCGCCATCGCCAACTGGGAGCCGAACGCGGAGCGGACGGCGGAGATTCCGTTCGTGGTCGCCCGCGTCGTGCTCCAGGACTTCACCGGCGTCCCGCTGCTGGTGGACCTGGCGGCCATGCGCTCCACGGTCTCGCGGATGGGGCGGGACGCGGGCCTGATCGAGCCGCTGGTGCCCGTGGACCTGATCGTGGACCACTCGGTCCAGGTGGACTTTTCCGAGGTGCCGAACGCCTTGCAGCTCAACATGGAGATGGAGTTCAAGCGCAACCGCGCCCGCTACCAGTTCCTCAAGTGGGGGATGCAGGCGTTCAACGGCTTTTCGGTCGTGCCGCCCGGCATCGGCATCATCCACCAGGTCAACCTGGAGTATCTGGCGAAGGGTGTGCTCTCCAAAGACGAGGTGTTCTACCCGGACACGCTGGTCGGGACGGACTCGCACACGACCATGATCAACGGCCTGGGCATCGTCGGCTGGGGCGTCGGCGGCATCGAGGCCGAGGCGGGGATGCTGGGCCAGCCCGTCTACTTCCTGACGCCGGACGTGGTGGGCGTCAACCTGACCGGCGCTTTGGAGCCGGGCGTGACGGCGACCGACCTGGTGCTGACGCTGACCGAGATGCTGCGCCGCGCCAAGGTGGTCGGCAAGTTCGTCGAGTTCCACGGCGCGGGCGCGGCCTCGCTGGGCCTGACCGACCGGGCGACCATCGCCAACATGGCCCCGGAGTACGGCGCGACGATGGGCTTCTTCCCGGTGGATGAGGAGTCCTGCCGGTACTTGGCCGCCACGGGCCGGACCGAGGCGCAGGTGGACGCCTTCCGCCAGTACTTCCAGGCCCAGGGCCTGTTCGGGATGCCCGAGGCGGGCCAGATCCAGTATTCCCAGCTTTTGGAGCTGGACCTGGCGCACGTCCGCCCCTCCGTGTCCGGCCCCAAGCGGCCCCAGGACCGGATTGATCTGCCCGAGATCAAGGCCAAGTTTGAAGAGCTGCTCGCCAGCCCCGCCGCCTACAACAAGTCGCTCCAAGACCTGAACAAGAAGTTCGTCATCCTGACCGGCGTGGAGCACAACATCAAGGCGATCTCGGGCGGCGGCGGCCAGGACATGGACACGGCCCCCGCCGAGATCCAGCCGCTTGAAACCGCGAACGACACGGCGGGCCTGACCGAAGTGGAGATGATGCAGAACCGGCCCACCCCGGACCGGGTGGAGGACATCCCGCACGGCGAGTTCCCCGAGGCGATGGTGGAACTGAGCCACGGCGACGTCGTCATCGCCGCCATCACGAGCTGCACGAACACCGCGAACCCCGGCCTGATGCTGGCGGCGGGATTGGTCGCCAAGAAGGCCATCGAGAAGGGCATGACGGTCCGCCCCACGGTCAAGACGTCGCTGGCCCCCGGCTCGCGCGTCGTGACCGAGTACCTGGACAAGACGGGCCTGTCGCGGTATCTGGACCGGCTGGGCTTCCAGACGGTCGGCTACGGCTGCACCACCTGCATCGGCAATTCGGGGCCGCTGGAGCCGCACCTGGAAAAGACGGTCACGCAGAACGACCTCGTCGTCGCCTCGGTCCTGTCCGGCAACCGCAACTTTGAAGCGCGCGTCCACCAGAACGTCCGCGCTAACTTCCTGATGTCCCCGCCCCTGGTCGTCGCCTTCGCCCTGGCCGGGACCGTGGATGTGGACATGAGCACCCAGCCCATCGGCAAGGACAAATTCAACGCGGACGTGTACCTGCGGGACCTGTGGCCGACGACCGAGGAGATCGGCGAGGTGCTGTCGGCGGCCAACGACCCCGAGACCTACCAGCGTCTTTACAAGGACTTCGCCGAGCAGAACCCGCTCTGGCAGGAGATTCCGAGTTCGGTCGGCCAGGTGTATGATTGGGACGCCTCTTCGACCTACATCCGGGAGCCGCCCTACTTCGATAAGTTCAGCATGGAGGCGGGTGTCGCCAAAGACATCCTGAACGCCCGGCCCCTGGCGATCTTCGGCGACTCGGTGACGACCGACCACATCAGCCCGGCGGGGGCCATCAAGCCGATCTCGCCGGCGGGGCTGTACTTGCAGCAGAAGGGCGTCCCCGTGGAGGACTTCAACTCCTACGGCTCGCGCCGGGGCAACCACCGGATCATGATGCGCGGGACGTTCGCCAACGTCCGCATCCAGAACCTGATGGTGCCCGGCGTTATCGGCGGCATGACGGTTTACCAGCCGGTCGGCGAGGAGATGAGCATCTACGACGCTTCCCTGATCTACCGCGACCTGGGCGTCCCGCTCCTGATCTTCGCGGGCCAGGAGTACGGGACGGGATCGTCGCGTGACTGGGCCGCCAAGGGGACGGCCCTGCTGGGGGTCAAGGCGGTCATCGCGCAGTCCTTCGAGCGCATCCACCGCTCCAACCTGGTCGGCATGGGCGTCCTGCCCTGCCAGTTCAAGGAGGGCGTGAACGCGCAGACGCTGGGCCTGGACGGGACGGAGAAGTTCGATCTGGTCGGCCTGGAGGCCGGCTTGCAGCCGCAGATGGACGTCACCCTGCGAATCCAGCGGGCGAGCGGCGAGACCGAGGAAGTCCCGCTGGCCCTCCGCATCGACACGCCCATCGAGGTGGACTACTACCTCAACGGCGGCATCCTGCCCTTTGTCCTGCGGCAGCTCCTGGAAGAAGACAGCATCCGCCAGGCCAGCAACCTGCTGGACACCTTGCAGCCCCGTCCCGCCGCCGTTAATTAGACCCTGGAGGGCAGCCACGGAGGGCTGCCC
>CAXTWM010000401.1:0-4196 GCA_964247915.1 uncultured Armatimonadales bacterium | reverse complement strand
GCCTTAGACGCCCTGGGCGGGCGCGTGGACGTGCTGGTCCACAACGCGGGCATCTACGAGGCTTCGCCCCTCCTCGAAACCGATGCGCTCGCCGGCTGGCGCGACGGGCTGCGCCGCCAGATGCAGGTCAACTTCTGGGCCGGGGCGGACCTCGCTTACCTGCTTGCGCCCGCGATGGCCGGGGCGGGGTGGGGGATCGGGCGCGTCCTGCTTGTCGTGCATGGCTTCGGCGGGGCGTCCTGGGCCTTCCGCGCCGTCCCGCCGCCCCCTATGCCGCTGGTCGTGTGCTATTACGCGCTGATCGCGTGGGGGGCGCTGGCGTGGAAAGGCCCCCCGGCCCCCAATAATGGGGGAGCAAGAAAGGGCAATTCTGCTTCATCGGGTTCCCCCATTATTGGGGGCTAGGGGGTCTTCTCCAGCCCGATCTTCTCGAACGGGATGCGCCGGAAGCCCAGGGCGAAGGCGGGGGAGCCGGGCTTGAGCCGATAGTCGCCGTGCGCGGCGTCCACGAAGAGCGGGTCGCGGTCGGTCAGGTTGTCACGGATGCTGATGCCGGGCAGGGCGTCCGCCCGGTCCTCGATTCGCAGCCAGTCCGGGCACTGAAACGCGATGTTGTGCGTGACGGCGTCGTACTTGGGCGCGTCCGGGTTGTCCGACAGGACGTTCGCCAGGTGCGGGTAGCGCGCGCTGTACGGCGGCTTGTCGTAGGGCACGGCGGCCAGGCGCTCCCCCATCCCCCAGCCGCCGCCGGGGGCCAGGTCCTTGGCGGCCCAGCCCAGCCCACGCGCGTCCAGCGAGACGGCGGGGCGGCAGTCCACGAAGACGTTGTTTTCCACCACGTCGTCACGCCCGCCGCCGATCATGACGCCGTGGCTGGCCCGGACGCAGACGTTGCCGAAGACGGTCGTGCCCGCCGCCGTGTCGTCCAGGTAGATCGCCATCACCTCATGCGGCTCGCCAGAGACGCCCTGCGTGGGGGCCAGGTCGTGGAAAAAGTTGAAGCGGATGACGTTGCCGCGCATGGTCCAGTCGCGGCCCATGTAGAACGCCCCCGCGTCGCCCGTCTCGCGGCAGACGTGGTGGATTTCGTTGTATTCAATCAGGTGATCGTTGCCGCCCAATAAAATGGCGTTGTGCGGGGCGTCGTAGATGAGGCAGTGGGCGACGCGGTTGCCGACGCCGTCTATGCCGACGCCGGGCCGGTACGTCCGGTCCCAGCGGCTGTAGTCGTGGAGGCGGCAGTTCGTGACGAAGTTGCGCCCCGGCGTCAGCGTCTTGCGGTCTCCGCCACTGAGATAAACCGCGCCATCTCCGGTGCCCGTGATCTCCCCCCCACGCACGCCGCTGTCGGCCGCGTCCGCAACCATTGCACCCCGGTTGCCCGCGCTGAGGACCGTGCAGCCGTCAACCAGATCGTGAGAGCCGCCGCGAATCGTGATCGCATCGCCCCGGCAGGCTTCCAGCGTCAGCCCGCGCAGGGTGACGTGAGAAACGCCATCCAGCCGGACCAGGTCGCGGGTCAGCGACACGGTGGGGTGCCCTTTCTTGATGTCCGAGGGCGGCCAGAAGTACAGCAGGCCCGTTTGGCGGTCCAGATACCACTCGCCCGGCGTGTCCAATTCTTCCAGCAGGTTCAGCGCGTACCAGCGGTGGCCGGGCGTGTAGGAAAGCAGATCGCCACTCTGCGCTGCCCGAATCTGATGGCGCGCGGCGTCCACGCCCGCTATCTTGGCGTAGCTGTCGGCCCAGTCGAACTGCCAGTAGCCGTACACCCAGGCGTCCTCAGCCCGCGCCCAGCGCGCGGGCCGGTCGCCCTCATAGGTGAAATGGTCCGCGCCCTGGTCCGCCGCCGTCCCCGCGACCCGCGCCCACTGCCCGGCGTTGGGCCAGCGCGCCAGGGTCATAGGTGCGCTATGGAAGAACAATTCCAGCCCGACGGGCGTGACCGGCTTGGCGAAGCCGCGCGGCGTCATCTGCCCGAAGTCCGTGATGCCCTGCGCTCTCAAATCGGCCTGCAAGACGTGCCCGCGCGCCGCAGGGTCCAGCCGGTCCAGGATGGCCGCGTCCGTAACGGGCCGCCAGCCCGCCACCTCCCGCCCGCCGGTCAAAGTCACCGTCTCCTTCGGGTAGGCGGCGTAGGTGACGGGGGCCGGCGACAGGTCATCCGGGGCGGTCAGCGTGAACGTTTCGCGCTGGAAATAGGTCCCGCCGCGAATCCAGACCGTGACACCTTCCTTGGGAACCTTGTTTGCCTGTTTGAGCGCCCGAAGCAGGTCCCGCGCCCCGGCCAGCGTCGCCAGCGGTGCGGCCCTGCTGCCGGGCGCGGCGTCACGCCCCTGCGGGGAGACGTACAGGGCGAGCGGGGCTGCCATTACGGGCGCGGCGAGGACGACCAGTAGGAGCGCGAGGAGCGCCAGGGACAGCAGTGTCGGCGGTTTCATGGGGAGTGGCCTTTTAGCGGGTGACTGCTTGAATAGTTCGCCGTGAAGGCCGGTTTGTCCTGCTTTCGCTCCCCCGCCCCCGGTTCCTGGGAGGAAACTCCGCGTGTCACAGCGAATAGAGAGGGGCAGCGCCGGAAAAGGCCGGCACACATTGTCAGGGAGGAACCCATGCCCGTCGCAGTCATCGAAACAGCACCCCGAGACGCTTCTGGAGCGCCGCGGCGACTTCTTTGAGATGAGCTGCTTGGCTATTCCACAACTGGCGATGCTGCCGGTTCCGTTATGGGAGCCGCCGTTAATCCCCTGCCCTGAACGGCAGGGCTATAAAAGAGCAACTCCCCGCCTGCGCGGGCAGAAGAATGCTCTGCCGGATTTCTCCTTAGCCCACGCAGGTGGGCGCCTGCACTTCTAAAGCCCAGGGGTTCAGCCCTGGGTTTCTCTCACGGAGGAACCCATGCCCACGGAAGACGGCAATCCGCAAGATAATGCGCCCGAGGCCGACACGCCTCCTCTCACTCCCCTCACAAACGAGTCTCGCCGCCGCCTGCTGCGGCTGGCCCCGCTGGTTCCGCTCGGGTCGCTGCTCTGGTGGGCGCTGGCCCGCCGGCCCGACCCGGACGCGGGGAGGCTGCGCGTGACGGCCATTGACGTCGGGCAGGGGGACAGCACGCTGATCCAGACGCCGGGGGGGCGCACGATCCTGATAGACGGCGGGGGCACGAGCGACGAGACGGACGCGGATGCGTCGGATGTGGGGGTCAAGATCGTCGTCCCGTTCCTGAGCTATCTGGGCATCAACAAGCTGGACGTGCTGGTCCTGACCCACCCGCACGGCGACCACGTCGGCGGGCTGGCCGCCGTGCTGCGGGCGCAGGAGGTCGGGACAATTTTAGATGGAACCACGCTGCCGTACCCATCCCCCGCCTACGCGCAGTTCCTAGCCCTGGTCCGGCACAAAAACATCCCCTACGCCCGCGCCGTGCGCGGCATGAGGCTGGACATGGGCGACGGCGTGCGCCTCAGCGTCCTGAACCCGCCGTCTGCGCCCGCCTTCGGCACGTCAGCGGCTTATGGCACGGGCACGGATGACGCCGCCATCAACAACTATTCGGCTTCCCTCCTGGTCCAGTACGGGCGGACGCGCTTCGTCCTGACCGGCGACGCCGAGACCGAGGCCGAGGGGGCGATGCTGGACGCCCACGCGGACCTGGCTTGCGACGTGCTCAAGGCCGGCCACCACGGCTCCCGCAACGCGACCGGCGACGACTGGCTCGGGCGCCTCCAGCCCCGGCTGGCCGTGATCTCCTGCGGGCGGCACAACCGCTTCGGGCACCCCGCGCCGTCCACCCTGGCCCGCCTGGACGCGCACGGCGTCCAGACCTTCCGCACGGACCGGCAGGGGGCCGTTACGTTCGTCAGCGACGGCCGCACGGTCACGGCCCAGCCTTTCCTGAAGTGACGGGCCGCGCCCGCCCCAGCCCGTAGACCAGGGCGCTGAGGAGGGCGGTGACGACCGGGACAAGCATCAGCGCCCCGCGCCAGCCCGCGCCCGTCCCCGCCAGCGCCCCGACGGCCCAGGGGACGACCGCCCCGCCGACGCCCCCGGCGGCCACGACCGCCCCGAACGCCGTCCCGGTGAAGCGCGGGCAGCGCTCCCCCGCTTCGGCCAGCACCAGCCCGAAGATACCCGAAAAGCACAGCCCCGTCACGGCCACCCAGGCGAGCGTCACCACGGGCGATGTCCAAACCAGGACC
>CAXTWM010000400.1:0-4203 GCA_964247915.1 uncultured Armatimonadales bacterium | reverse complement strand
GGCCGCGCGGGGGACATGGCCCGTCAGCCGCCGCAGGGCCGGGTCGGCGTGGGCGGGCGACGTGAGGCCGAGGGCAAAGGCGGCGAGAGCTAGGAGGCAGGGGACTTTCATGGTTAGTTTCTACGCGGGCTTCTGGGGAAGTGTGCCGGCGGCGGTGCGGGCGGCGGGAAAGAACACGGCCCTGAAGGGCCGGTCTACACGAAAGGGCCGCCCCTTCGGGGCTTTGGAACAGGCTGACGGTTAATGATGGGCTTCTCTGTAGCCCCGAAGGGGTGGTCCATCCGAATAGGCCCGGCCTTCAGGCCGGGCGAGACTCAGGAAGACGTGCCGGTTTTGGGCAGGCGGTCCAGGGCGGCCTGGGCTTCGGCGTATCCGGGGCACAGCAGGACGGCGTGGCCGAGTTCGGCGCGGGCGGCATCGGTCTTGCCCTCGGCGGCGTAGACGCTGCCCAGGTGGAAGCGCATCTCCGGCAGGCGCGGGTCGAAGTTGACGGCGTCCAGCAGGTTCTGCTCGGCGCCCTTGTCATCGCCCAGTCGGTGCTGCACCCAGGCCACCGTGT
Organism: uncultured Armatimonadales bacterium; assembly: GCA_964247915.1. Lineage (GTDB taxonomy): Bacteria > Armatimonadota > Armatimonadia > Armatimonadales > Capsulimonadaceae > JANXMY01. The sequence continues at coordinate 3,644 of CAXTWM010000400.1, read as the reverse complement.
CCTGGACGGCGGCGACCTTCTCGTCTTTGGCATCGCTCGGGGCGGCCTTCTGTGCCAGGGCCAGCGCCTGCCGGGCCAGCGTCAGCGCTTCCGGCAGGTGGGCGCGGTCGTTCGTGACGGCGTAGGCGTAGGCCAGCCCGTTGGGCGGGTCCGGGTTGGTCGGGTACGCCTGGATCGCCTTCCGGTAGAGGGCCGCGCCGGTCACGGGGTCGCCCGAGTCGAAGTACGCCTGCGCCTGGAGCGCCGTCAGTGTCGCGATGTCGGTCGCGCCCGGCTTTTGGAGCTTCTTGGTGAGCACGGCGATCAGCCGGGTCGCCGTCGCCTTCTGCGCCGCCGTGCGGCCCTGCCGCCCCTGGGCGCCTTCCAGGATCTGGTAGCCCCGGTAGTCGTCCGGGATCTTCTGGACGGCCTGCGTCATGTAGTCTATCAACGCGGGGTCGTCGCTGACCAGCGTGAAGACGTCCGCCACGCCGATCTGGGGGGCGGGCCCGCCGGCATCCCCGAAGTAGGTCGCCGGGTCGCGCGGCGCCAGGGCGATGGCGGCGTCCACATACTTGCGCGCGCCCTTGTCGTCCGGGTCCGTCTGCGCCCGGCGGGCGGCTTCTATCAAGGTATCGTTCACCTTGAGCGCGTTGACGGCCTTCGACCCGCAGCCGGCCAGCAGCGGCGGCAGGGGCAGCATCAGGCCCCACAGGAGGAGGCCCCAGGGGGCGCGGCGGCGGGTGACGGGTTGTGACGACATGCCCTTATTATAGCACACGTTGGGGCACACGCGCCGGACGCAAAACCGGGGGCAGAAAACCGGGGGCGCGAAGGCCGGAACGCAAAAAGGAGCGGGAGACTTTCGTCTCCCGCCCGATTTGGGTTGCCTGCGGCTTGCTGAGGGTCTAGTCGGCGAACTGCGCCTCGTAAGGGATCAGGCCCAGCCGCGTGGCGCGGCGGAAGGCCTGCACGCGGTTGTTGACGTGGAGCTTGTCGTAGACATTCGCCAGGTGGAAGTCCACCGTGCGCTTGCTGACAAACAGCGTCTCGGCCACTTCCCGGCTTGACTTGCCCTGGATGACGTGGGTCAGCACTTCGATCTCCCGCTTGGTCAGCTTCACGAGCTGCGACTCGTCGCCCCCCGTGGGGCTGACCCCTGCCGGAGCCGGGACGGGAACCTTCGGTGCCAACAGCGCCCCTGGGGCGACAGACATAGCTGTCATAAGAACTCGCTCCTTTCGCGATGCCGCCTCCAAGAGTGATTATGGCGGCACGCAGGGGTTTCGTTAGGGCGGCGTCGGGCGGTCGGCTGACGGTGGGCGCTTGCAGAGTTCATTGAAAGACAAAAGGGCGGTCCATGCCACCAGGCCCAAAAGGTCGAAAATGAGGATGGCTATTCCGACAGGGAGAAGGTAGGTCTGGACAAGGGCGTTCATGCTCATCTGATGACCGGAGCCGCCGGGGATAATGAGGGCTTGGTACAAACGCGGCGCGCTCGCCGAGAGGGTGCAGATCGCGGCGACCCCCCCCATCAAAAGGAACAGCGTTCCTATTGCAGTGAGGCAGCGGCCGATCTCGGCTGGAGATATTGTCTTGAAGAGCCATACCAGCGTCAGGCTGGCGTTCAGCACCGAACACAGCATCCCGATCTGGGCGATCTTACTCAGCAGACGCAGATGCGACACGAAAATGTGCAGCCAGGCCGGCTGCGGGGATGACGGCAGTATCCCCATTTGCAGGAATGCACCCAAGCCGGAAAGTAAGAACAGGAGAAACGTGACGGCCGGGATGAACAATGACACCGACGGAGTCACCAGCTCTTTTCGCATGACATGCCTCTCCTGTCAGGTTGTTGTGCAGCCTGTGCGCCTACGTCACGACCGGAATGGGGCTTGTCAAGGATAAACACCAACAGTAGCGGCCCCTGCTTCTTGTTCAGAAGCAGGGGCCGCTGTCTTTCTCCGGGGCGCTTATTGGATGTGGAAGCGTGTGATCTGGCTGAACGTCAGCGCCCCGTTCGTGACGGCGGTCGAGCTGGTCGGGGACGGGAGCAGGGTCTCGACCGGGTCGGCCTCGCCGACGACGACGGCGTAGTAATCGTGGCCGGTGGGTAGGCCCGTCACGGTGGCGGTGGTGGTCCCGGCGGCGAGGGGCGTTGGGGAGGTGTAGACCGGACTCGTGCTGACGGTCGGGTACTGGTCGTAGACGAGCACGACGTACCGCTGCGCGCCCGAGGCCGCGCCCCAGGTGAGCGTCGCGGAGAGGGTGAAGGTCTGCCCCTGCGTCGGCTTGGTCAGGGTGAGCGGGCCGAGCGGGGTGATCGAGAGGATCGCGGACAGCGGGGTCTCCTGGCTGTCGGTGTTCAGGGCGCTCAGGGCGAAGTTGTACTGGGAGCCGGCCGCCGTCGTGCTGGTGTTTGTGGAGAACGTCACGTCCGTGTAGTAGTTCGCCAGCGGGTCCAGGAGCTGGTCGTAGACCTGGAGGCTTTCCGTGGGAAGGATGCCGGTCGTCGCCGTCGTCCCCTCCGTCCGGTAGATGTTGTAGCCGAGGATGCTGCCGCTCGCGGGCGGGTCGAAGGCGAGGTCCGTTTCGATGGCGTAGTCGGCGGAGACGGCGTGGGCGACCCGGCGCTTGCCGGCTGAGGCCGTGCGGCCCGCCGTCCGGGCGTAGGCGGGGGAAAGGCGGCGGCGGATCTGGTCGTAGACCGCGGCGGGGCTGCCGGCGGCGTGCGCCTGGATCGCGCGGCCGCTCTGCGAGTCGGTCGGCTCCGTGGCCGTCGTCACGGACAGGATCGCCGGGACGGCCAGCGCCTGCCCCGTCGAGGCGGCCAGGGTGAAGTTCTGGTTGTAGATGCCGCCCGGCTGGAACGCCCCCAGCGTGGCCGTCTGGTTCTGCCCCTTCGGGATGGAGGCGGTGATGGTCACCGGCCCGCCCGAGGGCGCGTCGGAGGGGATGTTGGGGATCGTGTAAGCGCCGTTGGCGTCGGTGAAGGCGATCAGGGACGAGAAGTTGCCCGCGCTGGCCGCGCTGCCGCTGGGCAGGGCCAGCGAGACCTGGACGCCGGGGAGCGGGCCGCCGCTCGTGTTGAGCACCGTCCCGCTGACTGAGGCCTGGCGAGTCGCGGGGGACAGCACGATGTTGGCGTTGGAGACCAGGAAGCCGCTCTGGGTCAAGACCTCGGTGCTGCCCGTGTACTGCGTGCCGCCCTGCTGGACCGAGGCGGTGATGCGGTGGACGGCGTTGCCGCTCAGGTTGTTCAGCCGGTAGCCGCCCTGGCCGAGCGAGACCGCCGCCGTCCCGCCGCTGTCGGGGATGATGGTGACGCCGGGGATGCCGTTGCCCTGGACGTCCGTGACCTTGCCGATGATGTCGGCATTAAGGGGGACGATCGTGCCGTTCCCGGTCCCGGTGGTTCCCGTGGTGCCGGTGCCCGTGGTCCCGCCGCCGGTGTTGCCGTTGCCGCCCCCGCCGCCGCAGCCGGCGAGCAGGGCCACGCCGAGTGCGCCGGCCGCGAGGAGCAGCGGCGTCCCGCGCCGGGTGAAGAGTTGATGTGTTGATGAGAGGCCAGACATGAAAGATCCCTTTCTGCGAAAGGCGTACTGGGCTTGCCACGGGTTGAAACCCGAGGCTGGAGAAAGCCCACCGTCCAGGGGACGGAAGAA
>CAXTWM010000399.1:0-4240 GCA_964247915.1 uncultured Armatimonadales bacterium | reverse complement strand
CAGGAGGCATGGAGGAGGTCGGGGTCGCCCGGCTGGCAGCGGGGCAGGCGGGCCAGGCGGCAGGGGGACGCGCCGAGCCGGGGAACCGGGACGGCGGGCAGGCTGTGGCAGAACCGCCGCGCCCGGTCGTCGTCGGTGAAGGCCACGCGCAGGGCCACGGGCTGGCCGACGGGGAGGCGGTTCGCGCCGAGCGGCGACAGGGGCGCGGCGGTTTCCTCCGCCAGCGGGGCCAGCGGGTGGCCGCCGCAGAGAGGGGACAGGGCGACCTCGCGGACGCCGTGGGCCTCATGGAGCCGCCGCTGCCAGTCGGCGTCGGTGGCGGCGGCCAGGGCGTGAAACCAGCCGTGGGCGGGGGCGCTGTCCCGCCGCAGGGTGCAGTCCTGCTGCGGGATCAGCCACAGGCGCAGAATGGTCGGAATGACAAGGCCCTCTGAGGAACCAGTACGTCCCCCCTCATCTCCCCAAGGAGTTTCCCAGCACGCTATTATGACTTCGGCCGTGCCGTCGTTCACCGGGAAGCTCACCAACGTTTCCATCTCCCTAAGGAGTTTCCTAGCGCGCTATGCCCATGCACGACAATCCGTTCGGAATGACTCACTGGTTTCCATCTCCCTAAGGAGTTTCCTAACGCGCTATTCCGGAGGAAAAAGATGACGAATGTTTTGTGCGCTTTGGTTTCCATCTCCCTAAGGAGTTTACGAGCGCGCTATAAGTTGAAAATGATTCACGACGCCCGGCCGCTCGGTTTCCATCTCCCTAAGGAGTTTACGAGCGCGCTATGTCACAAGCTCTACCTCCGTGACATGAGAGTGAAGAGGTTTCCATCTCCCTAAGGAGTTTACGAGCGCGCTATCCCTTCATTATAGCGCCGCTGGACGGTGACACTCGTTTCCATCTCCCTAAGGAGTTTACGAGCGCGCTATCGATGACGCCAGAACTGGGGGCGCACCGCTTCGCGTTTCCATCTCCCTAAGGAGTTTACGAGCGCGCTATCTCATGTCAAGACCACCCTGGATCCGAACTCTTTTGTTTCCATCTCCCTAAGGAGTTTACGAGCGCGCTATGGGTATGGGAGGTGTTCAGTATGGGACGTTGGTTTCCATCTCCCTAAGGAGTTTACGAGCGCGCTATCCTTCACAGCTCGTCATCGCGATGGTCATACTAAACGTTTCCATCTCCCTAAGGAGTTTACGAGCGCGCTATCTGCAAGAGCGGGATGTACGCGGGCCGCATCAAAGGTTTCCATCTCCCTAAGGAGTTTACGAGCGCGCTATAGCCTACATTCGCCCAGAATGGGCCTTTATCGCGATTGGCTTACTTTGAAGCGTCGGCGACACTGCACTGTACCCCATAAAACCCACGTTTTCCTCCTTCTGTCATCACCTTTTTGCGCTAACCTCACAGAGAAGCCCCCGCCGTGACTCGGTTAGCGCAGACGCACGATGTCCCAGGTCAAATCACCCCAAAACGGGGGGCGGACGCGCACAGGGGCCGCCAGCGGGCTTTTTGGGCAGGGCCACCGCCGCGAATCAGGCGGAAACCCGGCGTTTGCCGCCGAGCCGCCCCCGATTCGGCGTGCGCTAGGCGGCGACGGGCCGGAAAACGGGTGAGGTTAGCGCATTTTCAGCCTCCGATTCAGCCGCCGACGGCCCGAAAACGGGCGCTGCACGAACAGGCGCTACACGATGATCGTCGGCAGGACGGGCCGCGCGTGGTCCCGGCCCAGCGCCAGCGCCTCGCCCCGGCAGGACGCGCAGACCCGGTAGACGCGCAGGGTGTCCGTCTCCGGGTCAATATGCCGCCGCGCCTGCGACACCAGCGCGCTCAGACGGGCCTCGGTCGCCAGGTCGCACTCGAACGCGCTTTTCTGCACCCGCGTCCCGTGGTCCAGCAGCACGTCCGCCAGCCGCCGCCGGTTGCGGGATTTTACCACATCGTAACAGATCAGGTAGAGCATCAGGCCGCCCATTTTCTCGCCGCCGACCCTGCTACCCGCGCAGGGCGAACGGCTGGTACGCCGAGGCGGGGTCGCCGAACGCCCGCGCCAGCGCGTGCCCCTGCGCCCGCAGGCGCTCGCGCAGGCAGGTGGGCGCCTCCGACGGCCGGGCGCGGAACGGCTCCGTCATGCGCGCCTCATACGCCAGCAGGAACCGGCGGCGGGCGTCGTCACGCAGCCGGAATCCGTCCTTCGGCCCGACGTCCTGGAAGTCGGCGGACGGGGACAGGCTGCGGTTGTTCGCCAGGGACAGGATCAGGCGGTCCACGGCCGGCTGCCGGAACTCTTCCGTCAAGTCCAGGGCCAGTGAGGGCCGCCCGTCGTCCGGCGCGTGCAGGCAGCCCAGTGACGGGTCCAATCCGGCCCCCGCCACGGCATGGGTCGCCTCCGACGACAGCAGGGTGTACCCGAACGACAGCAGCGCGTTGGCCGCGTCGCGCGGGGGACGCCGGGAGCGGGCGCGGAACGCGAACCCGCCGCCCAGCATCCGCCCGAAGGCGGCGAAGTAGGCCGCCGCCGCGTCCCCCTCATGCCCCAGCAGCGCGGCCACGTCAGACGCCTTCGCCGAGGCCGCCAGCGACCGCGCCATCCGCGCCCGCTCCGGGGCGGGGTCGAACGCCGCGTGGTTGCGGGCGAACCGCGCCAGCAGGGCGTCTCCGTTCTTGATCTTCTGCCCCACGACGGCTTTCGCCAGGGCCAGCCGCCGGGCCGGGTCCGCGCACGCCGCCATCTGCGCCAGCCGTAGCAGCGCGCCCTTGCCCCGCGCCGGGGCCAGCCAGCCCCGGAAGCGCCCGGTGGACGACAGGAAGGCCGTCTCGATCCCCGCCTCCAGCAGACACGCCGACGCCTGCGAGGTCAGCCCCGCCGTGCCGCCTAGCACGACCACCCGCTCCAGGTCGCACAGCCGCACCTCTTGCAGCAGTTCCTTCCCCTGCGTGACGCGCAGCCGCCCGTGCGTCTGATGCACGAACGCCCCCGGCCGGGTCACATACAGCACAATCCCCATGTTTGCCCTGCCTCCCTTAAACGTGCCCGCGCCGGATTTCACCGAGCCGGGCCGCCACGTCTTTTGCCGCCGCCTGCACCTCCTTCGGCACACCCTTGGCCGCCGCCCGCGCCGCGTCGCCGGCCTGCCGGACGGCGGGAGGGACGTTCGGGCCGGGCGGGACGGGGTACGCACCGTCCCCGTCGAAGGCGTGTCCCAGGAAGTGCAGGGGATCGTCACACGACAGCACGCGCGTCTTGTCTGGGTGCAGGGCGAGCCGCAGCCGGGCCAGCTCCGCCCCCGCCACGTCCCGCGTCTGCCGCGCCCGGCCTTCCGACGCGCAGCAGACCACGAAGTCATCGGCGTAGCGCACCAGCCGCAGCCCCGCCGCCGTCATGCGCTGATCGAACGGGTGGAGGTACACGTTGGACAGCAGCGGCGAGATCGGCCCGCCCTGCGGGGTTCCGCACCCTTGCGGCCCGCGCCCCGGCCCCAGCAGCCGGCTCGCCGCCACGCCGCCGAGCGCGACGGCCCCCAGGCCCCCGCCGAGCAGGGCGCCCCGCGAGGCCAGCAGCGGCAGCAGCGTCGCCCGGTTGTCCCACACCAGCCGCGCCGCCTCCGCGCCCCAGGTGCGAACGAGGTCCGCCCCCGCCCGGCGCAGCGGGTCGGCGGCCGGCGTGTCCAGCGCCGCGCCCTCGTCTTCCGGCCCCCTCTCCTGTCCCGCGGCGGTCGGCGGCGGCTCGCCCAGCAGCGCCAGGGTCGCCGCGCGCACCTGCGCGCCCGCCGCCTCCATCAGCGAGAGTGGCTTGGCACCCACCGGGGCCAGCGCGCCCGCTTCCAGCCACAGCCCTATGGTCCGCAGGACGGCTCGGTCCCGCAGGTGCGCGCGCAGCCGCTCCATCAGCAGCGCGTGGCTGACGGACGGGAAGAAGTCCCGCACGTCCGCGTCCAGCACCCACCCGTAGCCCTCCGCGCGGTGGCGCAGGACGGCCTCCACCGCCTGCGCCACGCCTATGCCCGGACGGTAGCCGAACGAGCAGGACAGGAACACCGGCTCGAAGACCCCTTCCAGCACGTTGACGAACGCCCGCTGGGCCACCCGGTCGGCGACCGTCGGGATGGCAAGCTCCCGCGCCCCGCCGTCCCGCTTGGGCAGCGTCGCCCGACGCAGGGGCAGCGGCAGGTAGCTCTCGTCCCGCAGCCGCCGGCGCAGCCCATCGAGGTTCCAGGTCAGTTCCGCCTCGTACTCGTCCAGCCCC
>CAXTWM010000398.1:0-4261 GCA_964247915.1 uncultured Armatimonadales bacterium | reverse complement strand
GCCCCCTTCCCTGTTAAGGAAGGGGGAGTCGGAGCAGACGCGCCCGTAGGGGCGAACCTTGTGTTCGCCCTCCCCTCTTCACCCTTCCCTAACAGGGAGGGGTCGGCGCTTGCGCCGGGGGTAGATCTCTCGGGGTTAGGTCCGCCGGGGCCATCCTCCCCCATCAGCGCCGCCCCCGCCACGCGCGGGCGCAGCACCAGCGAGACCTCCCGCAAGGCCAGCGGGGTCCGCGCCAGCCCCACGGACAGCTTCGCCGCCCCGCGCCGCCGCAGGAACGCCGCCAGGTCGTCGGGAAAGGCCAGCGTCCCGAACAGGGCGGACCCCTCCCGCCAGACCCGCCGGACGTGCCCCAGCGGGTCCAGCGGCGAGTCCACATGCTCCACCTTGACGGGGACCGCCCCGCCGGGGGGCGCGTCGGCCTCGAAGCGCGCGACGATTTGGTCCAGGTCGTCCTCGGTCAGCCGCAGGCCCTTGTCCGGGTAGTCCCCGGCTTCGAGCAGCCGGGCCGCCCGCTCGGAGCGCCGCTCCTCCGCTCCCTGTCCCTCGCCGCCCGCCTCCCCCTCGGAGAAGGCAAGCGGGGCGGGCGCGTCCAGGGTGATCTCCGCCGCCGCCACGGCCAGCAGCGCGCCCTTGAAGACGCGGACACCCGCCCCCACGGGATAGGCGACGAGCGCGCCGTCCTTGCGGCGGGCGTCATACGAAGCGGAAAGTGCGGTCATTTCGGTTGTCCTTTCTCTCGTTCCTTCAAAGTTACAAAAGAGCATAATCCCCGGCCCGCAGCTCGGAGGGCTGGGAGAAGTACCGCAGGCCGGGGATGAAACTAGTATATTCCTGTTTCATACCGCTGTCAAGCCTTTTTGCAAATTTTTGTCTACTAATTTTTTCCGCTGTTGTCCCGAGCGGCTTCTGCCGACAATCAAGAGGGCGAAGTCCCCAGAAAGTTCATGGGGAAAGCGGCCCCCGATGTGGAACAAGGGAGCGGCAGTGATCGAGCAGAAGGGCAGGCCCATTTTTCCGAAGAAGACTGAAGAGCACGCCCTGAAAGGGCACGCCCCGAAAGAGCACGCCCCGAAAGAGCACGCCCTGACCGGGAAACTGGGGGGCACGCTCGCCGGCAGCTTCTGCCTGGTCATCCTCCTGGGGCTGCTGGGCTTTGCCCACACCGGGCGGGCGATGCAGGCCAGCGCGGACCGGGCCGCCCGCGTGGACGCGCGCGTCCGCGAGGGCGTGGCCCAGGCCGGCGCCGTCACGCTGGCCTCGCGGGACGCCGCCGCCTACACCCAGGGCTACGTCTACACCGCCCAGCCCGAAAAGCGCGAGCGCAAATGGGAGGCCGAGGAGGCGACCGAGGACGGCTTCGGCGCGCTCCAGGCCGTCCTGAAGACGCTGCCCGGCGGCGCGGGCCTGCGGGCGCAGTGCGACGCGGCCATGCGCCAGAACAAAGAAGTCTGCGACCCGCTGGAGGAGCGCGCCGTCGCCTTCACTCGGCAGGGCCGCCGTGCCGAGGCGCAGGCGCTCTGGGAATCGCAGGGCACGGCGGCCCGCTACAACCTGGAAATCCGGCTCGACGCCCTGGGCACAGCCCTCGACGCCTACCGGGTCCGGGTCTCCCAGTCTGAGGAGCGGTCGCGGGCGCGCACGCTCCGCGCCGGCTGGGCCGTCCAGGGCCTCATCCTCGTCCTCTCGCTCCTGATCGCCCTCCTCGTCACCCGCGCCGCCGGGTCGGGCGCCCGCGCCACCCAGCGCGCCCAGGAAGGGCTGGCCCAGAGCGAGGCCCGCTACCGCCTGCTGTTCGAGCGCAGCCCGCACCCGATGTGGGTCTACAACCGCCAGACGCTGCGCTTCCTGGCCGTCAACGGGGCCGCCGTCAGCCGCTACGGCTACCCCCGCGAACAGTTCCTGGCGATGACCCTGCTGGACATCCGCCCCGCCGAAGACCACGACGCCGTCCGCCGGAGCGCCGCCCGTCCGCAGGAGGACCGCGTCTGGCGGCACCGAACCCAGGGCGGCGAACCCCTCTGGGCCGAGATCACCTCCCACCCCCTCGTCTGGGAGATGCAGGACGCCTGCATGGTCATCGCCCAGGACGTCACCGCCCGGCGCGAGGCCGAGGAGGCGCTGCGGCAGGCCCAGGAGCGCCTGCAAACGGTCGTCGGCAACGCCCCCATCATCCTGTTCAGCCTGGACGCCCAGGGCGTTTTCACCACGTCCGAGGGCAAGGGCCTGGAGGCGCTGGGGCTGGCGCCGGGGCAGGCGGTCGGGCGGTCGGTCTTCGCCCTGTACGGCGACCAGTCGGACGTGGCCGCCCAGATCCGCCGCGCGCTGGCCGGCCAGCCCGTCTCCTACGTCTCCGAGGTGGGCGGCTGCTTCTGGGAAACGCAGTGCCTGCCGCTGCGCGGCGCGGACGGCGCCGTGGTCGGCGCCATCGGCGTCGCCTTCGACGCCACCGAGCGCCACAACGCCGAGGAGGGGCTGAACCGGCTGGCCGCCATCGTCCAGTCCTCCCACGACGCCATCAGCTCCGTGAGCCTCGACGGGGTCGTCCAGACCTGGAACCCCGGCGCGGAGCGGCTGTACGGCTGGAGCGCGGTGGAGATGATCGGGCAGGGCATCGCCCGCATCTTCCCGCCGGGCATGGACGCCGAGCGCGCCCGCATCGCCGCCGCCATCACGGCGGGCCGGGCGCTGGAGATCCCCGAGACCGTCCGGCAGCGCAAGGACGGCTCCCTGGTGGACCTCTTGCTCTACTTCTCGCCCCTGCACAGCGCCCAGGGCGTCACGATCGGCACCTCCGTCGTCGCCCGCGACGTTTCCGCCCAGAAGAGGGCGCGGGCCGAACGGGAAAGGGCCGAGGCCCTGATCCGCTGGCAGGCCTACACCGACCCCCTCACCTGCCTGCCCAACCGCGCCCGGTTCATGGAGGAGCTGGACGCCGCCATCGCCCGCGCCGAGCCGTTCGCCCTCCTGTTCCTGGACCTGGACCTGTTCAAGCACGTCAACGACAGCCTGGGCCACGTCGCCGGCGACTCCCTGCTCCAGCAGGTCGCGGGCCGGTTCGCCGCCCGCCACGCCGCCCACGGCGGCCCCCGCGACATCCTCGCCCGCATGGGCGGCGACGAGTTCACCCTGCTCCTCGCGCCCGAAGGCGGGCGCCCGGCGGGGGAGGACGCCGCCACGGCGGCCGACGACCTGCTCGACAGCCTGGGCACGCCGGTCGTGATCGAGGGCCACGCCCTGCACGTCGCCGCCTCGCTCGGCTTCTGCCGCTTCCCCGAGGACGGCGCGGACGCCGAGACGCTGCTCAAGCACGCGGACCTGGCGATGTACCACGCCAAGGCGGAGGGGCGCGGGCGCTGGCGCTCCTTCATGCCCGCCATGACCGAGGCCGCCGAGGACCGCCTGCGCCTGGAAAACAGTCTGCGCCAGGCCATCGAGGGCCGGAACGGCGGGAAAGGGGACGGCGGGAAAGGCAGCGATGGGGGAGGCAGCGATGGCGGCGGCGCGGGCGAAATGACGCTCTTCTACCAGCCGCAGGTCTCGCTCCAAACGGGCGAGGTCGTCGGCGCGGAAGCGCTCGTCCGCTGGCGTCACCCCGAGTGGGGCATGGTCGCGCCGGGCCGCTTCATCCCGCTGGCCGAGGAGACCGGCCTGATCGTGCCGCTGGGCGACTGGGTGCTGCGCGAGGCCTGCCGCCAGGCCGCCGTCTGGGAGCGCGAGGGCCGCCCCCTGCGCGTTTCGGTCAACCTCTCCGCCCGCCAGCTCGCCGAGCGCACCCTGGTCCCGTCCGTCCGGGCCGCCCTGGACGCGGCGGGCCTGGACCCCGGCTGGCTGGACCTGGAGCTGACCGAGAGCGCCCTGATCGAGAACCTCGACGCCAAAAGCCTGAGCGGGGGCGGCACGGGCGGGGGCGGCGAGACCGCCGCCGCCCGCCTGGCCGAGCTGCGCGCCCTGGGCGTCCGCGTGTCCGTGGACGACTTCGGGACGGGCTACTCGTCGCTGGCCTACCTGCGCCGCTTCCCGCTCGACATCCTGAAGGTGGACCGCTCGTTCGTCCTCGGCCTCGCCGGGGAACACGGGTGCGGGGAAAACGAAGGCGGTGAGGGGGCCGACGCCCGCCAGGACGAGGCCATCGTGCGGGCCGTCATAGACATGGCCCACGCGCTGTCGCTGGAGGTGATCGCCGAGGGCGTGGAGCGCGAGGAACAGCGGCAGACCCTGGCGCGGCTGGGCTGCGACCAGATGCAGGGCTTCCTGTTCAGCC
>CAXTWM010000397.1:0-4299 GCA_964247915.1 uncultured Armatimonadales bacterium | reverse complement strand
ATCTTCGCCCATGTATTTTTCACCGTCACTGTTTCCCTTCTTCGCGCCGCCCGCCGGGCGCGTGCCTTTATTGTAGACCCGCGACGGCCCGTTTTGTTGCAGACACTTTGCAGGCCCCAGGCCTTGACGCCCGCCCGTGTTTCTGTTACCATAAGGCATGACGCCGACAACTATCCCTGTTTCCTTGCGCCGCCTCTTTGGATCGCTTGCCTTCGCTCTCCTCGCCGCCGTGCTGTCCGGCTGCGGCGGGGGCGGGGCGTCCCTGCCGGCCGCCACGGCGCCGGTCATAGACGGCTTCACGGCCAACGGCGTCGCCGTCGCCTTCACGGGCACGGCCGTCCCCGTGGTCGCGGCCCCCACGAACTCGCTCACGTCCCTCGTCTGCACCGCCCACGACCCCGACCACAGCCCGCTGACGTTCACCTGGACGGGCATCAACGGGGCCGTCGTCAGCCAGAGCGGCAGCAGCACGGCGGGCGACACGCCCACGGCCGAGGGCGACACGCTGGTCACCTGCACCGTCACCAACGCGCGCGGCGACTCGGCGGCGCGCACGGTCACGCTGCGGGCCGGGACGCCGACGGCGGCGGGGCTGACCCTGGGCCTGTCGCCCGCCTCGGGCATTGTCCAGACGGGCAAGACGGACCTCCTGACCGCCATCGCCACGGACACCAGCCCCGTCACCTACCACTTCTCGGTCCTGACCGGCACGGGCACGGTGGTCCAGAGCAAGACGAACCCCGCCCAGGCCACCTTCACCGCGCCCGCCGCCCCCGAAACGGACACGGTGCTGTGCTACGCCACCGACACCCAGGGCCGCTCCGCCACCGCCACCACCGTCATCGCCGTGCAGTAGGGGCTATGGCCGGTCGGTTATCTCGGCCCGCCGTAGCTCGGGGTGATCTCCTTCCACCGGTCCCCCGGCGAGTTTTCCAGCCAGCAGCGGCCCGTTTTGGTGTCCAGGAGGAACACATAGGGGTTGGCGCTGTTCCCCGCCGGGGTGATCCGATAGCGCCCCACCTCGGAGCCGCCGGGCAGGGCCGGGCCGCCGAGGGCGCTCCGGCTGAACAGACCGCCGCCGAACAGGGCAGCCAGCAGGATCACGGTCACTAGGCCGATGATGCCGCACAGCCTTCTTGTAGACTTCTCCATTGTCGTTCTCCTTCATTCGTTCAGTCGGTGTGGCTCCGGTGGCAGGAGCCGCGCCATGAGGATGCCGTCAATCCAGCGCCCACCCTGTAAGTATGCCCCCTGACGTCGGCCTTCCTCGGCGAAGCCGAACTTTTGGTACAGATGCAGGGCCGGCGCGTTGTGGGCGTAGACCTCCAGCTCCAGACGGCGGAGGATGCCGGTGCCGTCAGCCCAGGCGACGAGGCGGCCCAGCAGGGCGGTGCCGACCCCCTGGTTCCGCCATTCCGGCGCGACCGACAGACCGAAGTCGGCGTTGTGGCGGGTGGCCCGGCGCTTGCCGCCCGTACAGCTTAAACACCCGACCACATGCCCGTCCGCCTCGGCGACGAGGTAGACCGCGTTGTCCGAGACGGCATACTCGGCCAGCAGCGCCCGCTCCGCCTCCACCGTCATTTGGAACTCGCCGGGGCCGCGCGGAATCATGCTGTCCGGCTCGGCATCCAGGCGGTGGATGTAGGCGATGAGTTGTTCCGCATCGTTGGGGGTGGCTTCCCGGATGGTCATGGCCGGGGACTTCAAGGTTTCATCCGTAGCCATAGAGCCTCCTGCATGGGTGGCACGGGGATGAAGTGCCGTGGGGCTGATGTGACGCCGGGCTAAACCCCCGTGCTTTAGAAGTGCAAGCCCCCGCCTGCGCGGGCGAAGACAAAGAGGGCGAACACAAGGTTCGCCCCTACGGGCGTTTATGCCCGCGCCCCTCCGGGCCTGCCAGTGCAGAGGCGGGGATTTGCTCTACCAAAGCCCTGCCGTTCAGGGCAGGGTGAAACCGCCTCAGCCCCCGGCGAGCTGCCGCCGGTGCCTAGCCCGGTACGCCGCCAGGGTGCCCCGCGTGATCGCGAGCGTCGGGATGATGAGGCGGCGGTCGGCGGGGATGCCGCTCTTGTCGCCCCGCGCCAGGGCGGCCAGCAGCCTGACGGACTCGTACCCGAATCGGTAGGGCTGCTGGGCGACCGTCCCGTAAATCGTGCCGTCCTGGATGCCGGCCAGCGTGTCATCTTCCTCATCGAAGGCGATGACCCGCACTTTGCCGACGCGGCCCTGCTCCCGGACCGCGTCGGCGATGGCTGGGCCGTTGTAGCTCCACAGGCCGACCAGCCCGGCGATGCGAGGGTACTGGGCCAGCGTGTCCACCACGTTCTGCTTCGCGCGGGCGTGGTCGGTGTCGTCGGTCCGCACCCCCAGGATCGTGACGCGGGAGCCGCGCAGGGCGTCCTCAATGCCGGCGATTCGGTCGTGGGCGTTTTGGGCGCGGGTGATCCCGACGAACAGCATGATCCGGCCGCCCTGCGGCAGCGCCTTCTTGATGAGATTGCCCGCCATGATGCCCGCCGCGTGGTTGTCCGTCCCGACGTAGCACAGGCGGCGGCTGGCCCCCGCGTCGCTGTCCGCCGTGATCAGGTTCGTCCGGGCGGCGACCCCGTTCAGGTACGGCGTCTCATTAGTCGGGTCCACCGGGCTGACGGCGATGCCCTTGACGCCCTTCGCCAGCAGGTCGTCTACGTCCTGCTTCTGCGTGGCCGCCGTGCCGTCGGCGGGCATGACGAATTCGACCGACACCGTCCCCAACTCCCTCGCTGCCGCCTCCGTGCCCTTGCGGCAGATGGTCCAGTAGTCCGACGGGTTGTTGGTGACAAACGCCAGCCGCGTCTTCTTCGCCGCGTGTGTTGCCGATTTGGGCGCCTGGGCGTGTGCGGCGGCCCCGAGACAGGTCAAAGCGGCCGCCAGCAAGGCGACTTGGGAACGGGGGTTCCGGGTGAGCATCGCGTTCTCCCTGGGCTATTTTCCGTGGTGCTGCGGGCAGTGTAGCAGGTTTGGGGGAGGGTGTCAAGGAGAAAACGGAACCCGGACGTGACGGAGATTATAGCCCTACTCCGGCTGCTCCCACGCCTGGGCGCGGGCGACGGCGCGCTGCCAGCCGGCGTAGAGTTTTTTGCGCTCGGCGGGTCCCATCGCCGGTTCAAAGCGGCGGTCCAGGGTCCAGTTGGACCGCAGTTCGTCGGTGCTCTTCCAGAAGCCGACGGCGAGGCCGGCCAGGCCCGCCGCGCCGAGGGCGGTCGTCTCGGCGACCTGGGGGCGCGCGACGGGGGCGCCGAGGATGTCGGCCTGGAACTGCATCAGGAAGTCGTTGGCGACCATGCCGCCGTCCACGCGCAGATCGCCCGACGGGGCGCCGCCGTCCGCCGTCATGGCGTCGAGCAGGTCGCGCGTCTGGTAGGCGACCGCCTCCAGCGCGGCGCGGGCGATCTCGGCCCGCCCGCTGCCGCGCGTCAGGCCCAGCAGGGCGCCGCGCGCATACGGGTCCCAGTAGGGGGCGCCCAGGCCGACGAAGGCGGGGACGAAGTAGACGCCGCTGCTCGCCACGGAGGCCGCGAGCGCTTCGGCCTCGGCGGCGGTGTCGAGGATTCGCAGGCCGTCGCGCAGGTACTGGAGGACGGCCCCGGCGGCGAAGACGGACCCTTCCAGGCAGTAGGTGACTTTCCCGTTCAGGCCCCAGCCGATGGTGGTCAGCAGGTGGTGGCGGCTGACGACGGGCGTCTCGCCCGTGTTCATCAGCAGGAAGCAGCCGGTGCCGTAGGTGTTCTTGACCTGGCCGGCGGCGAAGCACGCCTGGCCGAAGGTCGCCGCCTGCTGGTCGCCCGCCATGCCCGCAAGGGGGGCGGTGCCCGCGCCCAGCAGTCCGGGCCTGACCTCGGCGTAGACCTCGCTGCTGGGGCGGACGGCGGGCAGCAGGGCGCGCGGGATATCGAAGAGTTGCAGCAGCTCGTCGTCCCAATCCAGCGTGTGGATGTTGAAGAGCAGGGTGCGGCCGGCGTTGGAGGGGTCGGTGGCGTGAACGGCCCCGCCGCTGAGACGCCAGAGCAGGAAGGTGTCCACGGTGCCGAACAGCAGGTCGCCGCGCTCCGCCCGGTCGCGGGCGCCGGGGACATGGTCCAGCAGCCACTTGAGCTTCGTCGCGCTGAAATAGGCGTCCAGGACCAGCCCGGTCCTGGCCCGGATCGTCCCTTCCCAGCCCGCCCGCCGGAGCGCGTCGCAGTCGCCCGCCGGCCGGCGGTCCTGCCACACGAAGGCCTTGGGGCGGGGCCCGCCCCTCGCCCGGGCCCCGCCGCG
>CAXTWM010000396.1:0-4337 GCA_964247915.1 uncultured Armatimonadales bacterium | reverse complement strand
GCCCGACACGATTTTGAGCCTGTCTCTGGTCAACGTCCGCCAGATCAGCAGCCTGGACGGCATCCAGGCCTACCGGCCCGTGACCCAGGCGGAGGCGCAGGCGCAGGCGGCTCGGGACGCCGAGGTGGCCTCCCTGAGCAACCTGAAGCAGATCGGGCTGGGCATGATGCAGTACGTCCAGGACTACGACGAGAAGCTGCCGCCCATGAAGAGCGCCGCCGTCACGCAGAAGGCGATCTCCCCGTACATCAAGAACGACGCCGTTTTCCAGCAGCCCCTGACGCACGAGCCGTACCTGCCCAACACGTCCCTGTCGGGCCGCTCCCTCGCCACCTTTGACAGCCCCGCCACGATGGTGATCTACTACGAGGCCGCCCCCGCCCCGGACGGCACGCGCGGCGTGGTCTTCCTGGACGGCCACGCCAAGCGCATCCCCGAGAGCGACTGGCCCGCGCTCAAGGCCGCCTCCCACGTCCCCAACGCGCCCCCGCGCTAGGGGGCGGGCGAGCGCCGAGGAGTACGCCGTGAGGTACAATCGAGCCGTGAGCACACCCGTTCTAGCGGAACAAGAGACGGCAGAAGATCACCTCGGCATGACCCCCGAACAGTGGGCGCAGTGGCAGGCGTACACCTGCGGCTTCGGGGAGCAGGACGAGAACGGCGTGGACGTTTCCCTGCTGCGCCGCAACCTGCGCCTCCCGCCCTGGGAGCGGCTGGAGAAGATGGAGCGCGAACTCGCGTTTTTCAAGGACGACAGCATGAGACCGGACAACGACTTTCAGCGGATAATCGCCGCCCTAACCGCCAGCGGCTTGCGGTTCGTGATCATCGGCGGGATCGCCATGCGCCTGCAAGGGGCGGCCCACATGACCGACGACATTGACTTCGCGTTCGCGCGTGACCCACAGAGTCTGGAAGCCCTGGTGAACGCCCTGGTCCCTTACCACCCGCGCCTGCGCGGCGCCCCTCCGGGGCTGCCGTTCTTCTGGGACGTGCGTACCCTGCAAACATCCGTCAACATGACGCTGGAGACGGACGCGGGCAGCGTAGACCTCGTCGGGGAACCCGACGGCGTCGCCTCCTTCGAGGACCTGTGGCAAGGGGCGACGGTCATGGACCGGCAGGGCGTTCCGGTCCGGGTGGCTTCGGTGGAGGCGCTGATCGCGATGAAGCGCGCCGCTGGCCGCCCCAAAGATCAGGCGCACCTGCTGGAACTGGAACGTATGCGTAAAGTCAACGCGGGTGAGTGATGAAGAAGTGGCGGAAGCAGGCAGTGAAGCAAGTGCCGTTCCTAACGCGGACTCTCCGGCGGGAGCGGGACCCGATGGGCTTGTGGATAACACTGGAACTCACTCTTTGTGAGATCTATTCTCGTCCGTGGCCCCGTAGCTGGAAGAATGCGAAGGCGATTCGGTAAGTATATTCCTACGCCCGCTGGTGTTACTTCCAATCGGCTGATCCAGATGTCATCGCCGCCGTCTCTTGTGCGTTCTACGAACATTTGCCTTTAGACGAGGACGTTAGGCGTGATGTGGCAAGTCATCTTTCCAAAACTGACTTCGAGGCATTGGAAGGAGTTTTCCGCTATCACTTGGACACGGACGCCGCGTATGAACAATTCCGGGGTGAGTTCTTGCAGGCTAACTCGGAGCTAAGGCAAAAAGCAGTGCCCCAAGAGTTATCCGAAGCGGAGTTGCCTCTATTTAACAAAGCGCTGGACTAAACGGACACTGCCACCGATATGTCATCGGGCCTCCTATCGGCCCCAGCCGCCTGTCTCGTGCCTGCCCCAGTGGCGCGGCGGGCGGGCTATTCGGTTGGTAGACCTGGGACGGTCTAGAGGGACATTCATACGGTCAGGCCGATATGATCGCTCGGCAATAACGGCTTTGTGTCTGGTATAATAGCCGCATCAAGGGGACCCTATGTGCCGAATACTTGTTGTGGACGATGAAGAGGAAGTGCGCGAGGCCGTGCAGCGGCGGCTCACCCGTGAGGGCTATCGCGTCGAGACCGCGCCGGGCGAGGCGGCGGGCGTCGAGAAGATGCACCACGCCGAGCGGGCCTATGACATCGTCATCACCGACATGAGCATGGAAGATTCGGGGTCCGGGATACGCATCCTGGAGAACGCCGTCTCGCGCGACGTCTTCACCGAGGTCATCGTTCTGACCGCCTACGGCAACGTCGCCAACGCCGTCGAGTGCATGAAGCGCGGCGCCTTCGACTATGTGGAGAAGAACATGCCCGGCGTGGACGTGTTCGAGCTGCTGTGCCTCAAAGTGGCGCAGGCGGTCGAGCGGCGCCGGGGGGCCGTGGACACCGTCCGCCGGCTCGAAGCGTTCACCAAAAGCCGGGGCGGGCTGGACCTCTGATATCGGGACTCGGACATCGGGCTTCTGACGGGAGACGGCGGCATGACACAGATCTCGGGCGACATCCTGCAAAATTGGGACGAGGCTTGGCGGCGTGAGTGGCTCGTCACCAACGGCATCGGCGGCTACGCGATGGCCAGCCTCTCCGGGGCCAACACGCGGCGCTACCACGGCCTGCTTGTCCCCGTCTTCTCCCCGCCGGTGGGCCGCGCCGTCCTGCTTTCCAAGGTGGAGGAGGAGGTGCGGGTCGAGGAACAGCTTTACCAGCTGTCGTCCAACAAGTACCCCAGCGTGGTTCAGCCCCAGGGCTACCGGCACCTGACCTACTTCGGGACGCGCCCCGTCCCCACCTTCACCTTCATCTTCCACGAAGAGACCGTCGTTCTGGAAAAGCGCGTCTGGATGGCGCACGGCGAGAACACCGTCTATGTGCAGTACACGCTGACCAAAGCCCCCGAGCCGGTTCGGCTGGCTTTGGTGCCGCTGCTGGCCTACAAGGACTACCACACGGAGCAGCACCGGTGGGACGGCTTCACGGCCGATCTGACCGTCGAGCCGGACGGGTGGCTCCAGTTTGTCGCCTTCCCGACGGCCCACCCGCTCTTCCTGTCTGTGAAGCCGCCGTTCGCCTTCGACGACCACAGCGGCTGGTTCTACAACTTCGAGCACCCGCGCGAGCAGGAACGTGGGCTTGAGTTCACCGAGGACCTGTACTGTCCCGGCCGCTTCAACGGCGTGCTGTCGCCCGGCCAGACGGTCACGCTGACGGCGACCGTCGAGACGGAGCGGCCCGCCGCGCCGGAAGACGCGCTGGCGGCGGAGGTCAGCCGGCAGAAGGCGCTGCTGGCCCAGGCCCAGGTCCCGCCCGGCGACCCGGCCCGCGAGACGCTGACGCTGGCCGCCGACCAGTTCGTGATCGAGAAGTCGGCTAAAGTCGCCCGCGCCACGATCATGGCCGGCTACCCCTGGTTCACCGACTGGGGCCGCGACACCATGATCGCCCTGCCCGGCCTGTGCCTGACCACGGGGCGGCACGCCGTCGCCCGCGAGATTCTGACCTCGTTCGCCGGGGCCGTTCACGACGGCCTGCTGCCCAACCGGTTCTCGGACAGCGGCGCGGGGGCGGAATACAACACCGTGGACGCCAGTTTGTGGTTCTTCCACGCCGTCTACGCCTACGCGCAGGCGTCCGGCGATTGGGGCTTCGCCCAGGCCGAGATGCTGCCCGTGCTCCAGACCATCCTGGACGCGCATCTCCAGGGGACGGACTACGACATCGGCGTGGACCCGTCCGACGGCCTGCTCCACGCCGGCCATCCGGGCGTGCAACTCACCTGGATGGACGCCAAAGTGGGCGACTGGGTGGTGACGCCTCGGACGGGCAAACCGGTGGAGATCAACGCGCTCTGGCACAACGCCCTGTGCATCACAGGCGAGATCGCCAAACGCGCAGGACAGGCGGACCTCGCCGCCGACTGTGCCAAGCGCGCCGCGCAGGCCAAAGACTCGTTCGCCCGGCTCTTCACAAACCCCGACACGGGGGCGCTGTTCGATGTCATCAGTCCCGACGGGCAGCCCGACGCCTCCGTCCGTCCCAACCAAGTCTTCGCCGTCAGCCTGCCGTTCCCGGTCGTCGAGGGCGACGCGGCCAAAGCGGTCGTGGATGCGGTCGCCGAAGCCCTGCTGACGCCGTTCGGCCTGCGGACGCTCGCGCCCGGCTCGCCGGACTACCGCGCGCACTACGCGCCGGGCGACCCCGCCGCCCGCGACGGGGCCTACCACCAGGGGACGGTCTGGCCCTGGCTGCTCGGCGCCTTCTGCGACGCCCACCTGAAAGTCTACGGCGACAGGGCCAAGACCCGCGCCCTGCTCGGCACCCTCCTGGACGTCGGCCTGTCCCAATACGGCGTCGGCAGCCTCGCCGAAGTCTTCGACGGCGACGCGCCCCACGCCCCCAACGGC
>CAXTWM010000395.1:0-4339 GCA_964247915.1 uncultured Armatimonadales bacterium | reverse complement strand
GGTCGAAGAGGTCAGGCGCGGGGGCGGCGGCAAGGTCGGGCACGGGTCGGATTCCTCTCAGGGCGAAAGCGATCCGATCCTACCCGATCCGCCCAGCCGAGATCAAGGGGTAAAGATAGAGGCGAGCGACTTCCGTCGCTCGCCCTTTCGGCTTCACTCCGTCCGCGCGAGCTGGCGGCGCAGGCGCTTGGTGTTGAGGACGACGCTGAGGCTGCTGACCAGCATGGCCGCCGCCGCGAAGATGGGGTTCTTGATGACGCCCGCGACGGCCAGGGGGATGCAGACGGCGTTGTAGAGGCAGGCCCAGAAGAGGTTCTGGCGGATGACGCGGGCGGTCCGGCGGGCCAGCCAGAACAGGTCGGCCAGGCGCCCCAGGTCGTCGCCGACCAGGGTGATGTCGGCGGCGCGGCGGGCGATCTCAGTGCCCGACCCAAAGGCGATGCCGACATCGGCCTGTGCGAGCGCGGGCGCATCGTTGATGCCATCGCCGGCCATCGCGACGACGCTGCCCCCCCCGCCCCCAATCCTGGGGGAGCCAGAAGTGAACATGGCTTTTCCGGTCCCCCCAGAATTGGGGGCGGGGGAGGTTTCCTGCACCTCGCGGACGCGGGCCACTTTGTCGGTCGGGCGCATCTGGGCCGTGGCGTGGTCCAGACCGACGGCGCGGGCGACGGCCTGCGTGGTGGCGTCGGCATCGCCGCTAACCACTTCCAGCGTCAGCCCGGCATCTCGGAGGGCGCGGACGGCCTCGCGCGCGCGGGGGCGGAGGGCGTCGCCCAGGGTGACAAGGCCAAGAACAGCGGCCCCCGTGCCGTAGAAGAGGGCCGTCTGCGCCTGCCGCTCGGCGTCGGCGGCCTGGGATTCGAGGGCGGCGAGGACAGGGGCGGCGAGGGCGGCGCACAGGGCGCGGTTGCCGATGAACCACGTCTGACCGCTCACCGTCCCCGTGACGCCCTGGCCCTCATGCCGGGCGAAGTCCGCCGCCGGGAGGAAAGTCAAGCCGAGGCCCCGCGCGTGAGCGACCAGGGCACGCGCCAGGGGGTGCTCGGAGGCGTCTTCCAGGGCGGCGAGGGCGGCCAGATCGTCGGGGCTGCCGGTGAACGAACGGACGGCGAAGCGGCCTTCGGTCAATGTTCCCGTCTTGTCCAGGAGCAGGCGCCGGACGCGCGGCAGGACTTGCAGGATGTCCGTGTTGCCGATCAAAATCCCTCGCGCGGCGGCGGCCCCGACACCCGATGTAATGGCGAGAGGTGTTGCCAGCCCCAGGGCGCAGGGGCAGGCGATGACCAGCACGGTGACGGCGCGGACAATGGTGTCGGCGGCGCTGTGCCCGGTCAGCAGCAGGGCCAGGGCGGTCAGGGCGGACAGGGTGATGATGGCGGGGACGAAGCGGCGGGAGATGCGGTCGGCCCACTGTTCCACGGGCGACTTGGCGGCAAGCGCTTCTTCGACCAGCGCGATCATCTGGGACAGAGTCGTTTCCGCACCGGTCCGGGTCACTTCGATGACGAGGGGCGCGTCGGTGGCGACCGTCCCGCCTGTCACCTCGTCGCCGACGCGCTTGGCGACGGGCCGGGCCTCGCCCGACAGCAGGCTTTCGTCCACCAGGGCCGCGCCTTCGGCCACCCGCCCGTCACTGGGGATTCGCTCGCCGGGGCGGACGACCACGCGGTCCCCCACCCCCAGCCTGCCCAGCGCGACCAGGACCTCGCGGCCGTCCGGGGTACGCACGAGCGCCTTCCTGGGCAGCAGCCCGTACAGCAGGGCGATAGCCCCCGTCGCGTCGTGCCGCGCCCCGGCCTCGATGTGCTTGCCGACCAGCACCAGGGCGATCAGCATGTCGGCGGTATCAAAGTAGACGTGGACGCCGCCGTGCGCCACGACCCAGGCGCTGTACGCGAACGAAACAGTGACGCCCAGGGCGATGAGCGTTTCCATGACCGCCCCGCCCTTCCGTGCTGCGCCCCAGGCTTTGGCGAAGATCGGCCAGCCCGCCCACAGGACGGGCAGGGAAAGCAGCATCTCGACGCGCGGAAACCACTGACTAGCATCCTCGGATAGTCCCTGGCGCACAACAAAGTCGGCATAAAAGGGCGTTTGGCACATGCCGGCGTTGACCGCGAAGGCGATGGCGACCACGGCGCGGATGAACAGGCCCCTGCGCGCCTTCGCCTGTGGGCTGTCGGTGTTTGCCCCGTCCCCGCTGTACGTCTCGGCGCTGTAGCCGAGCTTCTTGATGGTGGCGGCCAACGCCTCGGGGCCGACGCGGGCGGGCTTGTAGGCGACTTTCACGAGATCGGAGGCGAAATAAACGCGGCAGCGCTCGACGCCCTTCATCCGCCCGACGGCGTGCTCGATGAGCCAGGCGCAGGAGGCGCACCACATGCCGCCGACCTGGAAGGCCGTCTCGCGGGTGGTGTCCAGGGTGTCTCCAGCCCCGCCGTGAGAGGCTGAGGGATGATTTGCGGTGGGGGAACTCGAAAGAGGGTCGGGAAACCCGACCCCCACGCCCGTATCGTAGGGGCGGGGTTCCCCCGCCCTTCCTTCGGCGCGTGCTTCCTCCGGCTTCGCGATCAGGCCCATCTGCAAACACTGCTGGTAGAGCGTCGTCTGCGTTGGGTCCTGGCCTGCGCCGATCTGGTCGCTTTCGATGAGTATCTGATAAACCTGACGACAGCCCGCGCAGCAGAAGGTGTGCGCCCGGTCGCCGATCTGGGCGGCCAGGGGCGCGTGGGCGGGCAGGCCGCAGAGGTCACAAAGGGTGGAGGTGGCGACGGCCATAGGGAAGTCAGTCCTAATCGTCCTTCGGCGGGTGCGCCAGATTGGGGATCTCGGTGATCGGGTGGCGCAGGACCGTGTTCATGGTGTAGGCGATCAGGCCGCCGAACAGGGCCAGGTTGAAGAGGATCAGGAACACGAACAGCGTCAGGCTGGACGGGCGGTTCTTGATCTTCTGGGCGGCGCTGCGCGTCTCGACGTATTTGACGTTGCTCCAGGTGCGGGGCATGGGTGGTCTTCTTTCGTGAACTTGCGCGTCAGGGCGCGGGTGTGTAGAAGATGGTCGGAAGTTCCTGGGCGTCGCGCCCGCTTGAGACGCGCAGGCGGATCGGCGTCCGGCCCAGGGCCACGGAAGCGGTGGGGCCGGTGACGGTGATCGGCACCGTCACCCCTTCATGCGCGCCCAGTGTGACGGTCTGCGGCGACACCCGGCCGCCAGGGAGGCCCGTCACGGACAGCGTCCACGGGGCCGCATCCGGCTTCCCGTTGCCCAACGAAAGCAGGTAGCCGTTGCGGACTTCCGAGGCGGTGCGGACGATGTCGCCGCGCGCGTTGACGCTGGCGCTGGGCGGCCAGTGGCCGTAGATCAGGAACAGCACGACGGCGAGGCAGAGCGGGACCGAAAGCGCGACCATGATGCGCCGCCCGTCCCACAGGCCCAGCCGCTGGGGCACGGTCAGCGCTTTCGTCGCGCGGTCGGGGGCGGTGCCGTAGCGGAACTCGATCAAGCCCGGCTTGCCGCGCCGCCCCAGGACATCGTTGCAGGAGTCGATGCACTCGCCGCAGCCGATGCAGGCGTGCTGGCCGACGCCCTTTTTGATGTCAATGCCCATCGGGCAGTCGGTCTCGCACTTGTGGCAGCCGATGCACTCGTCGGCGCGCTCCTCCAGGTAACGCACGGCCAGCGTGTTTTGATCCCCCAGCGTGCTCATCAGCGGGCCGTAGGGGCAGAAGTGGGAGCAGAAGCGGCGGCGCAGCCAGAGCATGTCGGCGGCCAGCGCGGCGGCGCTCCCGTACACGGTTAGCCCCGCCGCCGGGTCCCGCCACGGGGCGAGCGTGGCCGCGAACACATCCGGGGGGGCAAGCCAATAGCAGGCGAGGACGACGCCCGTGCCGAGCGACGCGCTCAAGATCGCCAGCGCCCAGAGTGAGCGGGACAGCCGGAAGCGCGGCCTGCCTGGGCGGGTGTTGAATGCTCTGTCCAGGCGCGTCCGCAGCGAGTCGGCGAAGTCCGAGGCCAGCGTCTGCGGGCAGACCCAGCCGCACCAGAGCCGGCCATACAGGAACGACACGGCGGAAAGCAGAGCGACGCCGAGCATGGACACCCAGAACAGCAGGAACAGGTCGTGGGCGGCCATCTTGCGCCAGGCGAAAAAGAACTCGTCCCGCCGCAGATCCAGCCGCAGGCCGTCGGTCAGCGGCAGGGCGACGAGCAACGCGCCGCAGAGCAGTTGCAGCAGCCGGCGCGGCGCGTGCCACCTGACGCCGCCGTTGGCGGCGCGGGTCAGGGTCGGCGTCTGGAGGATGCGGTCGGTCAGGTCTATCATGGCAGGCAAAAAGA
>CAXTWM010000394.1:0-4341 GCA_964247915.1 uncultured Armatimonadales bacterium | reverse complement strand
GCCGTGCTGCCGAGCGCCGAGGAGGCGCTGCGCCACGGCGTCCTCGCCGGCGTCGTGGCCGAGAGCCCGTGCCTGACGCTGCGGGCGAGCCGCCGCCTCCAGCTCGCGGCCGAGGGATCGACGGTGCCCCTGTTCGTCATCCGCCGGTGGTCGGGAAGCGGACGGCACGAGCCGAGCGGCACGGTCGCGTCGACGCGCTGGACGCTGACCGCCCTCGCCTCGGCCCCCCTCGGCGGCGTGCCGGGCCGCGGAAGCTGCCGGCGTGTCGGTCGCCGACACGGCCGCCGCGGCCGGCGCCGCGGGCGAGGCGGTGGTCCCCATGTTGCCGGCCGGCCCCCACCTCGTCGCCGCCGAAGAGGGCGCCGCCGACTTCGGCGGGGGCGGCCTGAGCCGCCGGGGATGCGGTCGCCGGGGCCGGCGCGGCGGCCTTGCGCGCGGCGCGCGGCGGGGCCGGCTCCTCCTCACCCATCAGGTCCAGGGTCGTCCCGGACGTGCTCTTTTTCCCGTTGCTTCGCTCTGCCATGCTGTCTCCTGTCATTCTCGATTAATCTTCTTCAAAGTCTTCATGTGCCATCCGCCACAGGGCGAGCGAAAAAGAAGGAGCAAGATCCTCAATCTTTGACCCATCCTCATGCAGATACAGCAACACCTTGTCGGTTTCGCCTGATAGCGGCATAATCAACAGGTCCCCATCTGCGTAACGCCAGTAGTCACCGACAACCAGATAGAAACTGTTTGGGTATTTTCCGCCCGTGAACCTTTCATCCGTTACCCAGCTATCAGGGCCATAGAAGCCAAAGCCGCCTTCGCCCTGGACGCGCTTCCAGTGCTGAAGGAACTCCCTTACTTCCGCTGCGAACGGTGCCCCTTGCTTTCTCTCCAGGTCAGCGATCTCGTCTTCTGAGAACCCAGGTTGAAGCGGTGCCAGAGATTCACCATAAATAGCCGCTTCCGCCCGTGCGCGTTCTTGCAAAATCGCTATGGATTGTGCAAACCTTTCCATGACTGGAAGCAATAAAGCTTCCGAGAAGTCGTAAGGAGGCAGGATAGTCTCATTCCTAGGCTTCCGTGAGAACCACATCGTCGGCCTCATTCTTTCCGCAGTCGCCCACCCTGCTTTTTGAGCAGGTTCACGATGTCGCGGAACTGAGTGGCGTCCTCGAACTGGCGGTACACGGACGCGAAGCGGACATAGGCGACGTGGTCGATGCGCCGCAGGTTCTCCATGACCATCTCGCCGATCTCCGACGACGGCACTTCTTTGTCCAGGCGGTTGGTCAGGGTCCGCTCGATGTCGTCGGCGATGGTTTGGAGCGTTTCCTCCGAGATCGGGCGCTTCTGGCAGGCGACGCGCAGGGACCGCAGCAGCTTGTTCCGGTCGAACGGCTCGCGGCGCTGGTGGCCGTCGCGGTCCGGCTTCTTGACGACCGTGAGCTGCATCTCCTCGATGGTCTCGAACGTGGTGAAGCGCCGCTCGCAGTGCTTGCACTCGCGGCGTCGTTTGATCGCCTCTCCCTCGCGCATCGGGCGCGAGTCCAGCACGGCGTCGTTGTCATGGCCGCAATACGGGCACTTCACAGGAACGTCATTCCTAAGACTTCATCAAGCGTGTCTCGCCTATATCTTGTGTGGATTTTTAGTATATCACACTAAATATGGCCTGTCAAGGGTTAGGCCGATTCTTTTTATTCGGAGCGCAACCCTTGAGTCGCCGGCCTGAACAGCCACAATATGTATAACACCTGACAGCAATGAGGCGGCACCATGACTCCCAATCCCATCGGCATCCTGAACGGCCAAGGCGGCGAAATTCTCATCGAGATCATCCAAGACCAGGGGGGCGTCAAAGCCTTCCGCAAAGACGGCAACCGGCCCCTGCTGGAGACGCTGGAGCGGCTGGCGGACGACGGCTATCTGGAGGCGCTCGGCGAGACGCCGACGGAAGTCACTTACAAAATCACAGGCGACTAAGTTCGGGCGTGGAACTGAAGTTCTACGCTGTGGGGCGCAGACGCCTAATGTCCGCCTACGCGGGCAAAGAATGTTCCCGCAGGCTGTCTTGTCGCCACGCAGGTGGTGACTGGGCGCTTCGCCCCCCAGCGAGGGGGTTCAGCCCCTCGCCTCACGTCGCTCGGCAATCTGTTCCCTAATGACTATATCTGTAATCAGTGGTATCATTGAAACTACAACCGTAGTCATACAAGGAGCAACGAGATGAAAACGATCTGGGGGAACGCTTTCCTGCTGCTGGCCGTGGCCGGCGCGGTCCGGGGGCAGTCGCCCGCCCCCGTCCGCGAAATGCCCGTCCGGGGCGGCAATATCGTCGTCAAAGTGGCGGCCTTCGACGCCGCGCGCGGGCAGGTGCTGGGCGCGGCGGGCGCCCAAGGCGCGGAGCTGCTGGCGGCGCGCACCCTGGTGGACGGCAAGGGGCGCAAGCACGGCTGGCTGCAATTTCGCCTGCCCGCCAGCCGCCTGCCCGCTCTGCTGGGGGCCGTGCAGGGGTTCGGTAAGCTGTACGGGGAGAACGTCGCCACCACCGACCACGCCTCGGAGTATGAGGAGCTGGCTCGGCGCATCGTCCGCCTCCAGCAGCACGAGACGCGGCTGACCGGGATTCTGCAAAGCGGTCGCCGCCTGCGCGGGGGCGACCTGCTATATGTGCAGGAGCGGCTGTTCCGGGCGAGCGTGGACGAAAGCCTGCTAGCGCAGCGCCGGGCGGACCTGGAGCGGGACACGCAGGTCAACACCGTGCAGATCGAGATGTTCGAGCCGGGCACCCTGCCGGCGGGGACAGCGCCGGCGGCCCCCGACCTGTCGCACTGGTTCGCCCAGGCGGCGGGGCTGGCGCGTGCGCGGCTGGCCCGGCTGATGGCGCGCGGGGCCACGGCGGGGGCCTACGCGCTGGTCTACGCCCCGCTCTGGCTGCCGGTCGTCCTGATCGGCCTCCTGCTGCTCCGCTGGCTGTGGAACCGCCGCCTCTCCATAATTATGCGTGTACGGGCGGTGGCCCTGCAAACGGCCGCCGCGTTGCGCCGGACACAGGAGGCACAAAGCCAAGGGCGACAGGAAACCCCCTAGGCACTCGTCTTAGGGCTTGAGAGGGAAGCCGACCGCCAGCCGGTGATGAGGGGTGGGGACAAGGGTGGAAAGGGATCAGAGGAGGAACTACTCCTGTCGCCGCCCGTCTGGACTGCCTCCCAGATCGTTCATCCCTTCCGCGATGGCGGCCTCCGGCAGCCCAAGAGCTTGCAGGTTCCAGCGGGCGAGAAAGCGGGCCACCGCCTCCGGGTCTGCCGTAACCTGTCCGCTTAGAACGCCTTCTAGCGTGGCCTGGATCGCGCCCCGCCAGGCGTGTGCGCCCAGCGCCGGATGTTGTCCCTGATTCACCCAATCCGGCATACCCGCTAAGGCGCGGCGGATGCGGGCGGTGAACAACTCGGCGGCGACGGCGCGGACGGACGGCAGGGTCGTCTCGAACAGGGCGACACGCGCCACCTCCGGCTGACGCAGGACGGCCAGGACACCGGTGTAGACCGCCGTTGCGAGGAGGTGCGGCCCAGGAGCAAGGGGCGCCGTGGCCGCGTCTATCTCCTGGGCGACTTCATCCCGAAACTGTTCCGCCACGGACAGCAGCAGAGCCTCTTTGCCGGCGAAATAGAAGTAGCAGTTGCCAATGGAGGTCCGCGCCTCGGCTACGATCTGTTGCAGCGTCGTCGCCGCATAGCCCTGCGCGGCGAAGAGGCGGCGGGCGGCGGCGACCAGCCGCTGCCTCATCGCCTCCTTGTTCTGTGCGGTCTTGGCTGTTGGTCGGTACGGCATGGCTGGTCCCTGCGCTAAACGGCCCCCTGTTCGGCACGGGCCTTCAGAGCCTGGTTCATCGCCACGAACCCCGCCTGCGTCCCATCGTCCAGGCTCTTGGCGAACAGCAAGACCAGGAGACCCTGAAACCGCTCCTCGTGGATAAAGCGGACTGTATTTGCGCCTACTGCTTCAATGCGGAAGGTATGTTCTCCGTCGAAGACTCCCGGTAGGAGCAGGCGTCCAAGCCAGCGTAGTTCTTTGTTGGGTGTGGCCTCCATGACGGTCGGAGTGAAGCTCATCCCCTTGGAGCCTTGCGGCTGGAGGGAGACGTGGAGCCGTTCACCGACGGTGGGCCTCCCTGTGATGCGCTGGACGAACGGATTCCAGTCGGGGAAGGCTGCAAAGTCAGTCAGGATGCCCCAGACCCGCTCGGCGGGGGCGTTGATCTCGATCTCGGTGTGGATGACCTTCACGAAGTTCTCCTTGATTCTGGGGGCGCTTAAGAATAGAACTATGTTCTATTATATTATAGAATATAGT
>CAXTWM010000393.1:0-4351 GCA_964247915.1 uncultured Armatimonadales bacterium | reverse complement strand
GCCCCGCCCGCCGGCAGCACCATCCGCATCCCGATGGCGCCGGTTGCGACCGGACCGATCCACTCGATTCTGCTGTTCCCGTTCACCAGCAACCTCTCGGCTGCGGGCAACGCGGGCGGCTTCAATGCGGAGCAGGTCGGGGCGCGGGTCGAGGACGCCGTCAAGCTGCGCCTGAACACCATCGGGCGCTACAAAGCCAACAGCTTCTCGCCCACGCTGCCGCAGATCCAGCGCGCCTTGCAGGAGGCCCGCGTCGAGGGCTTGAGTGAGAACGACCTCACGCCGCCCTACGACGACGCGCAGAAGACGCAGAAGATCGCCGCCCAGGTCGGGACCGACGGCTACATGCTCGGCACGATCGAGGCGCTCCGCGCCGACCCTGCCAGCCGCAACGTCACCCTGACCGTCACTGCCACGCTGTACCGCTCGGACACGGGCGCGACGGCGCGGGTCCTGGCTTTCACCGGCAAGGGCATTTCCTTCAACCCGAACGACGACCCGGACAGCCTGCTGCAAAGCGCCATCAACGACGTGGCCGGCCAGCTCGTCTCCGCCCTGAACGGCAGTGTGCCCCAGGAACGGCTGACCTCGACGGACTTCCAGCGCGGGCACCACAACAAGGACGCTGGCATCCTGGTCGGCATCCTGCTGGCCGCCGCCGTCGGCATCGCCATCGGCTCCTCCCACCACGGCAGCAGCAGCAACTCCGGCGGCACGACGACCACGACGACCACGACCACCGGCCCGCCCAGCCCCCCTGGCCTCACCAGCACCAGCAGCAGCGCGCCGCCGAACCCGCCGAACCCGTAGGTCGAGAGTCTTCGGTCGAGACCACCCCGCCCCGGCCAAACGCCGGGGCGGGACTTCTTTGCAGCGCATCCTTTCCAGGACACCCACCATGCGTCCCTCCGTCTCGCGACCCGGCATGGCCCGACCGGCCTTTTTCCTGATGCTTGCCTTCGGGCTTCTGGCGCTCGTCCCGACGCTCTGGCCCGCCGCCGCGCGGGCGGCGGGCCGGGCCAGCGTCTCGCTGGCCGCCGCGCCGGACCTCATCTATGCGGACGGCAAGAGCACCACGGTCATCACCGCCACGGTGCGCGACGGCGGCGGCAGCATCGTCGCCAACAACACCCCGGTCCGCTTCACGACCACGCTGGGCACCCTCACCGGCGACACGGCCTCGACGACGTCCGGCGTCGCCCGCATCTCCCTGACCTCCGCCACCTCGGCGGGGACCGCCACGATCACGGCCGTCGCCTACGGCGCGACGGCGGACGGCTCTTCGGTAGGGGCGACCACTGTCGAATTCACCGAGGATCGCGAGTCGCTGTTCTCCAAGGACGCCCGCTGGATTCGCCTGGACTGCCCCCAGTACCTGATCTACAGCGCCGACACACGCATCGTCGAGGCGCAGGGTAAGGGCGGCTCGGCCCACCTTTCCTATAAAGCCCTGGACATCCGGGCGGACTCGCTCCAGGTGGACCTCCAGACCCGGTTCGTCCTCGCTCACCATGCGACCCTCCAGCGGGGCCGCCACGTCCTACGCGTGGCCGAGCTGCGCTACGACCTGCTGAACGGGGCCGGGACCGCCATCCTCGCCGGGGACGCCCAGAGCGTCACCGTCACCGGCTTCGATCTAGAGACCGCGCCGGAGCCGGTGGACCCGGCCCAGCTCCCGCTCCAGTCCAACCCATACCGCTTCGTGGACCTCGCCGACAGCCGGGTCGTCGTGTCCGCCCGCGCCATCACCGCCGACCCTGGCGACCAGATCCAGTTCCGCCGCGCGACGATCTACAGCGACGGCAAGAAGCTGCTCTCGGTCGCCTACCACGTCATGCCGATGAACACGGACCAGATCTTCGGCCAGCAGATCCTCGGGTTCGGCTCGGAAGGCGTCTTCCTGAACATCCCGTACTATTACAACGTCACGCCGCATTCCAAGGGCACGCTCTACCTGCGCAACGCCGCCGTCAGCGGCGCCAACATCGCCAGCAGCCTGTCGTCGGGCGCCTCGTTCTTCACCGGCCAGTCCGCCCGGCACGGGCTGGCTTTGGACCTGGAGCAGACTTACGAGGTCGGGCGCAGCGGGTCGGGCCAGTTCCTGATCAACGGCATCACGCGCTCCGAGTGGGGCGCCCAGTGGAGCCACACGCAGCGCCTTGATGCGACCACGACTGGCTACCTGTTTGTGGACTACCCCGAGCACCGCAGCGAGTACGTCTCGTCGAACGTCTCGCGCCAGTTCAGCGGCTTCTCCCTCAACGGCAGCGCGTCCGGCAGCAACGACCCCGGCATTGACGGCTATTCGGCGAAGAGCTACAGCGTCAGCACCTACCTCCAGACCAACCCGAAGCCGATCGGCCACTCGATCTTCAACTACTCGACCGACCTCACTCTCCAGCAGGGCAAGCTCACCGAGACCGCCCCGACCACCGGCACGGTCACGACTCCGATCTCCAACCGCTCCGTGGACGTGCGCCTGTTCACCGCGCCCTTGCAGCTCAACAAGCGCACCCAGCTCATCGACTCGCTCACCGTCGGCCAGGTCTGGGGCGGCCAGAGCAACCGGCTGGCCCCCGTCGTCAGCGCCAGCCTGGGCCTGACGCGCACGTTCCGCCGGTCGGACTCGCTGACTCTGAACTACACCTACCGCTACGACCCGCTGCTGTCCCAGCTCGGCTCGCCCTCGTCCAGTCTGAATCCGCTGGAAGCCCTGCTCCGCTCCGCCACCCAGCAGCGCCTGACGGCGACCTACCTGACCACGCCCCTGCCGCGCCTGACGGTCTCCTTCTCCGGCGGCTACGGCCTGCCCCTGGGCGACCGCAGCCTGTTCGGGGCGGCCCGCTACCGCATCAACAACGACTGGGGCGTCGGCGTCGCCACCTCCTACGAGCAGTACGTCATTGACAGCTACCGCGACTTCGAATACTCCATCAGCCGCAAGGTCTTCGGGCGCGACCTGGCCTTCTACTACTCCACTAAGACCAAAAAGGTCCGCTTCGACTTCGCCGGCAGCGGCTGGCAGTGAGGCCCGCCCCAAACAGAAAGAGCGTGTTTACACACGCCCCTCACCTGTTAAGCCTGTTAGCCGGTGCCGGCATAGGCGTCTGGGCGTATGCCGCTTTGTTTGTTATATGTTGGGTGGCAACCAACGAACTATCAAAAAGGTATATGCCTCCTTATCCTGGGAGCGTCGGCATCATCATCTGGATCATGCTGATAACGCTCCCATTGCTGCCAGTATGGCTTTTCACTAGCCGGTACAGTGGCATTGAGCGGGAAACACGGCTGGGGATAATGCTTGGTGCAGTCTTGTTGTCTCTCCTCGCAACGGTTTTGCTGATTGTACTACTGTATGACCCGAACGTGAACCAAGACGCAGGGTACTGACGACGCCTTTGACGAGCACGGCTCCGCTGCCTGACCCCTCCGAACATTTTCTACATAAACTAAACAAGATGGGAACATTTGGTCGCAGCCCGTCGTCATTATAGATGTGATCTCCTTATCATTGCTTCTCCGAGTTCGCAAGACTCCGTGAGGGCGGCTGCCGTGGCGCTTTGGGATTGCTGCGGCGGCTCTTTTTGTCTCATCTTCCTCCGCGTCATCTGCGGAAAACATAGAACGAACAAAAGGGCGGGGAAACCCCGCCCTTTTTGCCGTCCTCTCCGTTTTGTCCGCCCTTGTTCCCGTCAGGGTTTGGCGGGCGCGGGGGTGGTGTCCGAGGGTTTGGACGCCTCGGCGGCTTTGGCGGCGGCCTCCGCCGCCTTTTTGTCGTCCTCGGCCTTCTTCGCGGCGGCCTCCGCCGTCACGATCTTTTCCACCTCGTCCGTCAGCATCCCCTTCATGCCGTCCAGCGATTGGGCGTCCTCGCCCAATATCTTGTGCAGGACGCGCCCGGTCCGCCCCGACACCAGGTACAGGCTCGGCAGGTGCGAGACCCCCCACTGCCGCGTCTGGTACAGCTCGTGGTCCAGCACGATGGTGACGCCGTCCAGCCCGTGCGCCTGGGCGAACCCGTTCATCTCCGCCCGGTCCCCGTCGGCCACGCCCAGGGCCGTCCACTTCTGCGTCGGCAGGCCCGCCGTCCAGGACTGCACGACCTGGAGCGCCCGGACGGAGGGGGCCGAGTCGAGCGAAAAGAAGACGACGACCAGCAGGCCCTTGGCGCGCAGCTTGGCTGTGTACTGGTAATTGCCCTTGAGGTCGCCCAGCCCGAAGTCCTGGATGGGTCGCCCGGTCCCCATCGTGTTCGCTCCATAAAACCGATCTGTCACTGCCATGCGTGTCCCCCGATTGCGTGTGCTCACGCCGCGCTGCTGAGATTATGTTAAGATGCGGCTATTGTACC
>CAXTWM010000392.1:0-4366 GCA_964247915.1 uncultured Armatimonadales bacterium | reverse complement strand
CGGGGCACGGCGGCGGCGCGCGGGGGGCTGTCATTGCCGGGGCGGCCGGCCGCCTCGGCGGCGTCGCGGGCGACATTGCCCGCGCTCTCGCCGTGCCGGACGAGCCACAGGCGGTCCGGCCATTTCTGGGTTTCGTTCACGGGGGGATGCTCCGGCGGATGGGATGGGGGATGAAGGAATCAGGGCTTGTCGCTGAAAAGTCGGTTGAGGGTGCGTAGGTCGTAAGGGTCGGACTGGGGGCAATCGGCCTGGGAGGGATCGGCCAAGGACGGGAGCGCTTGATGCGAGAAGGCTTCGTTGCGCTGGGCCATCAGTTCCGAGACCGTTTCCAGGAGCGCATTGTTGGCTTGCACCAGGCTCTGGATGGAGGCCACCAGTTCCTGCCACTCGCCGGGGGTCAGGGAGATCACGTCATCCGCACGGAAATACTCTGGGTCCATGCGTGCATTATACCCGCCTGCACAAAAACGTGACTCACCGAATACCTGTTTTTCGCCGCTTCGTGTTCTTCCCACAGTAGTTGGGCGTCAGGCTGTGGCAGTTGGGGCACAGAAGCGTCAGATTCTCCCGCCGGTTGTCGTCGTGGACGCCGTTGATGTGGTGCAGTTCCAGCGGCAGCTTCTTCCCGCGCCATTCGACTAATCCACACTCATGGCAGTGCTGCTCCATCAGCCCCGCTCGGAACAAACGGGTTTTCAGGTGTTTGCCGCTCAGTCTTCTGCCGTTGACGAGCAAATCTTCCATCGGAATGATCGGCACGATGCGGGGAACTAGTTCGCCCCTTTCCACGGCCTTCTGCCAAGCCGCCTTGCAGAAACCGAAATGCTTCATGCACTGGTAGATGCTGTTGCCGTGGTCATGGAAGCTTTGGATGACTTTCCAGTCGTAGATGCGCGCCTTTTTGGCTGTCCCAAGCTTCTTGGCGTAGTAGTTGACGTTGGATTTGGAGCAGCCGACCTCAGCCGCAATCGCGTTGTAGCTGATGCCTTGCCGCAGGAGATCGAGGATTCTTTCGCCCATTGTGGTCCGTCCTTAGTGTTAAGCGGTTGTCCATCCTTGGGGGTTGTGAAGTGAAAGGTTATTCCGGGGCAGGGACTCGAACCCCGATTAACTCAGCCAAAGTGAGTCGACCTGCCATTGATCGACCCCGGAATACTCTATTATAACCGCCGCCGGTCCGGTTTGTCAACACGCGCCGTACCTTCCGGCATGGTGTATAATAGGGGCATGAGACTTCGCTTCTTTCCCGGCCTTCTGCTGGGCCTGTTGCTAACAACGCCCGCCCGGCTTGTCCTCGCCGCCCCGCCTGCCTTGACGGTCGTGACGGGGCAGGGGACCGTCCAGGCCGACGCCACGACGGCCCGCTACGACTTCGGCACGCGCCGGATGTCCGACGAGTCGCCGCTGGAGCACACCTTCACCCTGCG
The DNA here is from genome assembly GCA_964247915.1 of uncultured Armatimonadales bacterium. GTDB lineage: Bacteria > Armatimonadota > Armatimonadia > Armatimonadales > Capsulimonadaceae > JANXMY01. The sequence continues at coordinate 2,939 of CAXTWM010000392.1, read as the reverse complement.
GAACTCCGGCACGGCTCCCGTGACGGTGGACCGCCTCCAGTCGTCGTGCGGCTGCACCACGGCCTTCCTCGACGGAGACCAGGACCTGCCGCTGACGGTCGGGCCGGGCGGCATCATCCCCGTCCGGGTCAGCGTCGCCCCGCACCGGCTCGCGCCCGGCCCGATGGAAAAATCCGTCTGGGTCTTCACGCACGGGGCCTCAGACGCCAGCGTGCTCCTGGAGATCACGGGAACGCTCCAGGACGATCCCGACACGACTGTGACCCCAGCCCCCGCCGCGACGCCCCCGGCTCCGACTGCTGCACCTGCCGCTGGCGGGGCGCCCCAGGCCGGTCATGTCGCCCCCGCCTTTGCCCTGGCCGACGCCCAGGAGAAGCCGTTCTCGCTAGCCGCCACGCGCGGCCACGCGACCGCCCTGTTTTTCTTCTGCGGCTGCCCCTGGTGCGCCGACGTCGCTGTCCTCTGGGGCAAAGAACAGCACAAAGGGGCCGCCCGTACCCTCATCGTCTTCGCCGGGACGGGGGCCGACGCAAAAGCCTTCGCCGCCCATAATGGCCTGGACCTCAAACAGACGACTCTGCTGCCGGACCCGGACTCCAAGCTGACGGAGGGCGTTTACAAGCTGAACTCCTGCCCCCGCGCCTTTATCCTTGACCCGGCGGGCTTGGTCCGCTACACCAACGACCACGCCGACGACCAGCCGCGCCGGGCGCCCGCCCAGACCATCGCCCTCCGCGCATCCCAGGCGCTCGGGCAGGCGTCGCAGTCCCGTTAAGCCTCAGACCGATGAGGGGACACTGGTTCGTCTTGGATCATCTGGGCCGCACCGCGTCAACGGGCAGCCAGCCCTGTCGGCCGTCGTGCATGATCACCGCATAGAAGCCGCCCTGAGAACCTATGACCCGGATCGGTCGGCCAGACGGCACTTCCCGGATGTGAGGCTCGATCTTGGCAGGCTGAGGCCAGAGGAAGACCTTCCGTATCGTGATGCCGTTGCTGGCCGGACTCCCCATCACGACGGGGGCGCGACGAATGGGTGGGGGTGTTCCGCGCACGGCTATCCCTGTTTGTCTGTATGGATGGGATGCAGGGACGCGCATATGCTGGCGAGGCTGGGCGCAGGCCGGCATGAGCAATCCGAGGGCGAGGCAAGAGGCGACAGCGGCCTTGATGAGAGGGTACATGAGGTCTCCTTGTGATCTCGTGGGACGTCGCAAAAGCGCCGCCGTCTCAAGAAACCGAACACTTGAAAGCGACGCGGCCCCATTGTATAGCAAAAATCCTCACAAAGTCAAGGAGCCGCCGCAAATCGAAAAAGCTTTTTGATCCCCTCACCCGATGTGGCCGGAGCCGACAACGACTGCGTCGGCCGCCATCCGCGCCGGGCGCCCGCCCAGACCATCGCCCTCCGCGCGTCCCACGCGCTCGAGCGGTAGGCGAGGCGGGCGCTCACGCCACGACCCCGACCAGCAGGCACTGGTCGTCGCGGATGCCGCCCTGCGCGTAGTCGTCCACCCCGGCGATGAGCCGGGACACGATCTCGGGCGCGCTCCGCCCGCCCGCCTGCGCCCGCAGGAGGGCGGCCACTCCATCCCCGGTGAGGAGAGACGTTCGGGTCGGCCCCGCTTCGGTCAGACCATCCGTGTACAGCGCCAGCACGTCGTCCTTTTCCAGCCTCACCGACCCCTCGGCGTAGTCGGCCCCCGCAAAGCCGCCCAGCACGGGGCCGGTCGCGGGCAGTTGTTCGATCTGCCCGGTGGCGGCGCGGAGGACCAGCCCCGCGTCCTGGCCGCAGTTGACGTAGCTCAGGAGGTTCGTGTGGGCGTCGAAGCGGCCCACGAACAGCGTGGCGAAGCCCGTCAGCAGGTCGTTCTCGACCAGGGTGCGGCCCAGCGTCGTCACCGGGCCGGCCAGCGACCGCCCGTTGTAAAGGGCGAAGCGGAGCATGTTTCGGACGGTGGCGACCTGGCTGGCCGCCGCCAGGCCCTTGCCGCTCAGATCGCCCACCACCAGAAACGTCACGCCCTTGTCGGCGGCGAACACGTCGCTGAAGTCGCCGCCGACGCCCGCTTCTTCCAGGGCGGGGTGGTAGAAGTCGGCCAGTTCCATTCCGGGGACGGCGGCTGGGACGGCGGGCGGGAGCGCCTGCTGGAGCTGCCCGGCGATGCGGCGCTCGCGCTCCGTCAGGCGCTCCCGCTCCCGCTCCAGCGCCTGACGCTCGCTGATGTCGCGGAGGTAGGCGATGAACCCCCGCTCGCCGCCCCGCTCCGTCGGCACGATGGCAAGCTCCACGGGGAACTCTTCGCCGCCCTGCCGCATCCCGACCCGCTCGACCCGCTGGCCCAGCACGGGGCCGACGCCCGTGGCGAGGTAGTGCGCGAACCCGGCGCGGTGCCGGTCACGCAATGCAGGGGGGATGACGGTTTCGGCGACGGGCCGGCCCAGCGCTTCCTCCGACGTGTAGCCGAACGTCTTCTGGGCGGCGGGATTAAATTCGACGATCTTCCCCTCCGTGTCAATGGCGATGATACAGTCCAGAGCGACGTCGATCACGGCGGACTTGCGGGCCTCGCTGTCGCGCAGGGCCGCCTCGCTGCACCGGGCGTCCGCCGCCGCGTCATCGGCCCGCTGACGCGCCCTGCGATGGGAACTGCTGAGGGCGGAAACGCCCAGGCCGACGATGACGAAGACCAGCAGAGTCACCTGATCGGCCTTTGCGCTGACGACGAGGGTGTGCGTCGGGGACAGGGAAAGAAAGATCGCCGCCAGAGACGACAGGAACAGGGCGGTCAGCCCGCCGCCCCACCCGCCGACCCAGGCGCTCAGGACCAGGGCGGGGAAGTAGAGGGTGAAGGCCACGCGCGTGCCCAGGAGCGGGGTCAGCTCGTAGCGCACCACGGTGGACAGGGCGACGCTGCCGAAGACGACCAGGTACGTCC
>CAXTWM010000391.1:3733-4390 GCA_964247915.1 uncultured Armatimonadales bacterium | reverse complement strand
TCTCGCTGTTTATGGACCGGGCCGCCTGGGGCAGCACGGCCCTGACGGCGGACCGGGCGGCCTGGGGCAGCGCCTTCACCGCCGCCGACCGCGCCGCCTGGGGTTCCGGCCTGGCATCAGCGGACCGCGCCGCCTGGGGGAGCAGCGCCGTTTCCGGCAGCGGCACCCCCTCCGTGGACCTCACCTCCACCGCCATTCAGGGTGAATAAGCCCGAGTCACGGTGGATAAGTGCGGAGGAGGCCGGGCGAGTTCCCTCGCCCGGCCCTGTCTTTTTGTGCCTCGTCTGCCATAGCTGCGCGCCCGTCCGGGTACAATAGCCCCGGAAAGCGAGGCACCGAGCCGTGTCGGACACAAACACAACGGAACTCACCCGCGACCAGCGGGAGATGCTGATGCGCGAGGCCCTGGCCGAAGCGGAGCGGGGCATGGCGGAGGGGGAGGCCCCCATCGGATGCGTTCTGGCGGTGGGTTCGGGGCCGGATCTGCGGATTGTCGCGCGCGGCCACAACCGGCAGAACGCGCTGGGCCGCAAGACGGCCCACGCCGAGATGGTGGCGTTCGAGAATGCCGGGAGCCAAAACGGGCAGCCACCCGCCCTGCCACCCGACGCCGAGGACGTGACGCTGGTGTCCACGCTGGAGCCGTGCGTCATGTGC
>CAXTWM010000391.1:0-3723 GCA_964247915.1 uncultured Armatimonadales bacterium | reverse complement strand
ACCGGCCCCCCCCCCGCCCTCCCCCCCCCCGCCGTGCCCGGGCCGCGGGTGCCCCCGCTGGCGCGGGGCGTCGAAGCGTGCGGCGCGGCGATGGAGGCCGGTGTTGCCCGCGTCCTGTTCGGCCTGAACGCGCCCACCGACAACGGGACGCAGCGGGTCACGCCCCCCCAAAGCCCGGAAAGCAACGCCCCGGCCATCACCGGCGGCATCCTGCCGGGGGAGAGCCGCGCCCTGTTCGAGCGCTGGCTGGAAGGAAAAAAGGGCACCGAGCAGGCCAAGTTCGTCGAGCAACTCCTGGCGCTGACGGCTTAGGCGACAAGGTTCACCCCTGCCACCTGTGACACATTTAGAACATTTTCTAAATACAGTTGACAAGATGCCAAGCGGCCTGCTATAATAAAGCCATGGAGTTTGTCACGGTTCAGGAAGCGGCTGCCCTGCTGAGGGTGTCGCCAAAGGCGATCTATTATGCCTTGACGGAGAACAAGTTGACGCGCCATGAGCAGTTCGGGCGTGTCGTGCTGGACAAGGCGGAGGTGGAAGCCTATCAACCGCGAGCCGGTGCGAACCGCCCTTCCCGCCGTCAAGGTGTACTGCCGCGCACAAGAGGTGTGGCGCAGAGGATTTTTAAATGACAGTTTGCATCGGTGCAATCAGCCATTGGGCACCTGACGGGCAAGCGATAGTCGTTGCTTCGGATCACATGGTCACGATGGGCGGCTTTATGCAATATGAACATGATGTGCCCAAGATCAAGTTCGTTTCCAGCAAAATCTGTGTAATGATGGCGGGTGATACTCTTTCGGCCACAACACTGATTCAACGACTGTCTTCTCACTTCCTAACGGGCGAGCCTAGCGTTGAGGACGTCGTAAATACTGCCAAAACTCTTTATGAGCAGCTTCGCCAGGATCAGATTGCGACAGAAGTCTTTCGGCCTCGCGGCTTCACAATGCAACAATTCTATCAGGAAGGTCTACAATCTCGGCTTCAGCCTCATCTTGTCAGTGCAATAGACGATGAGGTGATGTCCTACGACCTAGGCGTTGAGTTGCTTGTAGCAGGTGTGGACAATGAAGGCGCACACATTTATACTGTGGGGAATCCAGGCGCAGTGGGCAATTATAAACACACGGGCTATGTCTCAGTTGGGAGCGGTCAGATTCATGCGGTTCAATCTTTGATTGGTTTCAAACACTCTGAGTACCACAGCCTGTATGAGACAATCTTTGCAGTGTATGCTTCCAAAAGACGAGCAGAAGCAGCTCCAGGTGTCGGTACAGAGACTGACCTTTGCATTATCCCTCCCGGCGAAACGGGGTGGGTACTATTAACCCGTCAACAGTTGTCCAAACTGGAACGCCTTTATAACGAGTTTAGTCAACCCATCGGTCAGGAACTTGCGCGTAAGGTCGCGGAACTAAATCTCTTTGGAAGTGAGGAAGAAAATGAGTCGCAAACCAAGTCCGCTGAAGCTGAACAATCAGACAATCCCGCTGAATCCATTTAGGAGACAGTATAATCCTAAACCCTTGTCTTCCAAAGTCTGGGAAGTTCCTGTCCAACCAGAAGTTATCGAGAAGAGCAGCAACAACCGCTCGGAGAAACAGCTAACATCTGTACCGAATGGTGCAGGCCGAGCGGAGTAGTGAAACGATTTGCTCCCACTTGTAAATCAAAAGGGCAGGCCGATAAGAAAAAGACCCCTCCACCCGGCGGGGTCTCTTTTCTTTGGGCTGTGGGCTTGCCTCGGCGGCGATCCTCTCGGCCTCAGAACGCGAAGGGGAGGTGGAGGCCGAGGAAGCCGCCGACGAGGGCGGCGATGCCGCCCAGGCCCGCCGCCAGGCCGAAGAACCAAACGCGGCGGCTGCGGGTCAGGGCGGCGATGGCGGACAGGGCGATGGCGATCTGGCACAGGCTGACGGAGAAGGCGAACATGTGGTGCTTTTCCATGATCTGCGCCGACTCCTCGTTGTCTTTGGCCGCCTTTTCCTCGGCTTCGCGGCCCTTCGCGTCCGACTCGTCGGCCTGCTTTTTGATCTCGTCCTGCTTGTCTTTGTAATGCCCGGACTGTTTCATATCCTCCTGGGCGACGGGGGAGCCGGGCGGCTGGGCCTGGGCGGCGGTCTGATAGATGAGCGACTTTAGCCCCTCGGCTTGGTAGTAGTTGTAGCTGTCGCTCTTCTCAGTCAGGTGCTTGACCTGTTCGCTCTTCTGGAGCAGCGCGTTGTTCTTGGCGAGCAGGGCCTCGTTGACGAGAAGGCCGGACTTGAGCGCGCCGATGGCGGCGACCACGGCCAGGATCGCCGTCGCCACCGCGATGAAGCGCGTCCAGCCGCTGTGGGCCTTCTCGTCTCCCCCGTGGCCCTCCGCATGACCCCCGCCGTGGCTCTCCTCGTGGGCCTTCTCGATATGCTCCTGGGACTGTTCCAGGGGGACTTCAATCTCGTCAGGCATGGCGGCCTCCGTGAAACGGCTGTGTTGATTAGCTGAGAGTGTTGATGGCGCGGGCGGCCAGCACGGCGATGACGGTCAGGGAGATGACGGCCTGAATCATCATCAGCAGCTTGGCCCAGCGCGACAGCACGGCGGTGTCGGCGGGTGACAGGGCGGTGCTGGAGTTGAAGGCCAGGAACAGGTAGTCCATGAAGCCGGGCGACCAGCCGGCCTGCCCGGATTCGGCCAGCCGCTCCTCGCTCATGGTCATCTGCGGGAACAGGAACGACCCGTGGCAGTGGCCGGGCCGCTGGTCGCGCTCGTTGGGGCCGCCCGCGTCCAGGTGCCAGTACCACAGCGCGAAGACGAGGACGTTGGTCAGCCACAGCGCCCCCGCCGAGAGCAGCAGCCGCTCCGGGGCCTCCTTGTGGGCCGCCAGGTGCGGGTCCACCATCGTGCCGATCAGCTTGAGCAGCGAGGCGACCATGAAGAAGGTCTCGACCCCGGCGACCAGCAGGCCCAGGACGCGGTTGACGTTGTGGTGCCCGCGCACATGCATCAGCACCGTCGGGATCAGGAGGACGCCCACGAGGACGATGGGCAGCCAGCGCGGGCCGAAGGACAGCGCTTGGGGCAGGACCAGGAACAGCATCGCGCCGCCCACGAGGCCGACAATGGCAGGCCAGCGCGGCTCGGGGTCATCGCGGAAGTCGGCGAAGCGCCGCTGGACTTGTTCGCCCATGCGCCGCGACCAGCGCGGCCCCCCGCGCCCCCGCCCGTTCGTCGTCCCGTTCGTCACGGGGGATAGGTTCTCGGACGGCGTTCCGGCGTCGCTGTTCTGGCGTTCGGTCTTCGGAGACATATGGATTCCCTCGTGTCACAGATGTGTCACAGTGTCACACTCGGACGTGGAGCTGGCCCAGCAGCGTGTAGACGCCGAAGCCCAGGCCGATGGCGATGACGACGCGGCGGACGTTGGCCGGGCCGATGCGCCGGGCCGCCCCCGCGCCGACCGAGCCACCCAGCACGGCGGCGACGGCCATCAGGGCGGCCAGGGGCCAGTCCACCCGGCGGTAGAGGATGAAGGTCAATGCCCCCACCCCGTTGATGCAGACGGCGGCGAAGTTCTTCAGGCCGTTCATGCGGTGGATGTCCGTCTGGCCCAAAAACCCCAGCGCGGCCAGCATGAGGATGCCGATCCCCGCCCCGAAGAAGCCGCCGTAGACGGCGACGCCGAACTGGAACAGCATCACGCCCAGGGGCAAGGAAGCCCCCCCCGCCCCCAAT
>CAXTWM010000390.1:0-4392 GCA_964247915.1 uncultured Armatimonadales bacterium | reverse complement strand
CCCCCCCGCCCCACCCCCGCCCGGCCCCCCCCCCCCCCCCCCCCGACGGCGAGGCGCAGCAGCAGCAGGCCCGCGAGTGTGCCGACGACAAGGCAGGCCAAGCCCGCTTCCGGGCCGAACGGCCCGCCCGTCAGGGCGAACGGCCCGGAAAAGCGCGCGTGTGCCAGCGTATAAACCGGGTTGGCCGGTTGGGCGGAGTCGGTCGCCCCGAAAAGGGCGCTCTCGAAGAAGTTCCAGCCCCAGTGGATGCCGATGGGCAGCCACAAGCGCCGGAACAGCAGAAAGCCCGCCGCCATCAGGATGCCCGCCTCGAAGACGATGAACAGCGGCCCGGCCAGCTTCTCGGCGGGCGAAACGCCGCTCACCGGGTTCATCAGGTGGACCAGGCCGAAGGCGGCGCTGGACCCGGCGACCGCGATGCCGGACCCCCAGCGCGCTTCCAGCGTCTGGAGGATGTAGCCGCGAAACACCGTCTCTTCAAAGACGGCGACGCACAGGAACAGGACGGCCGGCATCAGCCAGGCGAAATGCGGGTTCATGCCGAGAACGCGGTAGCCGCCCGCCGCCGCCGTCAGCCCGACCGCCAGCGAGAACAGGCCACCGCCGATCAGCAGTCCCAGCCCCGTTTCGCCGCCCAGGCCGCGCCGGGCGAACCCCATCGAGGCCAGGGGGCGCTGCTCGACGACTCCGGCCATGAACGCGAACGCGCCCACGGCGCAGAGCGCCGAGTAAAGCTCGCCCACGAGTTGAACCGTTTCACCGGTTCCCTCAAAGGGAAGGTGGAACAGGATCAGCAGCCCCGCGAGCGGCGGGGCCAGAACCAGCGCGAACCCCAGCAGCACGAGGAAGTAGGTGAAGATGCGCGTGATCGGGAACCGCCAGAATCGCTGCCACGGAGACGGTTGGTGAGCCAATTCCTGCATGAACCCGTCCCCTCACAGACGCACGAAGCTGGCGACGACGGCCAGGGCGGTGGCCGCCATCAGCAGGAGGACGCCCCCCGTGTAAAGCCGGTCCGCTCCCGTCCGCCGGACCAGGGCGGTCCGCTTCGACGTCATCGGCTCCGAAGTCTCCGCCTCCCCATTCCATTCCACCAGGGACAGGTGCCCGCGCGCCCTGGTGCGCGGGGCCGTCTCTCCCGGTTTTTCTACGCGCTGTTCCGAGCGCAGTGTGGTTGCCATGTGTGTCTCCTCCTTCGTCCCTCGTCCTGTCCCCGCCGCCGTGCCCACGATCAGGGCCGCTCGCTGGATAGCTCCTGCAAAGCGGTCAGGCCCGCGTCGGCGTCCAGGGTGCCGTCCTGAATGGCGGCCAGGATTTCGCGCCGCCGCGCCGCCTTTTCTTCCGCCGTCATCGGCGCGGGCTGTGCGGGCGTCTCCTCGCCGGAAAAGCCCAAGGCACTCAGCAGCGCGTCCAGCCGCCCCCGGACGGTGGGGTAGGAGATGCCCAGGGCGGCCTCCACGTCGCGGATGACGCCCCGGCAACGCAGGAACGTTTCCAGGAACCGGAGCTGTTCGGCGTCCAGGTTCCGGTAGGGCGCGAGCGCGAAGTGTCCCCGCATCTGGACGCCGCAGTCGAGGCAGCTTGCTTCGGTGACTTCCAGCGATCCGCTGCACAGCGGGCATTTAGGCGGCAATGGGTGTGTCATTATTCGATTTCCTTATGTAGTATACGTTAACGAATTAAAATTGTCAATGCCTATATTAATTATTTTAATGGTTCAGCTTGTTCGCGCCACAGCCCACTCACGCAGGGCGTTGACGCCGCCCGCTCCAACCGCTATAATGAGCCATGCGCTTGACTTATCGCCTCGTCCTGCTACTCGCCCTCGGCGCGCTGCCGCTGCTGTTCGTCGCCCGCGCCCCGTGGCTGCTGACCGCCGTGCTGCTTTACAATGCCCTCCTCGCCGCTTGCGCCGTCGCCGACTTCCTGGCCTCGCCCCAGCCCGACCAGGCCGTCGCCCTGACCCGGACCGTGGACGACAAGCTGGCCCTGGGCGCCCCCAACGCCGTCACTATTGAAGTCCGCAACCGCACGGACGCGCCGCTGTCCCTGACCATCCGCGACCTGCCGCCGCCGACCTTCGCCCTAGACCGGGCGGTGGAGGGCCGGCTGCTCCTGCCGCCCGACCCGCGCCCGGTCCGCTTCGTCTACCGCGTCACCCCGCCCGCCAAGGGCGATTTCGCCTTCGGCGACCTGTACTTCCAGTACCCCGGACGGCTCGGCCTGGTCCGCCGCCAGGCGGTCATGCCCGCGCGCCGGGCCGTCAAGGTCTACCCGAACCTGGTGGAGACGGCCAAGTACGAGCTGCTGGCCCGGCGCGGGCGCTTGCAGCAGCTCGGCATCCGCGCGGCCCGCGTGCGCGGGGGCGGGTCTGAGTTCGAGAGCCTGCGCGAGTATGTGCCCGGCGATGAATATAAAAAGATAGACTGGAGCGCGACCGCGCGGCGGGGCAAGCTGATCTCACGCCAGTATGAGGCGGAGCGTTCCCAGAATATCATGCTGCTGCTGGACACGGGCCGGACCATGCTCCAGAGCGTCCAAAAGATGGCGAAGCTGGACTACGTCGTCAACACCGCCCTGATGCTGGCCTATGTCGCCGCCGCGTCCGACGACAAGGTGGGCCTGATGGCCTTCGATGCCGACGTCCGCGCCTACCTGCCGCCCGCCAAGAGCAAGGCGCAGATCTACGGCATTTTAGAAAGCCTTTATAACCTGGAAGCGCGCATGGTCGAGACGGACTACAAGGCCGCTTTCCAGAACCTCTCCACCCGCTGGCGCCGCCGGTCTCTGGTCGTGCTGTTCACCGACCTGGTAGACCCCGATTCGTCGGCCCAGATCCTGGACGCCGTCCCCATGATCTCGGACCTGCACCGCGTCGTCTGCGTCACCGTCAGCGACCCCAACATCCTCGCCGCCGCCAAGAGCGTCCCCACCGACAGCGCGGGCGTGTACCAGAAGGCCGTCGCCACCCAGGTCTTGCAGGAGCGCCGCGCGGCCATCACGGTCCTGAAACGCCGGGGCGTCTGGACTATAGACAGTCCCCCGGAAGACCTGAGCGCGGACCTGATTAACCACTACCTCGACCTGAAATCGCGGTCCATGATTTAGGATTCAAGGAGATGTTATGCGTATCCTTAAGAACCGTGGGGCCGCAGAGACCGTGGGGCTGAAGCCCCCGGCTGTGGAGCGCAGACGCCTAATGTCCGAGGGTAAGGACAGGAAGATATTTCTACGACGACCGGCATTGTCCCCACGCAGGTGGGGAATAGGCGTCCGCGCCCCACAGCCGGGGGCTTCAGCCCCACGGCTTCTCTCCCCTGTCCGGCTCATCGTCGCCCTCGCCCTGGCTTGCCTCGGCTCCACCCTACAGCCCGTCCGGGCGCAGCCGCTGCCCTTCACCGGGACCAATCTTTCGGGCGGGGAGTTCGGCAGCCCCGCGCCGGGCAAAACGCTGCTCTACGGCAAGGACTTCGTTTATCCGAACCAGGCCGAGTTCGACTACTTCGCCGCCAAAGGGATGAACGTCATCCGCCTCGGAGTCCGCTGGGAGGTCCTTCAGCCGACGCCCAAGACGCCGCTCGTCCCCGCCGAGGAGCAGCGGCTCAAAGACGTGGTGACGGCGGCGACGGGGAAGGGTTTGGTCGTGCTTCTGGACCCGCACAACTACGCCCGCTATTACGGCAAGGGCATCGGCGGCCCGGACGTCAGTGACGCCGACTTCGCCGACTTCTGGGGGCGCTTGGCTGCCGACTTCAAAGGCAACCCGCGCGTCTGGTTCGGCCTGATGAACGAGCCGCACGACATGCCCACGCCGCAGTGGTTCCAAGCCGCGAACGCCGCCGTCGCGGCGATCCGCAAGTCCGGCGCGAAGAACCTGATCCTGGTCCCCGGCAACGGCTGGTCGGGCGCGCATAGCTGGGAAGCGTCCGGCAACGACCTCCTGCTCCAGATCAAGGACCCGGCCCACCACTCCGCCTTCGAGGCCCATCAATATCTGGACACCGACAATTCCGGCACCCATCCTGACGCCGTCAGCGCCACGATTGGGAGCGAGCGCCTGCGCGCCTTCACGGCCTGGTGCCGCCAACACCACCAGCGCGCGTTTTTGGGTGAGTTCGGCGTCGGCGCGAACGACACCGGGAAGGCAGCCATCGCCGACATGCTGACCTACATGGAGAACAACCGCGATGTCTGGATCGGCTTTACCTGGTGGTCGGCGGGTCCCTGGTGGGGCAACTACATGTTTACCATCGAGCCGGACAAGGGCGCGGACCGCCCCCAAATGGGCTGGCTCCAGCCGCATTTGCAGCCCATGCCTAAAGTCCAGCCCGGCCTGAAGGCCGGGCCTACTCGAATGGGCCGCCCCTCCGGGGCTTCGGAGCAGGCTGCCAG
>CAXTWM010000389.1:0-4414 GCA_964247915.1 uncultured Armatimonadales bacterium | reverse complement strand
CGCCGTGTCCGTCCTGCCCGCCGACAACCTCGTCGTCGGCGCGCTCAAGCACTGCGAGGACGGGCCGGGCTTTATCCTGCGCCTGTTCGAGACCCAGGGCCGCGACACCGTCGCCCGCCTGACGTTCTCCCGGCCCGTCCGCGTTCAGGAGACCGATCTGCTGGAACGCCCGGTCCGGAAGCGCGCGATCACCGTCCAGGGCCGGACCGCCTTTTTCCCGATCGGCCACGATCAGATCATCACCCTGCACATCACGGGCCTGCCCGACGCGGGCGCCGTCCCCGCCGCCGAGGAGCCGCGCACCGTCAGCCGCCTGCCTTAGAGCGGCGATGCCGGGTGTCATGGCTGCCGGAGGTCATCCCCGCCCCTACTTATGGGGGCGGGGACTTTTTTATTCGCGCCTCAGCGCCCCATCCAGCGCATAGCTCCTGCCGGGGTGGGTGTCGAAACTCACCACCAGATCACCCAGGCGCACGGCGCAGGGGCCGCCGAGGTGGGAGTGGATCGTCGCCCGCGTCAGTTTGCCCCCGTGCCAGGCCATTTCCACCTCGAAGCCGCTGCGCGCCCGCAGGCCGCGCACCGACCCGGCGGGCCAGGCGGTGGGCAAGGCCGGCAGCAGGTGCAGGTCGCCCGCATGGCTTTGCAGCAGCATCTCGCACAGGCCGGAGACCGCGCCGAAGTTGCCGTCAATCTGGAACGGCGGGTGCAGGTCAAAGAGGTTCGGCGCGGTCCGGTCCGGCGTCAGCAGCATCTGGACTAATTTATGGGCGTGGTCGCCGTCTTCCAGCCGCGCCCACAGGTTGATCTTCCAGGCCAGCGACCAGCCGGTCGCCTCGTCGCCGCGCATCTCCAGCGACTTGCGGGCGGCGGCGAAAAGGGCGGGCGTCCCGCGCCGGGTGATCTGACCGCTGGGGAACAGGCCATACAGGTGCGAGACGTGGCGGTTGTGCAGGTCCGCCGTCGCGTCCCAGTCCTCCAGCCACTCCTGCAACTGGCCGAGATGACCGATCTGCATGGGGGCGAGCCGGGCGCGGGCCGCCCGCACCTGGGCGCGGAAGTCGGCGTCCGTGCCCAGCAGCTCGGACGCCTGGGCGCAGGCGTCGAACAGGTCGCGCAGGATCTGCATGTCCATCGTCGGCCCGGCGCAGACATACGCGCCCTGCGCGGCATGGTGGGGGATTTCGGGCGACACGGAAGGGTTCGTCACGAGCCATCGGTGCGACGGCTCCTCGACCAGCGTGTCCAGGAAGAACTGTGCCGCGCCCTTCATGGCCGGGTAATGGGCGCGCAGGACTTCTTTGTCGCGCGTGAACTCGTAGTGGTCCCAGAACGATTTGCACAGCCACGCGCCGCCGGTCGGCCACATGCCGGGTTCGGCATAGTCCACCGGGGCGGTGCCGCGCCAGCCGTCGGTGTTGTAGTGGCACACCCAGCCGCCCGCGCCGTACTGCACGCGGGCCGTGTTCTGCCCCGCCTCGGCCAGTTCCGAGATCATGCCGAACAGTGGCGCGTAGCACTCCATGAGGTTCGCGGGCGCGGCGGGCCAATAGTTCATCTCCGTATTGATGTTGACCGTGTACTTGCTGCCCCAGGGCGGCGTCAGGCTGTCGTTCCACAGCCCTTGCAGGGTGGCGGGCTGATTGCCGGGGCCGGGCCGGGAGCAGGACAGAAGCAGGTAGCGGCCATAGTGGAAGTGCAGGGCGGCGAGCGCGGGGTCGTGTCCGTCCGCGAACGTCTTGATGCGCTCATCGGTCGGCCTGTGCGCGGCCTCGGTCGTGCCCAGGTCAAGGGCGACGCGGCGGAAAAGCCTCTGGTGGTCGGCGGTGTGAGCAGTACGCAATCGGTCGTATGTCTTGAAACCGGCCTGTTCCAGAAGTCCTCTGGCTTGGCGGTCAGCATCGCCGCTGACATCGCGGTAGTTCTTGTAGCTCGTGCCGATGGACACCAGCACGGTCACAGCGTCGGCTCTCGTGACAATCAGTCGCCCGTTTTCGGCGTGAACTGTCCCACCCTCGGTTTTAATCCGTGCCAGTGCCAGAAAGCGAACCGCGCCCTTGACACCATTCGCGTCGCCGCTGACGCCTTGCAAGGCAAGCGTATTTGCGTCGGGCGTGGTCACTTCGGACTTCTGCGGGCTGTCAAAAGCAGCGGTGAACGAAATCTGGGCAGGCTTGTCCGCTGTTAAGCGGAGAACGATGACGCCGTGGTGCGGGGCACTCGCAAAAGTCTCGCGGGCGAAGTGGACGCCGTTCGCCGTATATTGCACATGGGCGATGGCGGTGTCTAAGTCCAGCTCGCGGCGGTAGCCGGACACCGGGCCGGGGGCAGGGAAGTCCAGCGTCAGATGCCCGACGGTCTGGTAAGGCAGTTCGGGCGCGGGGATGCCCAGGAACTTGGCATCTATCAACGCCTGTGCCTCGTGCCACTTACCCTCGAAGACCAAGCGCCGGATTTCGGGCAGGGCCGCCAGGCCGTCGGGGTTGGCGGGCGTATAGGGGCCGCCCGCCCAGACCGTGCCCTCATTGAGCTGGAGCCGCTCGGTCTCGACGCCGCCGTAGACCATCGCGGCCAGGCGACCATTGCCGAGCGGCAGCGCTTCCAGCCACTCTTTGGCCGGGCGGCGATACCACAGCGCGAGCGGCTGCGCCGGCGGCGCGGCTTCTCCAATAAAAATCACGTTTCTGTCTCCTGTCTCGGCTCCGAGTCGCAGCGCGAGCGCGCCGGCGACGGGCGCGATCGTGCGGCCCGGCGCATGGGTAAATCGCCACTCCCCGACCACACCGGGCAGGGAGGCCGCCGCCTGGGCGCCGGAGGCGGCGCGGCGGGCGATCTCGTCCCCCGTCAGCGCCCGCCCGTAGACGGCGGCCCGCAGGACACGACCGCCGAAGCGGTTCTCGCCGTTTGGGTCCACACCCACGCGCAGGGGAACTGCCGTCGGGGCCAGAGGCGGGAACGCGCCGTCCGTGACGCGGGCGACTTCCTTGCCGTCCAGAAACAGCGCCATGATCTTTTGGGACGCGCTGTAAACGCCGACCACATGGGTCCAGTGGTCTGAGGACAGATGGGCGTCGTAAGAGCACTGCCCTTTGGCCGTGATCAGGCGCAGGGAGTTGCCGGGGTAGGTGTCCAGCAGGTAGCCGTTGTCCGTCTCCGCAATCAGCTTGTCGAGGATGCGCCCGCCCGCCTGGGGCATCGGGTCGGCCGTCACCCAGGCTTCCAGGGTGACGGCATCGGCGAGGTCCAGGGCGCGTTCCGAGGCCGCTTGATAAATCGGCCCGTTCTCGGACAGCGCCAGCCCTTCGGGCGCGGGCGTGTCCGCCCTGCCTTCCCGCCCCAGCGACGCGGCGGCCAGGGCGGCAAGGCTCGCTTGGAGGAACTGGCGGCGCTTCATGGTGAGACCTTTTCATAGACACAAGCGGTCAGGTGTCGGAACAGGGACGCTGCGGCCATTATAGTCCGACTGCCCCGTTTCGTCAAGAGGCAGGAAAAGCGCGCGGGGCTGGGTGATTTCGTGGCGGAATCACGTTAAGCCTTCGACGCACGGCGAAGGGCTTGACAACTGACGAGGTTTGTCGTATAATCAGTTCAAATCAGACGACAAGCCTCGTCAAGCACCCGTTGGAACAGAGAAGACTCGCCATGCCCCTGCCCAACATCGCGCCGGCGGAACTCGAAATCCTGCGCTACATCCTGGACCACCACCCGCTCACGGTGCGGGAGGTGGCCGACCACATCGCCGAAACGAAAGGCCACACCCGCACCACGGTCCTGAACGTCATGGAGCGCCTGCGCCGCAAGGGCTACCTGACGCGCCGGCAGGAGGGCGGGCTGTTCCAGTACGCGCCCAGCGTTCCCAAGCCCCAGATGGAGCAGACGCTGATCCGCAGCTTCGTCGCGCAAGCCCTGGGCGGCTCGCTGGAGCCGTTCATGGCCTACTTGACGCAGGAGGCGGACATGAGCGATGCCGAACTGGCGGACTTGAAGCAGTTCGTGGACGGGCTGGACCGAAGGCCCAGAAAGGACGCTGCGCCGGAGGGCGAAGACGCATGAGCCACATTGTTTCCCTCGTCAACGCCTTCGCCGCGTCCTGGGCGGACGCCCTCGTCCGCGCAAGCTGGCAGGGCGGGCTTGTGATCGCCTTTGTCTGGCTCGCCTGCCGCCTGTGGCCGGCGATGCCGCCCGCCCCGCGCTGCTGGCTCTGGCGGCTGGCCTACGCCAAGCTGCTGCTCGGCCTGGTCTGCCTGCCGACGCTCGCGCTGCCGCTCTTGAGCCGCGCCCCCTTGCACCTGCCCGCCGCCCCGCCGACGGCCCGAGCCGTCGCCCCCGCCGAGGCGGCGTTTCCGGCCGGCCCCGTTGACGCCGGGGGGCGCCCCGCCCGCCCCCCACCCCGGGGACCCCCGACCCCCGCCCCCCC
>CAXTWM010000388.1:0-4430 GCA_964247915.1 uncultured Armatimonadales bacterium | reverse complement strand
CTGCGCCCCGCGGCGGGGCGGGCCGGGCGTGGGGGGGCCGGCGCAGGCGTGGGCGGAGCGAGGGGCGGCGGCGGCGGTAGACTTCTTTTTCGTCATCAGCGGCTTCCTGGTGACGGCGAGCTGGCGGCGCGACCCCCGCCTGGGGCCGTTCCTCCGCAAGCGCGTGGGGCGGATCTTCCCGGCCTTCGTCCTGGCCTCCGCCTTCTGCGCGTTCGTCGTCGGGCCGCTGGGCGCGGACTCCGCCGGGGCGTACTGGCGCGGGTTCCACGGCCTCAAGTTTGTTCTGTACCTGTTCCTGCTGCCCGCCGACGTCGTGGGGCCGGACCGGGCGGGGCTGCTGGCGCATCAGCCCTACCCTGGCGTCCTGGACGGGTCGTTCTGGACGCTGCGCTACGAGTTCGAGTTCTACTTGGCGGTGGCCGTGCTGGGTCTGCTCGGCCTGCTGCGCCCCCGCGCCCGGTGGACCGTTGCGGGACTGTTCGCGCTGCTTTGGCTCGCCAGTGCCGCGTCGCAGTTGTCGGGCTGGCCGTCCATCCCGGACCGCGAGATCGCCTGGGTCGGCAGCCCCGCCCGATGGGGACGGCTTGGGGTCTGCTTCCTGTCGGGGATGACGTTCTGCCTGTGGCGCGACCGGCTCGCGCTGTCCCCGTGGGGCCTGGGCGTCTCGCTCGCCGTGCTGGGCCTGGCGGCGGGGACGGACGCCTGGCTGGCCGCCGCCCTGCCCGTCTTCGGCGCTTACGCCCTGTTCTGTGCCGCGTTCGCGCCGGGCCTGAAACTTCATGGGTTCGCCCGCTGGGGCGACTTTTCCTATGGGATGTACCTGTTCGCGTTCCCGATCCAGCAGCTCCTGGTCCGCGAATGGGGGCCGCATCTGACGCCCGCCTTGCTGTTCCTGTCCGCCTTCCCGCTGACGCTGGCGTGCGCGGCCCTGAGCTGGCATCTCGTGGAGAAACCCGCCCTGGCCTGGAGGCGGAGGGAACAGGGAAGCCCCCTTTCCCGGCTCGGGGGAGGGGGCTAGGATTGCGGGCTAGGGGGCGGCACGCGAGGGGCGGCGCTTGAGGCGCAGGCACGGCCGCTCGACGCCGTACCAGCTCAGGGCGGCGACTCCCAGCGCCAGCAGGAAGGCGGACAGGAACAGCGTGGGGATGGTGAGACGCCTGCCGAGGTAAAGCACAAGGAGCTGCTGGATGGGGAAGGCGTACAGGTACAGCCCGTAGGAGAAGTCGCCCCAGCGGGCGAAGTGCTGCAACCCGAGCCGCCGCGAGAACGCCAGGCACAGCAGGAGGTATGAGCCGCAGACCGGCAGGCCGACCTCCCAATGGCCCAGCCCGCACAGCACGAGTGCGCCGAGGCAGGCCAGGAAGACCGCGCGCGAATAGGGGACCAGGCCGCGGTACAGGAAAAACAGCATCCCGGCGAGGAAGTAAAGGATCAGCGACGACCAGGAGGCCAGGTTGCCCAGCAGGTGAAGCTCGCGGTCCGGGAAGAACACACGGCCCGTGAGCGTCTGCACCTCGCGCAGAACGTAGAGGATCAGGAACGCGGCCAGGATCGCCCCGCGCCGCCGGTACAGGCCGAGGAGACCCAGGGCGAGGACGAGCAGGTAGCAGTAGCCCTCGTAGCGCAGCGTCCAGAACGACCCGTTGACGCCCGTGGACATCGGCAGCGAGACAAAGATCGTGGGGATGTACGGCCCGACCAAAACGAGCGCCCAGCGCGCGAACTTGACGGGCTGGAAGGCGTGCCAGTAGGCGGCGGGGTCGGCGGCCCCGAGCGGCCCGACGACCAGGGCGCAGAACAGCGAGGCGAGGAGGAAGCCGGGGTAGATCCGCAGGACCCGCTTCTGGAGGAAGTCGCGCGGGCGCGGGTCGGCCAGCCAGCTCCGGGTCACCAGGAAGCCGCTGATGACGAAAAAGAAGGGCACGGCCACGCCGCCGCAGACGTCCGCGACCGTCTCCGCCGGCCCATGAGGGAGGGCATGGAGGCCGTACAGGATGGGGTAGCAGTGGTAGAACAGCACGAAGACGGCCAGCCCGAAGCGCAGAAAGTCAAAGTTGTTGTCCCGCCCCTCGCTCACCTCGGCGAACGTCACCCTCCGCCCCATGCGCCGCCTCCCCACGCGATTCCCTCGGCGCCATTATACGCGAATCAAAGCCGGTTGTCAAAAGAGAACAGACCATGATCAAAGTGTTCACGTCGCCGAACCTGGCGGAAGTCGAGATGTTGCAGGGCTTATTGGAGGGCCAGTCCATCCCCTGCATCCTGCGGAACGGGTACACGTCGTCCCTGGCGAACGGCCGGGTGCCGTTCACCGACAACTGGCCCGAGGTCTGGGTGCTGCGCGAGTCCGACGCGCCCGCCGCCCGGCTCCTGCTGGACACGCCCGCGCCCGCCGCCTCCGCCTGGCGGTGCCCCCGCTGCGGCGAGGAGAACGAGGGCCAGTTCACCGCCTGCTGGCACTGCTCCCAGAACAGGCCGCTGGACGAGGTCCAAGGCGGGGATGGGGCGCAGGGCGGGGCGGCGGGCGCATGAAGCTGACCGGCGACCTGCAAAGCGCGAAGCTGATCTACCTGAAGGGGTTCCTCTTTCTGGTGACGGGCCTGCTGTCCCTCACCGCCCTCCTGCTGGACAGCCCGACGCTGCGGACGGCGTTCCTGCTCGGCGTCGCCCTCTGGTCGTTCTGCCGCCTGTACTACTTTATGTTCTACGTCATCGAGAAGTATGTGGACCCGTCGTTTAAGTTCGCCGGGCTGTACTCGTTCCTGCTGTACCTCCTCCGAAAGCGGGCCTGACCCCATGCGCTTCGCCGACCATTCCACCGGCAAACCCTACGCCAAAAACCCCGCCGTGGTGTTCTTCGGGGGCCTGCTGTCCCTCACCGCCCTCCTGCTGGACAGCCCGACGCTGCGGACGGCGTTCCTGCTCGGCGTCGCCCTCTGGTCGTTCTGCCGCCTGTACTACTTTATGTTCTACGTCATCGAGAAGTATGTGGACCCGTCGTTTAAGTTCGCCGGGCTGTACTCGTTCCTGCTGTACCTCCTCCGAAAGCGGGCCTGACCCCATGCGCTTCGCCGACCATTCCACCGGCAAACCCTACGCCAAAAACCCCGCCGTGGTGTTCTTCGGGGGCGGCTACCGGCTGTACTACTCCCTCCCGCCGCACCCCGACGCAGGGCGAGGGGGCTGGGCCATCGGGGTCGCGCGCAGTCAAAATCTGGAGAAGTGGGAGAAGGCGGGCGAAATCCTGCCCGCACAGGACTGCGAGCGCAGCGGCCTGTGCGCGCCGGGCGCCCTCGTTCGGGACGGGCGGGTGCATCTGTTCTACCAGACCTACGGCAACGGCGCGCGGGACGCGATCTGTCACGCGGTCTCTGAGGACGGCCTGCGGTTCGCGTGCAGCCCCACGAACCCGGTCTTCGCCCCGACGGGGGACTGGAACAACGGGCGGGCCATTGACGCGGACGTGATCTCCGACGGGGACCGCCTGCTGCTCTACTTTGCGACGCGCGACCCGACCGGGCGCGTGCAGAAGCTGGGCGTCGCCGCCGCGCCCCTCCGCTCGGACTTCGGGCGCGGGCGGTGGACGCAGCTCTGCGACAAGTCCATCCTGGAGCCGGAACTTCCCTGGGAGCAGGACTGCATCGAGGCCCCCGCCGTCTGCCGCCGGGACGGGCGCTTTTACCTGTTCTACGCGGGCGCCTACAACAACGCCCCCCAGCAGATCGGCTGCGCCGTCAGCGACGACGGCCTGGCCTGGGAGCGCCTGGGCGACCGGCCCTTCCTGCCTAGCGGCGGGCCGGGCGACTGGAACAGCAGCGAGTCCGGGCACCCGTTCGTGTTCACGGACGCATCGGGGGACACGACCCTGTTCTTCCAGGGCAACGCCGACGGCGGCCGGACGTGGCACTTGTCTAAGGTGGGCCTCGGCTGGCAGGGCGGCCACCCGTTCGTGCGGCCCTGACCGCACTTCAGGGCCGGAGAACTTCATGCCGACGCACCACCGACGGAGACACGGGGGCGCTAGGGGGCTGTCGGCGGCGTTACGCCCGGCGTCTTCTGGGCGCGGTAGGCTTGCAGGGCGCGGGCGGCGGCGGCGCGGACGGAGGGCGAGATGTTGTTTTCCTCGGTGACGTCCTTCAGGTTGTCCGAGAAGTCCAGCTCATACGCGCCGGTGCGGCCCGCGCCGTCCGAATTGGTGGCGGCGACGAAGTAGCGGGCGCCCCCGCTGATGTCGAAGCGCGCCCGCGCGTCGCGCCCGCTGCCCGAATTGTCGTCCGTTGTGACCGTGCGGACGTTGCCCGCGCCGTCCTCGGTCCCGACGATCAGGAACGAGTCCACGTCCGACGATTTCATGTCCACCTGCGCCGTGCCGTCCTCGCGTGCGGTGCAGGAGTACACATCCACATACGAGCCGTCCTGCACATAGGCGC
>CAXTWM010000387.1:0-4452 GCA_964247915.1 uncultured Armatimonadales bacterium | reverse complement strand
GTCCACGGCTCCCTGCTGCCGCGCTGGCGCGGCGCGGCCCCCATGCAGTACGCGCTCATGGCGGGCGATGCCGAGACGGGCGTGACGACCATGATGATGGACGCCGGGCTGGACACGGGCGACATCCTGCTCCAGTCCGCGCTGCCGCTCGACGGGATCGAGGACCTGGGGGCGCTGGAGCCGCGTCTGGCCCAGATCGGGGCCGATCTCCTGATGAAGACGCTGGACGCGATGGCGCGCGGCGACTGTCCGCGCTTCCCGCAGGACGGGGCCGGCGTGACGCTGGCCCCGTCCCTGCCCCCGGACATCGGGCGACTGGATTGGGACCGGCCCGCACGCGACCTGCACAACCTGGTGCGCGGCGTGACGCCCAAGCCCGGCGCGTACACACACTGGCAGGGCAAGCGTCTGAAGGTCTGGCACACCCAGCCCGTGGAGGGGGGCGGCGGCCCGCCGGGAACGGTTGAAAGCGTGGACGCCGGGGGTATAACCGTGGGTACAAGCAGGGGTGCATTGCGCCTGCTCGAAGTGCAGCCGGAAAGCAAGGCCCGCATGGCGGCGGATGCCTGGGCGCGCGGGGCGCGCATCACGGTCGGGCAGGCGCTGGAATAAGGAGCGGGAGATGGGATTGCAGGAGGAGCGGCTGGAACGGGGAGTCGCTTATAAGCTGGAAGGCCGCTATGATGAGGCGACGGCTGAGTTCCGGCACCTTCTCGTGGAGAATGCAGACCACGCCGAAGCCCACCATCAGCTCGGCCTCGTCCTCGGCTTCGTCGGCGACTTCGAGACCTCACTGGCGGAATTGGAGCAGGCGACCCGTCTCGACCCCGGCAACACCCTTTCCCGGAACGACCTGGCGCTGACCTATACCATGCTCGGCATGTATGAGGAGGCCAAAGCTGAGTTCGCCCGCGTTCTGGCCCAGGACCAGGGCAACGATGTGGCCCGGCGCAACCTCACCTACTTGCAGTGATGCGAAGGCTCGCCCGCCCCCTGCGCGTCCTGCTCACCGCCCTGGCGCTCCTCGTGCCGCCCTGCCTGCTGCTGTGGCCTGTGGTGGCCCACGGGGAAGTGTTCCTGCCCGCCGACCTTCTGCGCGACGTAGCCCCCTGGCGTACCGCGAACCCCGCCTCGCTCGTCCCCTGGAACCCGCTGATGTGGGACGGCATCGCCGAGTTCTACCCCTGGCGCCTGTTCGCGGCTCAGACGCTGCGCTCCGGGTATCTGCCGCTGTGGAACCCACACCAGTTCTGCGGGACGCCGTTCGTCGCCAACTCGCAGTCGGCGGTCTTCTACCCGCTCAATCTCCTGTTCTGCCTGCTGCCCGTCGCCCAAGCCTTCGGGGTCAGCGTCCAGACGCACCTGTTCCTGACGGGCGGCTTCGCGTACTTTTTTCTCCGCTCGCCCGCCCTGGGATTGAGCCGGGTCGCCTCCCTGCTCGGCGCGGTTGCCTGGCAGCTCTGCCACTGGCAGGTCGCCTGGCTCGCCCTGCCGACGTTTCTATGCGTTTCAGCCTGGCTGCCGCTGGCACTCGTCTTTGTGGATCGGGCGGCCCTCCGTCCCTCGGCCACGCGCGCCGTGCCGCTGGGGCTGTGTCTGGGGCTGATGCTGCTGGCGGGTCACCTCCAGATCGCGCTCTACTGCTTCGGCCTGATTACGGCTTACGCCGCCCTCCGCGTCCTCCCGCGCGTCAAGGCACACTGGCCCGCCCTGACCGGCTGCGCCGCGCTCGTGCTCGCCCTTGCGTTCGGGCTGGCCGCCCCGCAACTCCTGCCAGCCTTCGAGCTGGCCCGATATTCCCATCGCGCTGGCGGGTCGCCGACCTGGGCCGCCTATCAGGGGTACGTCCGGCTGGCCGTGCCGCCGGTCAACCTAATTACTCTGTTCCTGCCGGGCTTCTTCGGCAGCCCGACGCGCGGGACCTATTGGGGTGTCGGTCTGAACGGCGGGCCGGGTGCGTACATGGAAAACGCCTGCTACGGCGGCGTCCTGAGCTTGCTGCTGGCCCTGGCCGGGCTGGCGGCGACGTGGCGCGCGAGCGCGACGACGCGCTTCTTTGCCGTTTCCGCCGCCCTATCCCTGCTGCTGGCCCTGGGGACACCCTTGAACGCCCTGCCGTTCTTCGGGCTGCCCGGCTTCGCGCAGACCGGCTCGCCGGGACGCATCCTGGTTTTGTGGTCCTTCTGCCTGTCCGTCTTGGCCGCCGTGGGCGCGCAGGCCGTGCTGCGTGGGGAGTGGCGGGCACTTGCGAAGGGCGCAGGTGCTTTCCTCCTCGCCTTCGGGCTGGCGCTTGCGTTTGCCGCCGTCTGGATCAGCCGGAACTCCCCGGCGGGGACGCTGGTGGCGAACCTGAGCGCCGAAAGCGATCTATGGCGGCCTCCCCTGGGCCTCCTGCTGGGCGCGGCGGCGGCCCTGTGGCTATGGCGGCGCGGCAGCATCAAGACGCCGGCTCTGGGGACCGCGCTGGTCGTCCTGGTCGGCGCGGACCTGCTGGCGGCGGGGTACGGCTTCAACCGGACGACCGCGCCGCAGAACGTGTACCCCATGACGCCCCTCATCGCCTTCTTGCGTCTGCACCGCGCGGAGGGCCGGGTCATGCCGGTCAACCGCCGCTGGAGCTTCGATCCGGCCAACCCGCCGTCCGCCGTGCTGCCGCCTAATACGGCGACGGTCTACGGGCTGAATGATATGCAGGGCTACGACTCGCTACTGACGGGCCAGTATTTTCAATTCGCGACTCGGATGGATCGTGGTTCCCCTGCCCCGCCGGAGAATGGGAACATAGTGTTCACCTATGGGATCGGTTCACCGGAGGCGCGGGACGCAGGGGCGCGTTTCGTGGTGACACGAGAGCCTCTACCTGAGGCGGCTCCGGTATTTCAGGGCGATGGGGCCTACGTTTACGAGGACAAGGACGCGCTACCGCGTGTGCGGGATGCGAAGGGGGAACTGGTAGAAACCATCATGCCGGAACCGCCTACGCGGGTTAGGATAATGAGGGAGGGCTTTTTACCAGCCCAGATCAT
Source organism: uncultured Armatimonadales bacterium (assembly GCA_964247915.1). Lineage (GTDB taxonomy): Bacteria > Armatimonadota > Armatimonadia > Armatimonadales > Capsulimonadaceae > JANXMY01. The sequence goes on along the minus strand of CAXTWM010000387.1, from coordinate 1,426 downwards.
CGTGGCGGACCAATGGTATCCCGGCTGGCACGTCTACTATCACGGCAGAGCAGTTGCGATGGAAAACGGGCCGGACATCTTCCGTACCATTGCTCCTACACCGGAGCAGCAGCATCTTGTCTTGATGAACAACCCGCTGGAGATGCGCTACGAGCCGGATGCGTTCCGGGTGGGCCTTTACGCGCTGTGCTTGACGTTGGGGGGAGCGGCGGCCATCACGGCCGCCGCTGTGACGCTTCGGTTAAACCGCCGTCGCCGTCGCTCCTGACGGGGCGGACTTGGCGGCTGTAAGGGCTTCGTCTTCGGTCGCGTAGACGCCGAAGATCGTGTTCAGGCGGGTAATCTGGAGCATCCGCTGGATGGAGTCGTTGCAGCCGGTCAGGTACAGCGCACCATCCAGGGGACGCAGGCGCTTGGTCGCTGAAAGCAGAGTGCCGAAACCGCTGCTGTCCATGTACGTCACCTGCGTCATGTTGATGATGATGGCGGGCTTGTTCTCGTCAATGGCCGCGCTGACCGCCTCTTTGAACTGTGGGGTCGTGTAGATGTCTATCTCGCCGACCACATCCAGAACGGGGATGCCGTCCAGATGCCGCAGGCTGGTTTCTATCCGCATGGTCTCCATGAATGGGTCGTCTCCTGGGAAATGTGCAAAAGCGTGAGGCTTTGAGGTATTTACCCAAAATGGCGGAAAACAAACGGGACGAGCAGGATGAGGTCCAGGGTCAGCGAGATCGCCCAGTGCGCGAGGAAGCCGTAGACGAAAGAGCGGGTGCGGAGGGCCAGTATGCCCAGGATGATGCCGCCCGGCAGGGCGCTGAGGACCTCGACAGGCGGTTTGGAGGCGCCGGCGACGTAAGACCAGTGCAGCAGGGCGAACAGCAGCGCCTGGATGATGACCGCGCCCCACGCGCCCAGCCGGCTCTTTTGCAGGCCGAACAACAGGAACCCCCGGAAGAAGAACTCCCAGCAGAACATGTAGAAGCCCATCGCCAGCTCGTAGCACAGCAGCGCCTTGAGGTTGACGCGGCTCAACGCGGGGGTGAGGTAGTCCCGGCTGAACGGCTGCCCGACGCCTTCCAGCGGGCGGCTGAGGCGGCCATACAGGTACTGTTCCTGGAACTGAGAGTGGAGGGCGGGGAGGCTCACTGCGACAGCCAATAGGAGCACCATCACGCCCCAGCAGATTCCGGTCCATTTCAGACCGAGCCGCCGGTCGCCGCGCGTCAGGCCGAACTGACTCGGCTCCTGCCGCAGAAACAGCAGGATCGTCACCAGCGGCAGCCAGAGGCACAGCCCGGTATTGATGAACCAGTAGGACTCGGGCGATTTGGGGTCGGGGTTGGTAAAAAACAGGTAGGCGGCGATGAGCACGCCGACAACGAGCGTGACCGGGCCGGTCGCGCCGTCCCCGCCCCGCCCGCCG
>CAXTWM010000386.1:0-4477 GCA_964247915.1 uncultured Armatimonadales bacterium | reverse complement strand
GTTTCGAGGTCGTCTACTTGCAGAAGTGCGTCAGCCATGGTTTCTACCTTGCCGCCCTGGCTCTGTTAATATTGGGCCGCCCTGGACCGCATCATCACAGCGGCAGGGCGTCTCCCCGCAGTGGGTGACTGCCGGGTCGCGGCGGATGGCTTCCGAAGCGGCTTTCAATGTGCCCGTTGCAGGAAATACCCGCCAGCGACTGTTCCCGACTCGTGCCTCCCGCATCAGCGGCGAAAGTAAACCCTCTAAGTTATGGAAGCCATGAGAACAACCGCCAGTCTCCACCTCTACGATCTGCCCCTCTGAGCCGTTCGCCCACCGCCGGAACAGGACGCGCCCGGCCCGCTGCTCCGCGAGGTGGAGCAGGGTCATCGCCTGCAGCCCGACGCCCATGAGTACGACAAAACCGCCCATCTTGGCCAAGACCCGGAGCGGGGCGTTTACGTCCAGAGGTGCCTGTCCCTGGATCATCTCTTCCGCCAAAGGCCCGACCGCCGCGAAGGAGCAAAGAGGATGATTGCCGCGAATCCGTTGCGGCATCCGGGCAACGGCGGCCGGGACCGCCCCCATGTCCTCCTCGGCCACTTCCGTCATCTCGCGGGAGTAGATGACGCTTGTATTCTCCTCCGTCACCGCACGGGAGTAGTTCCACCCGTTGCGGGCGGGGCGCAGGTGGGGCGGCGGGGAGACTTGAAACTCCGTGAAGGTCGGAACAAGCAGGGTACATCCCTCCGCCAAGACAGCGTCCACCACGGTCTGCGCTCCGCCCTCAACCCAGCCGAACGAGCGCAGCGAGGAGTGAACACAAAGGCAATGCTCCCGCAGGCCCAGGGAGCGCAAAGCGTTATGGATGTCGGCGGCGGTGACAGGATTCATCACTAGGTTACACCCCGGCCCGCGCTAAAAGCATTTTCGGGTTCTCGTACAGGGCGGCGTCGGCTTCCTCCGGCGTCAGTCCCGCGCCTAGGGCGACGGTGCGGGCGAAGGCTTCGGTGTGCAAATCACCCGGCGAGTGCGTGTCCGAGTTGACCAGAAGCCTCGCCCCCGCCGCCCGGCCCAGGACGACGGTGTTGCCGTTGCCCAGGCAGTGCCCCCGGCGCGAGGTGATTTCAAGGAACACATCGTTCCGGGCGGCCAGCGCGGCTTCCTCCTCGGTGAGCAGGCCCGGATGCCCCAGCACGTCCACGTCGGGGCATTCGACGCTGGCCCGGTTGGTCCCCGGCGGCACCGGCTCCACCAGTGTCTCCCCGTGGATGACCACGACCTTCGCCCCCACCGCCTTCGCCCGCGCGGCTAGGGCCGCGATGGCGTGCGGCGGGCAGTGGGTCAGCTCGACGCCCGGCAGGACGCGGAACCCCCACTGCTCCCAGGCCAGGTCACAGTCGCGCGTCACCTTCTCGACCAACTCTTCAATGTTCGAGGCGGAAGCGTGGTCCGTGATTGCCATCGCCGAGTAGCCGTTGACGTGCGCCCGCCGGATCAGCTCCATCGGCAGCAGCGCGCCGTCGGAAAAGAACGAGTGGGTGTGGAAATCATACAGGGGCATTTCAAATTCCTTGTGTCACACGTTTGTCACAGTGTCACATCTTGGGTCCAGGCGCAGGCGGGCCAATAGGATGTCCTTATCAGCTGGCGCGACAGGCAAATTAGGCCAAGCGTCCAGGCCGTCGCCTGCAAGCCGGGGCAGCAGGTGCAGGTGGAAATGCCCGACCGACTGCCCGGCATCCACGCCGCTGGCGTGGAGCAGGTTCACTGCCGTCGCGCCAAGGACTGTCTGGTAATGCACAGACAGATTCTTGGCGGCTTCGGTCAATTCTTGCAGCAGCGACATGGGAATATCATACAAGTCCGCGAAGTGCAGTTTCGGCGCAATAATCGTGTGTCCGTAAGCGTTCAGTTCCAGCGGCAGAAAGCAGATCACACGCGGCGTCTCGTGAATGACCCAGCGGGGGATGCAGTCTTCCACCAGACCGCAGAGGACACAGCCACTGCTCACGACGGTGCCCCTCGCGGCACGACATGCGCCTTGACCCAGTCCGTGAACTCCTCGCGCCCTATCGTGCTGCCCGCGACTGCGAAGATGACCCGCTCCTGTTCGTCAAGGTCGTCAACAAAGCCCCAGCCGTTGACATCCAGGAACAGCAACATTGCGGCGTGGCCCGTGCGCTTGTTGCCGTCATTGAACGGGTGATTCTGGATCAGGGAGAAAGCGAGCGCGGCGGCTTTCTCGGCGACGGTCGGGTAAAAATCTTCGCCGCCGAACGTCATCTGCGGCTGGGCCAGCGCGGAGTCGAGCAGATTCGAGTCTTTCACCCCATGAGCGCCACCGATTACAGCAATCATCTCTTCGTGCAGTTCCAGCACGTCGTCCAGTGTGAGGAATTCCGTTTCCAACGGCTCGTTCATGCCAGCCGCCTGTAGAGTTCTTCGTTCTCCTTGATGATACGCTTGATGGCCTGAGTCATGTACCGCTTGCGGCCCGCCAGACGCTCCTCGACGCTCTGCGTGGCTAGCTGCTCCGGCGTCATGTTCAGGCGCGCGGCTTCCTCAGCCAATTGTCGTGCCTGCTCGTCCGTCAATTCCAAAGTTATGGTGGTCATAGACGTACCTTCTCCTTCTCATCCTGCGCCAGATGGCATTTCTTGTACTTCTGGCCGCTGCCGCACCAGCACGGGTCGTTGCGGCCCAGCTTAACGCCGAGGACGACCAGCTGCGGGGGCGTCGGCGGGTCCAGGAGCGAACGCCGCGCCTTCTTTTCCTCTTCCTCTTGATGTTTCCGGAGATCCTCCCGGTACTGCTCCAGGTAGGGCCGGATCGGGTTTTCGGGCGGCGCGGGGCCATCCTCGTAAGACTGCTCCACATGGGCGGGGCGGACGATAAACGTATCCACCCAGCCTTGGGCGAACGCGGCCTCGATGAGCGGGCGTGCGGCGGGATCGGCCAGGTCGGACAGGTCGGCAATCAGCCAGGAGGCCACCCGCGCCTGAGCGTCGGTCAGCGGCTCCGCCTGTTCCACCTGTTCCACATAGCGGGCCAGGATCGGGCGGAGACCACCCAGCGCCTGTTCCCGCGCTTCCGGGTGATCGCCCGCGATGTCGTGGACGGCCCCGAGCGCCATGTTGCGTGCGAACGGAGTCATCGTTTCGTCGTTCCCTGCCTCCACCAATGAGGGGATCGCCGCCGACCCCATCACACGCAGGGCGTCATTTATGGACTCAAGCGCCTCGTCGTCGGCTTGGTGGAGCAGCCGGATCAGGATCGGGAGGGCCGCTGCGTCCCCCAGCGCGCCTAAAATCTTGATGGCGTAGTAGACGAGCGCGTCCGCCCGCGCCTCCTCGACCGTCGCCGCCACCCGCTCCGGCGTCAGCAGTTCGTCCAGCGCGGGCACGGCCTCGTCGCCGAGCGCGAGGATGTCTCCCAGGATGGCCGGGTCGGGCCAGTCCCAGTTTTCGACCAGTCTCGCCACCCGCGCACGGGCGGCTTCGGTGACTTCCGCCATGTTGAACCTCAGTCGAAGAGATTTTAATCGAACAGGCTGGACACGCTCATGTCCTGGTTGACGCGGTGGATGGCCTCGCCGAACATGGCGGCGACCGGGAGCTGGGTGATCTTGGGGCGCTGCTTTTCGGGCGCGAGCGGGATGCTGTCGGTGATGACGACCTCGGCGATGGCGGGGTGGTCGTTCAGGCGGTCCACGGCGTCGTTCGTCAGGACCCCGTGCGTGGCGCAGATGTGAATCTCAGGCTTGCACCCGTGCTCCACCAGGGTGCGGACGCACTCGATAATCGAGCCGCCGGTGGTGATCATGTCCTCCAGGATGATCGGCGTCTTGCCCCGCACGTCGCCGGCCAGGTCCGTGATCTCGGTGTGCCCGTGCGCCTCGTGGTGCTTGTAGCCGACGGCCAGCGGGGCGTTGAGCTGGCGGACCAGCTTGCGGGCCTGCTTGACCCGGCCCTCGTCGGGCGAGACGATCACAACATTCTCCAGCGCCTTCGCCTGGAAGTAATCGGCGAACATCCCGCGCGCCGTCAAATGATCCAGCGGGATGTTGAAGAAGCCCTGGATAGCGTCGGCGTGCAGGTCCATCGTGATGACCCGGTCCGCGCCCGCGGCGGTCAGGACGTCGGCGATGAGCTTGGCCGTGATCGCCTCGCGCGGCCGGTCCTTTTTCTCCTGCCGGGCGTAGCCGAAGTACGGCAGCACGGCGGTGATCCGGTCCGCGCTGGACCGCCGCATGGCGTCAATGAGAATCAGCAGCTCGACCAGGTTGGTGTCCACGGGCGGACAGGTCGGCTGGATGATGAAGGCGTCCGCCCCGCGCACGCTCTCCTTGTACTGCACATAGGTCTCGCCGTCGGAGAACCGGTCAATGCGGACGTTGCCCAGCGGCATTTTGAGCCAGTCGGCGATTTCCTGGCAGAGCTTCGGGTTGCCGGTCCCCGCGAACAGCTTGATCTCGGTCTTTTCTCTCAACTAG
>CAXTWM010000385.1:0-4478 GCA_964247915.1 uncultured Armatimonadales bacterium | reverse complement strand
AGGAACATGCGCGCGATCGCCATGCGCTGCTTCTGGCCGCCGGACAGCTTCACGCCGCGCTCGCCGGTCAGGGTGTCCAGGCCGTCGGGGAGGCCTTGAATCATCTCCTCCAGACGCGCCCGCCGGGCGGCCTCCCAGATTTCCTCATCCGCGGCGTCCAGGCGCCCGTAGGCGATGTTCTCGCGGATGGTGCCCGCGAACAGGAACACGTCCTGCTGCACGATGCCGATGTTGCGGCGCAGCGAGGCCAATGTCATCTGCCGGATGTCCACGCCGTCCACCGTGATGCGCCCCGCGTCCAGGTCGTAGAAGCGCGGCAGCAGGGAACACAGCGTCGTTTTGCCCGCGCCGCTGGGGCCGACGAAGGCGACCATCTCGCCGGGTCGGATCGAGAGGTTGATGTCGCGCAGCACCGTCTTGTGCTCGTTGTAGCCGAACGTCGCGTGGTCAAACCGGATCGCGCCGTTCAGGTGCCCCACGTCTACGGCGCCGGGCGCGTCGGCGATGTCGGGTTCCGTGTCCAGCAGCTCGGTGTACCGCTTGAAGCCGGCGATGCCCTTGGGGTAGGTTTCCAGCACGGCGTTGATCTTCTCGACGGGCCGGAAGAAGACGTTGACCAGCAGCAGGAAGCCCATGAAGCCGCCCACGGTCAGCTCGTGGTGCAGGACGGAATAGGCGCACGCGATCATCACGAAGAGCTGGATGATCCGCATGTTCATGTAGCTCAAGGAACTGCTCTTGGACATGAGCAGGTAGGCGTTCAGCTTGGTCTGCCGATACCGGGCGTTGTCCCGAGCAAAAAGGCTCCGCTCGTGGTCCTCGTTGACGAACGCCTGGACGACGCGGATGCCGCCGACGTTCTCCTCGATCCGGGCGTTGAAGTCCCCCACCTGGCTGAACAGGGTCCGCATGGTCTGCGTCATCGCCCGCCCGTAGCGGGTGGAGATCCACATCATGGGCGGGACGACCAGGCCGGTGATCAGCGCGATCTTGGCGTTCAGCGAGAACATGACGAAGAACGCGCCGAAGAAGGTCATCACGGCGATGAAGGCGTCTTCCGGCCCGTGGTGGGCCACCTCGCCGACTTCTTCCAGGTCTTTGGTGACGCGAGCCACCAGCCGGCCCGTCTTCTGGTTGTCGTAGAACCGGAACGAGAGCTTCTGCAAGTGGTCGAAGATCTTGCGCCGCATCTCGGTCTCGATGGAGATGCCCAGGACGTGCCCCCAATAGTTCACGACGTATTGCAGCCCCATGTTCAGGACGTAGATGGAGAGCAGGATCGCCGTCGCCCCCAGGATCAGCGCCCAGTTGTGGGAAGGCAGCAGCCGGTCCGTGAAGGTCGTGACGGCGCGCGGGAAGACCAGTTCCAGCAGCCCGGACAGCACCGCGCAGCAGAAGTCGAGCAGGAACAGCCCCCGGTGGGGCCGGTAGTACGAGAAGAAGCGGGGGAGCATGGATGGGTGATACCGTTCTAGTGGGCCGTGACAGCGAGTGTCCCCTTTAAAATACCCCATGCGGCAGGAATTTCGGGGCCGGTGGGGGTATGATGACGGCGGTTTGATAAAAAACACAAGATGAAAACACACGAGCGGCAAAGGATGACCCGGCGATGAAGCAGGTGGTGAGCGTCAGCCTGGGGTCGGCGGCGGGCGATTTCGTCCGCGAAGTCACGCTGGCCGGTCAGCCGATGCGGCTCTCGCGCGAGGGGACCGGCGGCGACATCGCCCGCGCCCGCGCGCGCATTCAGGAACTGGATGGACAGGTGGACGCGCTGGGACTGGGCGGCATTGACGTCTACCTCTACGTCAACGGCCAGCAGTTCGTGATCGGCGACGGCCTGCGGCTGGCCGAGGCGGCGACGCGAACGCCGGTCGTGGACGGCAGCGGGCTGAAAGACACGCTGGAGCGCCGCGTCGTGCGCGAGCTGGCGGCGCGCGGGCTGGTGACGCCCGAGTCGCGGGTGCTGATGGTCAGCGCCCTGGACCGCTTCGGCATGGCCGAGGCGTTTGTCGCGCTGGGCTGCCCGTGCGTCTTCGGGGACCTGATCTTCAACATCGGATTGGACTTCCCGCTTTCCACGCTGGCGGAGATTGAGCAGCTTGCTTTGAAGTACCGCTCGCGCCTGCTCACGACCCCGTTCCACCTGCTCTACCCGACCGGGGACGCACAGGACGACTCGCGGGCGGACCCGCGCTACGCCAAGTACTACGAGGCGGCGGATGTTATTGCCGGCGACGGGCACCTGATCGGGCGCCACCTGCCCCACCGGGCGGCGGGCAAAGGCATCGTCACCAACACCACCCGCCCCCGCAGCATGGCGCGCTTCCGCGAGGCGGGCGTCCGGTGGGTCGCGACCACGACGCCGGAGATGGACGGCCTTTCGGGCGGCACCAATCTGATGGAGGCCGCCCTGGTCGCCCTGATGGAGAAGCCGCCCTCCGAGGTCACGCCGCAGGACTATGAGGTCTGGATCGAGCGCCTGGGCTGGCGCGGCGCGGTCCACATGACCCCCTAACCCCCAATTCTGGGGGGACAAGACAACCATTTGGCTTCCCCTCTGACTACCCCATTATTGGGGGCGGGGGGCTTGGACGATAAGGAGACAGGAGCACGATGACACCCGCCGAAGAGTTTCAAGACAGCCTGGAGTCGTTCGCCCGGAGCTGCAACGCCAACGCGAGCCTGATGGGGATGATCAAAGACTGGAACCGGACCATGCACATCCGGGCGACGGACATCGGGGCCGACGCCACCCTGGTGACGCGGGACGGGGTGATGACGACGGCAGCCGGGGCACCCGCGTCCGCCGACCTCGCCCTGCAATCCACGGCGGAAATCTTAGCTCAGGTCTTCTACGGAGAGGTCTCGCCTAACGACCCGTACAACGAGGGGACGCTGCGTATCCAGGGGCCGGAGGGAGACATCGTCCGGCTTGACTTCGTGACCGCGATGCTGTGGGATTGATCCGTTGCCCCCTAGGGCTGAACCCCTGGGCTTTAGTAGAGCAACCCCCCGCCTTCGCGGGCGAGGAAAGAACCCCCAGGCCCGTAACTCTTATGCCCGCGAAGGCGGGGATTTGCTCTACTAAAGCCCCGCCGTTCAGGGCGGGGTCCAGTCGGGAGCCTACCTTATGAGCCTCACCCCATGGCATTGAACGGGCCGCAGCTCAAGCGGAGCATCGGCCTGGCGACCGTCATCTCGACCAGCGCGGGGCTGACCTTCGCCTCCTCCACCTTCCTCGTCGTCGTCCAGGTGGCCTGCTACCTGGCCGGGGACGCCGCCTGGATCGCCATCCTCCTGGCCGGCTTGCTCTGCGCGCTGGCGGCGGCGGCCTTCTCCGAACTCAACGGCATGTGGCCGAGCGTCAACGGCATCCGGCTCTACATCCACCGGGCGTTCGGGGAGAAGCTGTCCCTCGTGGTCGCGCTGACCTATATGTCGGGCGTGACTCTGGTGGTGGGCACGGAAGCTTATGTGCTGTCGCACGTCCTGAGCGCGGCCCTGCCCGCCGTCAAGCCGCCCTGGTGGATCTTCGGGATGCTGACGCTGGCGACCGCCTTCAACTGGGCCGGCCTGAAGATCGCCGGGACGTTCCAAAGCGTCGTCACGTTCTCGGTCGTCGCTTCCATCGCGACGATGAGCGTCCTCGCCCTGGCCCGCGCCCAGTTCACCATCCCACAGCCCCTGCACACGGGCGGCGCGGGGCCGGTCTTCCAGGCGGTCGGGGTCGCCATCTTCTTGTTTGTCGGGTTTGAATGGGTGACGCCGCTGGCCGACGAGGTTCGGTCGGCGCGGTCCATCCCCGTCGGCATGTTCGTCGCCGTCGGCCTGCTGGTGCTGGCCTACGCGCTGATCACGACGGCGATGTTCGCGGGCCTGCCCGGCACGGGGCGGGCGCTGCTGAATACAGAGGGCACGCGCCAGCCGATCCCGCACGTCGTCTTTGCCCAGAACGCGCTCGGCCCGGTGGGTCGCTGGTGCATGATCGGGACCAGCCTGTGCATGTCCCTGACCACCTTCAACGCCGGCCTCATGGGCATCAGCCGCTTCCTTTACGGCATGGCGCGGGACCGGGTGCTGCCGCCCAGCCTGGCGAACGTCTCCCGGCGGTTCAGCACCCCGGACCGCGCCGTCTTCGTGGTCTACCTGATCGCCCTGCTGGTCTCGGCCCTGGTCTACTGGACTCAGCGCTTCGTCCTGCTGGTCAACCTGGCGGCGGGGACCGAGGCGTTCATCTACGCCTTCGCCGCCGCCTGCGTCCTCGCGCTGCGCCTCAAAGACCCTGACCGGGAACGCCCCTTTCGGATGGCGGGCGGCCTGCTGCTGCCCGGCCTGACCGCCCTGCTGTTCGTCGCGATGGGCGTCGGCGTCTTCGCCCAGCCGGGCGTCGAGTTCTGGGGCGCGGGCCTGCTGCTCCTCGCCCTCGCCGCCGCCTGGTGGCTGTACGTCCAGTTCTTCGCCCTGCCGCGCCTCACCAA
>CAXTWM010000384.1:0-4494 GCA_964247915.1 uncultured Armatimonadales bacterium | reverse complement strand
GTCACTCTGTCCAGCCCGACGCCCGCCCAAACTCCTCCCGCTCAAGCGCCTACCTCCGTGGACCCCCACGCGACGGAGACCAAGGCGCAGCGGGACGCGCGGATGAGGTGGTGGCGGGAGGCCCGCTTCGGCATGTTTATCCACTGGGGGCTGTACGCCGTCCCCGCCGGGCGCTACGCGGGCAAGTCGGTCGGCGGGCTGGGCGAGTGGATCATGCACTCGGCCCACATCCCCGTCGCCGACTACGCCGCCTATGCCCCGCAGTTCGACCCGGAGCAGTTCAACGCCGACCAGTGGGTGGGCTACGCCAAGGCCGCCGGCATGAAGTACATCGTCCTGACCGCCAAGCACCACGAGGGCTTCGCCATGTTCCCCACGAAGGTGGACGACTTCAACATCAACGCCCAGACCCCCTTCAAGCGCGACCCGGTCGGGGAGATGGCGGCGGCCTGCAAGAAGGCCCGGATCAAGTTCGGCGTCTACTACTCCCAGAACCTGGACTGGCACCACGCGGGCGGCGGCACGGCGGGACCCGCCTGGGACCCGGCTCAGAAGGGCGACTTCGATGCCTACGTCCGCACCGTCTCCGCGCCGCAGGTGAACGAACTCATCACCCGCTACCGCCCCGCCGTTCTGTGGTGGGACATCAACGGCCCGTTCACGCCCGACGAGGTGCGGCTGCTGACCGCCTCGTTCCCCCAAGACCCCGGCCTGATCACCAACAACCGGCTGGGCGGCGGCGTCCCCGGCGACACCGAGACGCCGGAGCAGAACATCCCCGCGACCGGCTACCCCGGCGGGCGCGACTGGGAGACCTGCATGACGATCAACGACACCTGGGGGTACAAAACTGATGACACCCATTTCAAGAGCGTGGACACGCTGCTGCATAACCTGGTGGACATCGCCTCCAAGGGCGGCAACTACCTCCTGAACGTCGGCCCCACCGCCCAGGGCGTCATCCCCGCCCCCGAAGTAGAACGGTTGCAGGTCGTCGGCAAGTGGATGAAGACCAACGGCGAGGCCATTTACGCCACGTCGCCCTCCCCGTTCAAGCGCCTGCCCTGGGGCCGCTGCACCCAGAAGAGCGATGGCGCGAACACAACTCTGTACCTCCACGTCTTCTCCTGGCCCGCAGACGGCAAATTGCGTGTGCCGGGCCTGACCAACGCCGTCCGCTCGGCGTACCTTTTGGACGGCAGGCGCACGGTCCCCGCCGCCCAAGACGCCGACGGCGTGCTGCTCTCGGTGCCCGCCGCCGCGCCCGACCCCATCTCCTCTACGGTCGTCCTGAAGATCGTCGGCAAGCCGGCCGTCACCGCGCCCCCGCCCGCCTTTCTGCGCCAGGACGCCCAGGGAGTCTTGACGCTGCCCGCCGCCGACGCCGTGACGCACGGCGGCATCCAGTACGAGACGGGCGGCGGCAAGGACAACCTGGGCTTCTGGACGAACGCCGCCGATTGGGCGGAGTGGCCCGCCCTCATCACCCAGCCGGGCACGTTCACCGTCACGGCCCTCATCGCCGCCCAAGGCGCGGGGTCGTTCACGGTTACCGCCAACGGGCGAAGGATCAAGACGCAGACAGTCCAGGGCCAGGCCCCGAACACGGGCGACTACATCAGGTTCCAGGCGGTGACGCTGGGGCCGCTGACGATCAGCGCGGCTGGCCCGGCCTCGATCTCCGTCCATCCGGTCGCCCAGGGCTGGCAGCCGATGAACCTGAAGTCGCTGACGCTGACGCCGGTGCGGTAAGGCGCCACGGCAGGAAAGACTATGAAAACCATAGACGACAAACTCTCTCGGCGCAGACTCCTCTGCCGGCTGTGTTCCGCCGGGCTGGTCATTCTCCTGCCCCTCTTCCCCGGCACGCGGGGGAGTGCCGACGCGCCCCTGACGCCGTTCCAGGCGGCGGTGCAGGAGGCGGCACAGCGTCAGACGCTGGCGCAGGCGCTGGTGGGCGTCCCGCCGACCAAAGACGAGATGTTCCTGACCGTGGGCGCGGAGCGTGTGACGCTGCCCCAGGGGGCCGTGCCGCCCCGGAAGGGCGACTCGGCCTCCCGGATCGGGCAGGCCTATGGGCGCATCCTCCAGGACTTCGGCGGGCTGACCGCGCTGGCCCCGCCGGAGATGACCCTGCTCAACACGCAGCCCGGCACGCCCGCCGCCTACGACGGAATGCCGCCGGATGACGCCCTCAAGCTGCTGCTGGCGAGCCTGAGCGACGGCCAGTGGAAGGCGCTGACCGGGGCGGCGGGCCTGGGGGTCCCGGACCTGACGAGCGACACCCAGCGCGCACTGCTCGCCGCCTTCCTGCCGTCCGGGGACATCACCGCCCGCCTCCTGCGCGGGCCGGGCGAGGCCGGGGAACCCGGCAGCGGCGACATCACGCTGACCGCCCGCGACCTCCAGGCGGCCCGTCTGCGGCTGGGCCGGCAGGTCCAGATCGACCTGCCGGTCGAGGGGAAGCCGAACACGACGGTGAGTTCCAGGGATTCTTCGCCCACCGGAAAGCCGCAGTATGCGGCCTATGGGAGCGAAGGCCCGGCCGCGAAGGACCGCCTGTACGGGGCCGTCGTCCGCCAGACCGTGACGAACGCCGCCAAGCCCTCCGACCTCGATCTCGACCGGGCCGCGCTGACCGCGACCATCCCACTAGGCGGGGTCAAGACGGTGGGCGACCTGCTATTGCGTATCGGCACGGCGCTGAAGATCGAGATCTACGCCGACCGCCGCTACGAGAAGCGTAGCGTCATCCTGGTCGGCCCGCCGACGGCCCGCGCGCGCGACCTGCTGCGGGGGGTGGCCTTCTGCGTCTGCGGGACGTACCGCCGGGTCGGCCCGGCCTACGTCCTGACCGACGACCTGATTGGCCTCGCCCCGCGCCGCCAGATCCTCACCCGGTTCGCCCAGGAAGCGGCGATGGCGCGCGCCGCCCTGATGGCGGCGGCCGGGGACCGGCTGGTGACGGGGCGCGGCGGCGTGGACGGGCTGCCCTCGCTGGACGAAGGCCTGGGATTCAGCGACGCGCAGAAGGCACTCATGCGTCAGGACGGATCGGTGCGGATACCCGGCGGGGGCGCTTTGCTGACCGTGCCGCTGGCGAAGCTCACGCCCGAGCAGCAGGCACTGGCCCGCTTGCAGGTCCAGCAGTGGAACGACTCGTATGACGCCAGTCCTCCCCTTTCGGACGACAACACCGGCCGTGCGACGCTGGACGGGGACTTCCGCCTGTCGTCCCAACCCGTCTTCCTGCTGCTGTCCCCCGCCGTGCCGGGGCCGGTGTCCATGGATCTCGGCATCGTGGACCTGTTCGAGCCGTCCAACAAGCTCCGCGAGGCGCTCCTACAGAAACAGATGCAGGACCAGGAGGCCGCGCCCCAGACGGACCCCGCGCCCGTCGCCCCGCGCCGGCCCGCGCTGCCCCCGCTGTCCGCGCTGCTCGCGCGCCAGCCGCGCCGGGCCGTCGTCGCCGCCCCGCGCACCGCCCAGGAGGTGGACGCCGTCCTCGCCTCCATGAAGACCGTCGGGCTGAACCAGCTCTGGCTGGACGTGTTCTCGGTGGGCCACTCGCACCTGGACGCGCCCAAAGGCGGCGGGCCGGACATCCTGACGGAAGCCCTGGCCCGGACGAAGGGGACCGGCATCGTCGTCTTCCCCACCCTGGACCTGCTCCGTTGGGGCAAGGACGCGCCCGCCGGGGCGGCCGACCTGACCGCGGGCGGCGAGACGTCCGCGCAGGAGGCGGCCTGGCAGCAGCGCTACCAGGGCATCGTCGAGCAGGGCATGACGCCCGAAGAGGCGGACAAGCAGCCCGCGCCGACCGGCCTGTCCGTCTTCCCGTACTCGGACGCGGTCTTGGGCACCCTGACCGCCCTGGTGCGTCGTCTGGCGGCGACGGAGGGCGTCGGGGCATTAGTCCTGCGCGAGACGGTGACGCCCGGCTACGAGCGGCCCGCCGGCTCCCACGCCGACGAAGGGGAGGACGACCTGGGCTACACGACGCCGCTGCGCCTGGCACTGCTGCGCCGGGACCACATAGACCCCGTGGACCTGATCTCGGACTCGACCGCCGCAGACGTCACCGTGGACATGTCCCTGCCCGGCTTCGACGACGACGGGGCGGTGGGGACGGCCCGGTCGGACTGGGACGCCCTGCGCTCGGGCGCGGACGCGGGCTTCCTGCGCGGCCTGCTGGCGGCGGCGCAGGGGGCATCGGGCCGCCGGATGCCGTTCCTGGTCAAGCAGCGCCGCCCCGTCTGGCGGGGGGGCTGGTACGGCCTGTGGGACGACCCGCGCCGCCCGCTGCCCGAGCTGCCCGAGGACAAGGCCGACGGCGGCGACGGGGGGGACAGGAACTACGCGGCGCTGGCCCATACGCAGTGCCGGACGGACATTTGCGAGATGAGCGTGTGGGAGGCACAGTCCAAAGACGGGTTCGCCGGCGCGCTCCGGCAGATAAAGCCCGGCTGGGACGGGTTCGTCCTGGACTACGGC
>CAXTWM010000383.1:0-4503 GCA_964247915.1 uncultured Armatimonadales bacterium | reverse complement strand
CCTGGGGGGGGGGGGGGTGGGTGATGCGGTTGGTGTAGGCGGCGGCGTTATAGGCTACGGCGAGCGGCTTGCCGTTCAGCGTCGCCGCTGTCGCCCGCACCGTGTCCGGCAGTTCGATCACGACGGCCCGCCGGGCGGGCTGTCCGGCATAATGGCCGCGCGTCGCGCCGACGGTGACGGACACGACGCCGCCCCGGCGCGTGTAGGAGAGCGGCGTCGTCGCCGACAACCCGCGCTCGTAGGCGGTCGAGACGCCGTCGTCTTCGTACAGGGTAGATCGGCCTGTTTGGCCGTCCGCGCCGGGGTAGCAGCGGACGCGCAAGGTGGTCAGGGGGGCTGTCCCCATGCGCGGCGTGTACGGCTGCATCGGGAGGGGGACGCCGCCACGGACGTACAGCGGGAACTCGTCCAAGTCGGCGGCCACCAGGGCGTCCGTGCCGCCCGCGTAGCGCTCGCCGGTGAACTGGTTGTACCACGTCCCGGCGGGGAACCAGACCGTCTGCGAGGCGACCCGGCCCGGCCCCACCCCCGCCGTGACGATGGGGGCCACCAACACATTGTCGCCCAGCAGGTACTCCTGGGCGTTATGGTAGGCGTTCTCCTCGCGCCCATAATCCAGGTACAGAGGCCGGTCGAGCGGGACGGTTTCACGCGCGGACTGGGCGGCGCTGGTGTAAATATAGGGGAACAGTTCGGAGCGCAGGTGGAACGAGACACGCATCGAGTCCTCGGCCCAGGGGGGGTAGTTCCAGGGGCGGCGGTCCGTCTGGGCGTCCCGCGTCGAGTGCGAGCGCAGGACGGGCGAGGTCGCGCCGAACTGCACCCAGCGGGCGTAGGATTCTTCGTTGCGCCCGCCCATGTGCCCGCCGATGTCATGGGACCAGAAGAAGCAGCCGACGTTGCCCGCCGTGGACGTGAACGGCACTTCAAACGCCAGCATCGGGAAGCCCGTGTTGGCGTCGCCGGAAAAGTGGATCGGGTGCCGGTGATCGCCCCACCCCGCCCAGCGCGAAAACGACATCCCGCGCTGCCCACCTTGCGCCGTGCGGTCGTACAGCAGCGTGTTCAGCCAGAACAGGTTGGTCAGATCGGGAACGGAGCGCGTATTAGGGTATTGCTGCCAGTCCAGCCACCAGAAGTCCACGCCGTTCTTTTCCAGCGGCGCGAAGACCGTAGAAAACAGCGCGTCCATGTACGCCTTGGAGCCGGCGTCAAAAGGGAGCGTCTGCTTGGTCGCCGGGTCCGCGCCCATCGCCTGCATGAAGGCGGCGTAACGGTCCTCGTGCGGCGCGACGCCGTCGGCGGGGTGCAGGTTCAGAGTGACGTGCAGGCCCTGCGAGTGGAGCCACGGCAGCAGCGCCTCGGCGTCGGGGAGCAGCTTGCGGTTCCACGACCAGCCCGTCCAGCCGTCCCGGTGCCAGTCCATGTCCAGCACCATGTTGTCCAGCGGGAAGTCGTGCTGCCCGTATTCGCGGACGATCTGGCGGTAGTCGTCCGAGGAGAAGGGCCAGTAGCGCGAATACCATGCTCCGAGCGCGTATCTGCGGGGCAGCGGGACCGGGCCGCCGACCGCCGTTAAGGACTTCAGGGCGGCCCGGTAATCGTCGCCGTAGCCGAACAAGTACCAGTCCGTCCCCGCCGTCCGGGGCCGCGACTGCACCCAATCGCTTGTCAGAAGTGGCGTGCGCGAGTCGTCCAGCAGATACCAGCCGTCGCGCGACAGGACGCCCTGGCCCAGATCGAACGGCCCCGCCGCCCCGTCCAGCGTCCGCGACGTGCCGCCCAGGTTGCCGGGGTTGGAGGCGCCCGGCGCCCAAACAACGGTCTGCGCGCCCTTTCTGATCTCCGCCCGCAGGTTCGAGCCGGAAAACGAGAGGCCGTCGGGCGTGTAGGTCAGCCGGATCGCCCCGGTGTCAATCGTCGTTGACTTCTCGGCCTGAGCCAGCCGGAACCCGTTGAACCGAGCGGCACGGTCGGCGGCGAAGAGCGAGGGGGCGTCCACGAACGCGCCCTGGGGCGCGTACTCCAGCCGGATGCAGTTTGGGGTGACGACCGTGAAGCGGGCCGAGCCGACGACGACGGGGTTCGGCGCGGCCTGGGCGGCCCTGAGACAGAGCAGGAGCGCCAGCAAAGGCAGAAAAAAGGCCGGACGGTGCTTCGGCGCATCATCGCGGAAGGGGTTCGGGAAGATCACGGAAAGCCTCAGACGACAGAAAGTATTTCTGTCATCTTTATTCGCCGGCGGAGATGGATCTTCCTGCTTCCGTCCAGCCTTAAAAGGCCGGTCTACTCTCGGCTCCGCCGGTGGGCCGCCCCTTCGGGGCTAAAGAGAAAGCCGCCGATGCGTTCTCCGAAGCTCCGAAGGGGCGGCCCGTCCGAGTAGCCTGGGGCTTCAGCCCCAGGTCTCAGCCCCTTTTGCGGGCGGGACGCGGGAGGCGGCGGCGGAGCGCCAGCACGGCGATGTCGTCGTGGAACTGGCCCCGGCAGAAGTCCGAAACGCGGCGCAGGAGGGCGGCGACCAGCCGGCGCGGGGCGAGGGGGGCGACGCGGGCGAATAGGGCCTTGAGGCGGTCCAGGCCCAGCCACTCCAGCCGCGACTGGGGCGGACGGGCATCGGAAACGCCATCCGTGTAAAGGAGCAGGGTCGCGCCGGGCAACAGGGTCGCCTCGTGCTGCTCGTAGCGGGCCATGCCGGGCGGGAACGCCCCGACGGGCGGCCCGGTCCCGACCAGTTCCGCGATGGACTCCGGGGCCTGCGGCCCCGCCTGCGCGATCAGGGCCGGCTCGTGGCCGCCGCTGGCATAGGTCAGCCGTCCGGTCCCCGCTTCGAGCGTGCCGACGAAGACCGTGCCGAAGCCCTCGAAGTGGGGGTCCGGCTCGATCATGGCGTTGACGGCGGACAGGGTCTGGGCGGGCGTCAGGCCCACCGTGATGCAGTCGGAGATCAGCTCGCGCATGTGCTCGGCCTGGAGCGCCTGCTCCGGCCCGTGCCCCGCCACATCGCCGATGACAACGGCGACATCGCCCGTCCCGTCACCCAGCGCGAAGGCGCTGTGGAAGTCGCCCCCCGAGGGCGGCGTCGCGGGCATGTCCGCGTGGGCGGCAACGTACTCGGGCGAGAGCGCTTCCTGGTCCTGCCGCAGCGCAAGGGTAAGTGTGTTTTCTTTTTGTGACAATCTCTCAGTCATCCTCGTTACAGTATATCACAGGTTCGGGGTTTGTGCCAGGTGCGGATACACAATCGCGGACCGCTTCAGGAAAAGAGGTATTCGATGAATTGCTGTAGAAAGAAGAGGCGATATGTCCCTAACCCGTGAATTGAAAAACCCGCAGAGTCCAGCTAGCCTATTCATGCGAGAGCACTTCCCAATGACACAAAGGTTAATGGCCTTATGTCGCGGTCAGATGGGTTCAGCGCATGAAACTCATAGACCGGAACAACCAGTACCCTGGGGGCTTATCGGAACGGCGCTCGACTACCGCTTACGCTTCTATTTCCCGCAAGTAGGCAAGAGAGGACAAATTGAAAAATTAGTTTGCTTCCAAGGCGCTGCTATAGCCTGTAGCACTACTCGGAAAGGAGTATCCAAGGGGGACAGCGGTTTCCTATCGTCTGAGTTGATGTCGGAGTCCTTTTCCTCACTGAAGCAACTCTTGGAGCAAATGCAGCCTCAGCAAAATCGTCTTGATAAAAGTAATGAGGAAGCATTGCTGCGGTACTGCGTGGTCATGGCTGCGTTAGACTTCTTCTTTCGCGCCGGTTACGATCCTAGTTCCGTGTTGCTAAATCCGGCCCCGAAAGTCACACTCGATGAGTTGCTTTCTGTCGCGGAAACACACTGGATCAGTGACCTTAGTTTTCTCTCCTGGCAATTTCACGACAAGTTCAGCGAGATGCTGTCATGCCCAACGGTTCTTAATCCGACCTTCGATGGAAGCGGCTTTATTGGCGGGGCTGATGCCGACCTCATCATAGATGGGTGCCTTGTTGACATCAAGACCACTATCAATCCGTTGAAAGAGACGGATTGGATTTATCAACTTCTCGGCTACGTTTTGCTTGATTGGCATGATGAGTACCGAATAAAGGAAGTTGCCATCTACTTTGCTCGGCAGACATTTCTGTTAAAGTGGGACGTGAACGACATCCTGAGGGAGCTATCCGGTCAGCCACAACCAAACCTATCGCAGTTGCGTCAGGATTGGTATGATGTGATTGGTAAACCGTACTTTGGCACGGGCGAGATTTCGGAAACAGTTGCGAAAGACAATGGATACGAGATGATTGACGGAAAGTGGAAAAGTCTACCAGTACAGGAAAATTGACCACTATGACGACCGTTTCAGGACCAGGCGGCGCATCTCGCCCCTCGCGCCGATCTCCGATTGGGCGCCTTCCAGGTAGCGGAGGTTGTAGATGACGCTGAGGGCGGCGAAGGCGGGGCCGGCTCGGCGGGCGCGGTAGGCGAGTTGGGCCGCGCCCAGCAGGAGGGCGCGCAGGGG
>CAXTWM010000382.1:0-4510 GCA_964247915.1 uncultured Armatimonadales bacterium | reverse complement strand
GCGCCGTCGGCGGCGGCGAGCGCCTGCTGCAGCCCCAGATAGAGGGCCGTCTGCACCAGGGCGGCGGGCGCGAAGGGCCTCCCGGTGACCCGGACCGTCACGCGCGGCTGGACCAGGGCGGCGAACTTGCGGACCGAAACCGACAGCGGCAGCGTCGTCCCATACGCCTGGACCTGAACCTGCGTCTGCCCCGGCCCCACCCCGCGCAGGGTGATCCGGCGCCGCAGGGGGTCGTAGGAAGCCTGGCTGACCTTGCCGTCGCCGCCCGAAAGGGAGATGTCCTCGGCACGGGCCGCCCCGCCGACCGCGACCGTGCGGGTCGTGCCATAAGGGAGCAGGACATCCTTTACGGCCAGCGTCAGCGGCGGCTCGGCCAGCCGCAGCTTCAGCGTCTTCGCCCACTGCTGGGCCAGGTGCCGGGCCGTCTGCCGCTGCGCGGCCCCGTCGCGCGGGCTGACGAGGATGATGCGCGCGCCCTGTCCCCGAATCTCCCAGCCCTCGCGGCCCAAGGGGACCAGCGCGACCTGAGCGGGCGTCAGACCCGCCTCCACCAGCCCTGTCAGACGGTCCTTGATCGTGAGGGCGCGCTGGGCGGGCGTCAGACCCCCCGAAGCGATCCGCAGGGTCGCCAGCGGCTGATCGTTGACCGTCACGCGGGCGACCTGGCCGTGCGGCGTGGCCCAGAACTTGGCGCCGACACGCGCATGGAAGCTCGTTTCGGCCCCGGCGGGCGTCAGGCCCGTCGCCAGGATCGCCCATCCCACTGCCGCGACGACGCGGGCTGATGCTGCATGATGCAAATAATTCTCCTCAAGCCGGCTGCTGGCCCAGGGCAAGCGCGCCGACTTGAAATTATAGGCGTTTCCGGGGCCAAAAGTCAAGCAGGAATGCCACAGTTGTGGGGTAAAATACGCATGATGTCTACCCCTCCTGACCCCATACCGCCCGATCCGATCCCGCCCGAGTTGCCCGCCCACCGGCTGCGGCGGATGCAGGAGCCGCCGCGCGCGGCCATCCTCGGCGGCGGCCCGCTGGGCCTGGAAGCCGCTCTGTACGCCTCGCGGCTGGGCCACTCCGTCTGGCTGTTCGAGCGCGAAGCCGAGGTCGCGCCCGACGTGCGCGCGTGGGCGCACGTCGGCATGTTCACCCCCTGGGCCGCGAACCGCAGCCCGCTGGGCGAGGCCGTGCTGCGCGAGGCGGTTCGCAAGGAAATGCTCACCGTGGAGAAGTTCCCGCCGGGCCGGGTCTACCCGACCGGCGGGGAGTTCGTCCACCTGTATCTAGAGCCGCTGGCGCGGCTCCTGGGCGAAGCGGTCTTGTGCGAGACCCGCGCCGTGGCGCTGGGGCGCTCGTACCTCTTCCCCGAAGAGCATTCGGACGACCCGCAGAAGCGGACCGCCCGCCGGTTCCGTCTGCTCACCCGCAGCCCCCGCGAGGAGCGCATCTACACGGCGGACTATGTCATTGACGCCACCGGCGTCTCGCACACGCCGCGCTGGCTGGGGGCGGGCGGCCTGCCCGCCCTGGGGGAGATGGGCGGCTTCCGCCAGATCTTCCACCAGATCCCCGATGTCCGGGGCCATGACCGCATCCACTTCCTCGGCAAGCGGACCCTGCTGGTCGGCGACGGGCCTTCCGCCGCGACGACGCTGCTCGCCCTCCTCGATGTGGCGGACATGGAGCCGCACGGGGCCGTCGTCTGGGCCACCAAATCCCGCGCCGAGATGCCGCTGCCCCTCGTCGAGAATGACCCGCTCCCCCGCCGGGACACGCTGATGAAGAAGGCCAACCTGCTGGTCCGAAACGGCCACCCGCGCCTCCAGTACAGCCCGATCACGCAGGTCGAAGCCGTCCAGCACTCGCTCGCTTCCAGTAACTTCCAAGTAACTCTGCAAGTCAACCATGATACCCAGCGCCTGACGGTGGACTCGGTGGTCGCCAACGTCGGCTACCGCAGGGACGCCGCGACCTATGAGCGTGTCCTGCACCCCGAGGAGCCGGGCTTTTATGCCGTCGGCCAAAAGACCTCCGGTGCAGGCGACTTCTTCCTGGTGGAAGGCCGCGCGCAGATCCGAGACGCCTTTCGCCTCATCAGCGGCCAGCCCGACCTGGACCTCTACGCCGAGGCATCGGAAGCGCTCCAAGCGCCCACCGGTCCTCTCCTTTGAGCGTGGGCGCTATGGGGCGAACCCGACTTCCACGGCCTGCGCGGCTCCGCCTGCACTCCCTGTATCCTTGACTTCCGCCGTTTTGCGCTGTATGATAAGGCCATCGTAGCAGAAGAAACAACCGAAACGCCGCGCGTCACGCTGTCGGACATCGAGGCCGCCTGGCCCGCCGTCCGCGCCGTCGTCCACCACACGCCCCTGGCGACGAGCGCGGGCGTCTCGCGTCGCGTCGGCGGGGCCGATATCGTGCTCAAGTGCGAGAACTTGCAGCGGACCGGCTCGTTCAAGATCCGGGGCGCCTACCACCGCCTGTCCCTGCTGACACCCGAGGAGCGGGCGCGGGGCGTGGCCGCCGTCAGCGCCGGGAACCACGCGCAGGGTCTGGCCCTGGCCGCCCGTCTTCTGGGCGTCGCGGCGACGGTCTTCATGGCCGAGAACGCCAGCATCGCCAAGATCAAGGCCACCGAAGGCTACGGAGCGCGCGTCGTGCTGGGCGGGCGGACGTTCGACGAGGCGGCCCATGCCTGCGCGGCGTTTGTCGCCGAGACGGACGCGGTCTTCATCTCGCCGTATGACGATGACGGGATCATCACGGGGCAGGGGACGCTGGGGCTGGAACTGCTCGCAGATCTGCCGGACGTTGAAACTGTTCTTGTCCCCATCGGCGGCGGCGGCCTGTTCGCGGGCGTGGCGACGGCTCTGAAAGAATCGAAGCCTAGAACCCGAGTGGTCGGCGTTCAGGCCGAAGGGGCGGACGCCGCCGTATTGTCGTTCCAGTCGGGCCGCCTGACGCCCCGGCTCGCGCCCCTCCGAACGATCTGCGACGGCATTGCCATCAAGTCGCCCTCGCCGCGCACCTTTGGGTATATCCAGAAGTATGCCGATGATGTGGTTTCGGTGCCGGACGGCGCCGTCTCCGCCGCCCTGCTGCTGCTGCTCGAGCGGGCCAAGCTGGTCGTCGAGCCGAGCGGCGCGGCGGGCCTGGCGGCCCTGCTGGCGGGCCGGACCGAGGCGCGGGGCAGAACCGCCGTCCTCCTGTGCGGCGGCAACATTGATGCGCTGACTCTGGCTGACCTGACCCAGCGCGAGATGCTGCGGGCGGACCGCTACCTGCGCCTGCTGACGGCCTGCGACGACCGCCCCGGCGCGCTGGCGGCCCTGCTGGATGTGGTCGCGGGCGAGCGCGGCAACATCATCACGGTCAACCACAACCGTCTCAGCCCGCACATCGCCCTGGGCGTCACCGGCGTGGAACTGCTCGTAGAGGTTCGGGACCGGGCGCACCAGGAGCGCATCATCGCCGCCCTGCGGGAGCGGGACTACCCCGCCGAGCGGCTGGACTGAACGAATCACAAGGAGAGCATCATGCCAACGGAACCCGTTATCGCGAAGGGCTTGGAGGGCGTCACGGCGGCGGCCACGCAGATCGCCGAGGTGGACGGCCAGAACGGCAAATTGACACTGCGCGGCTATGACGTGGGCGAACTGTCCGGCAAAGTCACGTTTGAGGAAGTCGCGTACCTGTTGTGGAACGGCAACCTGCCCACCCGCGCCGAGTACGACGCTCTCAAGACCGAGATGAGCGCGGCGCGCGATCTGCCCGCCCCCGTCCTGGCCGCCCTGCGCGAACTCGCCCCCCATGCCGAGGGGATGCACATGCTGCGGATGGGCGCGTCCATGCTCTCGGTCGGCGATCCCGATGTGGACAGCCTGGGCTTGGCCGGTGCCAAGCGCCGCGCCGCCCGCTTGCAGGCGCAGATGCCGGCCATTGTCGCGCACACCTGGCGTCTGCGTCAGGGGCAGGAGATCGTTCCGCCCAGGCCCGAACACGGGCTGGCCGAAGGCTTCCTGTACATGCTGGAAGGCGAAGAACCCGACCGGGCGCGCGTGGACGGCCTGAACGCCTACATGGTGGCCGTCTCCGAACACGGCCTGAACGTCTCCACGTTCTGCGCCCGCGTCGCCATCTCCACCGACTCCGACATGGTCTCGGCCCTGACCGCCGCCGTCGGCGCCCTCAAAGGCCCCAAGCACGGCGGCGTCCCCGGCCCCGTCCTGGACATGCTGCGCGCCATAGGCTCGCCCGACAAGACCGACGCCTTTATCCGCGCTGAGATGGCGGCGGGCCGGCGCATCATGGGCTTCGGGCATCGCATCTACAAGGTCCGCGACCCCCGCGCCGCCCTGCTGTCTCAGGCCGCCGAAAAGATGGCCGCGCTGACGGGCGACTACGAGCTTCTGAACCTCACCCAGTCCGTCGAGCAGACCACGATCAACGTGCTGGCCGAACTCAAGCCGGGCCGCGACCTGTACGCCAACGTCGAGCTGTACGCCGCCCTCAT
>CAXTWM010000381.1:0-4515 GCA_964247915.1 uncultured Armatimonadales bacterium | reverse complement strand
TTGTCTTTCCTCCTCAGTGCGAAATGGTAAGTGCATATTCAACAGGATATTCTGCGTTTTAAAATTCAAATCAGCCCGGCGTGCGACAGCGCGGCGTCCACTGCGGCCCGGCTCGACTCGTTTGGTTCCGTCATCGGCAGGCGGAGCGCCGCCGGAAGGCCGGGCCGGACACGGGAGAGCGCATATTTGACCGGGCCGGGCGAGGCGTCGGTGAACAGCGCCGTGTGGAGCGGGAAGAGACGGTCTTGGAGCGCAAGCGCTCCGACATAGTCGCCGGCCCGGCACGCGGCCTGGAACCCGGCGCAAAGCCGGGGCGCGACGTTGGCCGTCACGGAGATGCAGCCGACGCCGCCCATCGCGTTGAAGGCGAGCGCGATCTCGTCGTTGCCGGTGAGCTGGCAGAAACCGGGGCCGAGACTCGCCCGGTGTTCCGACACCCGGACGAGCAGGCCGCTCGAATCCTTGATCCCGACGAACACGTTTGGAAACCCGGCCACGATGCGGACGAGCGTCGCGGGCAGGAGGTCGGTCCCGGTGCGCGCGGGCACGTTGTAGAGGATGATCGGCAGTTCGGCCCCGCGCGCGAGCGCGGCGAAGTGCTGGTAGATGCCTTCCTGGCTCGGGCGATTATAGTAAGGCGGCACCATCAGCGCCGCGTCGGCCCCAGCTTCCCTGGCCGCGCGCAGGTTCTGGCCCGCGACGCAGGTGTCGTTCGAGCCGGCGCCGGCGATGACGGGCACGCGCCCCTTCGTCTGTTCGACGCAGGCGCGGACCACGCTGAAACTCTCCTCAGCGCTGAGGGTCGCCGCCTCGCCCGTGGTGCCGCAGGCGACCAGCGCCGACGACCCCTCGGCGATCTGCCATTCGACGAGGCCACGAAACGCGGCCTCATCAAACGCGCCGTCGGAAGTAAACGGCGTGACGAGCGCCGGGATTGATCCCGAAAACATGGTCTGCCTCCGCTCCTTTTATCTATAGCAGCGGGGCCACCGCTGCCGTGATGGGTATCTCCAGCACCGTCGGCCCTGGGCGGCACAGGGCGTCTTGCAGGGCCTGGGCCAAGTCGCCCGATGTGGCGACCCGGAAGGCGGCGCAGCCGTAGCCCGTCGCGAGAGCGACAAAATCGAGGCCGGGGAGGTCCATGCCGGGCACACCGGGCGTGTGCTGCTGGTCGGCAAAGGCTTTGAGGATGCCGTACTCCTGGTTGCACAGCACCAGGAAGACGACCGGCAGTTTGTGCTGGACCGCCGTGTACAGCGCCTGGATCGAATAATTGGCCGCGCCGTCGCCGAGGATAGCCAGTACCGGACGGTCGCGGCCGGTCTCCCGTTCGGCCAGCGCCCAGCCCACGGCGGCGGGCAGCGCCCAGCCCAGCCCGCCACTGGCGAACAAGGAAAATGAGTGGGGGCGGGTGATCGGAACCCATTTATGAAACTCTTCCGCGTTGGACGTGGACTCCAGCAGCAGCACCGCGTCGTCCGGGCGGTTCGCTTGCAACGCAGCAAACACTTCGGCCGGCACGAGTACCGGGCCAGGTGGATCGGGCAGGTCGCGCTTCAAAGCGCGTGGTGGTACGGCGGGATACTGCCCCGGCTCCACCCTCTCCAGCAGGCCCTCCACCGCTAGGCGCGTATCGGCCAGCAGGCTGTCGCCCACGGGGGCGCGGGCGGCCTCGGCCGGATCGTCGGTGATGTGCAGCAGCCGCGCCCCCGTCGGCAGGTAGTCGCCCGGCACATGGGGGTAGTAGCGGAACACGGGCGCACCCACGACAGCCACCAGGTCGTGGCCCTTCAGTTTCTCGGCAAGCGGCGCGATGGCGAAGGGCAGGAACCCCTGAAACAGCGGATGGTCTTCCGGGAACGCGGCCCGCTCGGTTTCGGGCGGGGTCCAGACGGGCACGTTCAGCTTTTCGGCCAGCCGCTGCGCGGCGTCCCAGCCGTCGGCGCGGTCCAGGGCGGCCCCCAGCACCAGAACGGGGCTTTTGGCCCGGCTGATCTGCCGGGCGAATTCCTGCAAGCGGTCCGGGTCCGGCCCCATGCGCTGGCTGAGCGTGCGGACGGCGGCGCTGCCCCCCGCCGGTTTCTCAAAGTCGTCCATCGGCAGGGACAGGAAAACAGGCCCGGCCGGGGGCTGGGTCGCCGCCGCGTAGGCCCGCATGAACGCGGCTGGCACGTCGGCGGCCCGTGCGGGTTCGTAGCTCCACTTCACCCAGGGGCGCGGCGTTTCCACGGCCTGTACGTTGGTAAGGTAAGGCTCCAGCAGAACCATCTCCCGCGTCTGCTGCCCGGCCGTGACGATCAGGGGCGTTTTGTTGTAGAAGGCGCAGATCAGGTTCCCCATCGCGTGGCCCACGCCCGCGAAGGTGTGCAGGTTCACCAGGGCGGGCCGGCCGGTCGCCTGCGCGTACCCGTCGGCCATCGCCATCACGGAAGCTTCCTGCAAGCCCAGCCCATAGGTGAAGTCGGCCGGGAAGTCCCGCAGGAACGGCTCCTCGGTGGAACCGGGGTTCCCGAAAATGGTGGTCAGGCCCAACTGCCGCAGCAGGTCGTAGGTGGCCTCTCGGACGGTGGATGTCATGTGTGTGGTGTCCTCTCCGGGTACAATGGAACCGGGGCAGGAGTGACGCCGTTAAGCCTAATTTCAACGGCGTCACTCCTGCGGCGGTCTACTGCTTGACGAAGGCCAGCGTGTCGGCGATCATCTGGTCGGAGTTGGTCGCGTAGAAGCCATGCGGATGGCCCTGATATTCGATCAGATGCGAGTGCGGGATCATGCGGTGGGCACGCCGGGCGGTCGCATCAATCGGCGCGTCTTTATCCTCGGTCCCGTGCAGGATCAGAGTCGGGACCGTGATCGCCGGGATGTCAGGCTTGAAGTCGCCGAAGGTGAAGTTGTGCGGCATGGCGGTCATCGCCCGCATGCCGTAGGTGAGCGCCTGATTCACCGACGCTTCCAGCACGTCGTCGCTGGCAGCGTGAGTCGCGCCGAGGGCCGACTTGAGGCCCTTGCCGTAGAACGGCGGCTGGAACGTGTGCCGGTAGAACGCGGCGGCGTCCTTCTCGATGCCCGCGACGATCGCCTCGTAGTCGGCGGACGTGAAGCCTGCCGGATTGTCGTCGGACTTGAGCATGCCCGGCACGATGGACGCATAAAGCCCGATCTTGATGACCCCCTTGCCGCCGTGCCGGCTCATGTAACGGGCCGCCTCGCCGCCGCCCATCGAGTAGCCGATGACCGTCACGTCCTGTGTGGCGCCCGTCGCCTGCATGACGTCGGCCAGGTCGTCGGAATAGGTGTCCCAGTCATAGCCCGTCCAGGGCTGGCCCGAGCGGCCCGCCCCCCGGCGGTCATAGCTGATCGCGCGGCAGCCGGCGTCCGCGAGCTTCATGGCGGTGCGGTCGAAGCTGTCCGCAGTGAGCGGATAGCCGTGGATGAGGATCACCGGCCGGCCGGTGCCCCAATCTTTGACGTAAAGTTCCGTGCGATCCCGCGTCTTGATCCAGGTCAATGTCTCTCTCCTTCCAGCAAAGGCTTGCTTCAGGAGCGATTATAGTTCATAATATCCCAAGACGGAAGTAGGCACTATTTTGTAACCTATTTCGTGACCACCGACGGCCCCGGAACGGGGCGGCAACGCTCCATCGGCTGACGCCTGACAGCCCCCCGGCGCGCTCCCAGGAGAGAGATTGATGAAGGAAAACGAGCACTTAGAAGAAGCCAACTGCCCTGTCACGGCGACGGTGAGCATCATCGGCGGAAAATGGAAACCGCCGATCTTGAGTCGCTTGGCGGAGGGGGTGAGGCGTTTCGGCGAGCTTCAGCGGCTGGTCCCGCATATCACAAAAAAAATGCTGACGCAGCAACTGAGAGAGCTGGAACAGGACGGAATCATCGTTCGCAAGGTCTATCACCAGGTCCCGCCAAAGGTGGAGTACTCGCTTTCCGAATACGGGGAGTCTTTGAGGCCCGTGTTAAAAGCGATGGAGGCATGGGGAATCGAACACCGCTTGAAGTACGGCGAGGAGAGGGAAACAACTATCCCAGAGTAGACCGGCCAGGCCAGCGCCGGGGACGCGACAAGATACCATCGAGAGAACGAGAAAAAACCATGCCGACACTGTTTGACCCCGTCACCCTGGGCGCGCTCACGCTGCCCAGCCGCATCCTCATGTCCCCGCTGACCCGCAGCCGGGCGTCCGAGGGCCGCGTCCCGAACGACCTCATGCGCGAGTATTACACCCAGCGCGCCTCGGCGGGCCTGATCTTCACCGAGGCGACGTGCATCAGCCCGCGCTCGGTCGGCTACATGGATACGCCGGGCATTTGGTCGCCCGAGCAGGTGGCGGGCTGGAAGGCGATCACCGACAGCGTCCACACGGCGGGCGGGCGCATCGTATGCCAGCTCTGGCACGTCGGGCGGCTGTCCCACCCGGACTTTTTGGACGGGCTGCCCCCCGTCGCGCCGTCCGCCATTCCCTGCCCCGGCGAGATACGCACCCCGACCTCGGGCTGGTA
>CAXTWM010000380.1:0-4522 GCA_964247915.1 uncultured Armatimonadales bacterium | reverse complement strand
GCGAGGAATGCAACCCACCACGGTGCGTTTCCCCGCGCACCCGTAGAAGTCGCCGCCCGGTGTATCCCCGCACCGGGCGGCGATTTTGCGTCCCGCCTATTGTTTTGGGCTATTCCTCGAAATCATCCTCCCCCCGGCGCGGCGCGCGGGCGAGGCTGGCCCGCACCGAATCCTCGACGAATCGCGCCACCACTTCCTCGGTTTCCAGCGTCCCGATCTGGCGGGTCAGGGCGGCGATCTGCGCGTCCAGGGCCGCCTGCGCCGCCGGGTCGTCCTCGCCCGCCCGCTGCCCGCGCAGGCCGCGCCGCCGGTCCCGCAGCGCCTGGCGCAGCGCCCGCCACTCCCCCGCGCGGGGCGCGTCGCCCAGGAACTCGTCCACCATCTGATCCGTGTCCGTGTGTGCCATACCCGAATCGTACCCGGATTCGGGCGAAAAACCCCGTATTTTTTCCTGTTCAGAAACCCCCTGCCCCCGCCGATAATGGTCCTAGACAGACTTCGCATGGCAAGATGCGCTTGAAGGAAACCCTATGACCCGTGGAGTCTACACCGCCGCCGCCGGGATGCTGGCGAACCAGGCGGCCCAGGATGCGATCGCGCAGAACCTCGCCAACGCCGGCACGACCGGCTACAAGGAAGACGTCCCCCGCTTTGAGTCATTCGGGGAGGCGCTCGCGACGCGGCTCTCCCCTGCCGACCAAGCCGCCATCGGCTCGCTGGGCAGCGGGGCGGGGCTGAAGGACGAGGCCACGAACTTCGCCGACGGTGGCCTGCAACGGTCCGGCAACCCGCTGGACGTCGCCCTGACCGGCGACGCCGCCCTGGTGGTCCAGACGCCGCAGGGGCTTCGGCTCACCCGTGACGGGTCCATGAGCATGGGCGCAGGGGGAACGCTGGTCCAGACGAACGGCAGTCTGCCGGTCCTGGGCGACACCAACCAGACCATCCATATCCCCGTCAAGACCAAGGACATCGTCATCAGCCCGCGCGGCGAGGTCACGGCGGACGGCGTCCGGGTGGGCCGCCTGCGATTGGCGGGCCTGGCGGCCTCCGACCGGCCCGTCAAGGTGGGCGACAACCAGTTCCGCGTCGCGGCCCTGCGCCCGGCCTCGGCCTCGGCCACGGTCCGGCAGGGGTTCTTGGAGGCGTCCAACGTCAATGTGGTCAAGGAAATGGTCTCGATGATCTCGATCATGCGCGCCTACGAAACCAACCAGAAGATGATGCAGGCCGAGGACGACGCGACCGGCAAGGCGACCAACGAGGTCGGCAAGCTTTAACCCACACCCAACCCCCTCCCTGTGGAGGAGGGGGCAAGAAAACGGCCTGTCCTCTGCTCCCCTTCCCTGGCAGGGAAGGGGCCGGGGGTTAGGTCTGACGGCTGGACTGTCTGACGCCCCCACGGGCTGCTGATGGAAGCCGACGACCCGTCCCCTCCGACCGAGGGGGCACCCAGGAGAACCCCGCACTATGATGCGCTCACTCTACACGGCGGCGACCGGGATGCAGGCCCAGCAGCTCAACATGGACGTCATCGCCAACAACCTCGCCAACGTCAACACGGTCGGCTTCAAGAAGAGCCGGGCGGACTTCCAGGACCTGCTCTACCAGGAGATGCGCCCCGCCGGCACTGCCGTCGCCCAGGGCGCGACCTCGCCCACCGGCCTGGAAGTCGGGCTTGGCGTCAAGCCCGGCGCGACCGAGACCATGTTCGACCAGGGGACGCTCCAGAACACCGGCAACAACATGGATGTCGCCATCGAAGGCGACGGCTTTTACAAAGTCCTCCTGCCCGACGGCACCAACGGCTATACGCGCGACGGCGCATTCAAGCGCGACGTCCAGGGCAAGCTCGTCAACTCGGATGGTTTCGCCATTCAGCCCGAAGTGACCGTCCCCGCCGACGCCACCTCGGTCGCCATCGGCAAAGACGGCACGGTCTCCATCACGCGCGGCAGCTCCAACACCCCCGAGAGCATCGGCAAGATCACCTTGACCCGGTTCTCCAACCCGGCGGGCCTCCAGCACCTCGGCGGCAACAATTTCCAGGAGACCCCCGCCTCGGGTTCCCCCACCGACGGAACCCCTGGTCAGGCCGGATTTGGACAGCTCGCGCAGGGGACCCTGGAAATGTCCAACGTCCAGATCGTGCAGGAGATGGTCAACATGATCACCGCCCAGCGCGCCTATGAGGTCAACTCGAAAGCCATCCAGACCTCCGACGAGATGCTTCAAACGGCCAACCAGCTCAAGCGCTAGGCGAGGGAGGCCCCGATGAAGCTGTACGCCTGCCTTGCTCTGGCCGCGCTGATCGGCCCTGTCGCCGCCGCGCCCGTCCACGTCTCGCTGAAACCCGCCGCCGCCGTGTCGCCCAATGCCGACGGCTTCTTCACGCTGGGTGCCGTGGCCGACGTCACCGGCGGCGGGGCCGCCCTGCGGACGCGCCTCGCCGCCATCCCCATCGGCCGCGCCCCGCTTTCCGGCGAGACGCGCCGCCTGACGCGCGGCGACCTGGCCTTGAAGCTGCGCCAGGCTGGCTGCGACCCCGAAAAGGCCGCCGTGCTGGAAGGCGCGGATGCGGCGGAGGTGACAATAGCCCCCCCCGCCCCCAATAATGGGGGAGCCAGAGGTGAGGGTTTGCCGCTGGCGGGGACGATACCGAGGCCCATTCCGCCCCCCCCAGGATTGGGGGCGGGGGGGGCTTCTTCCCTCCTCGTCCACCGGGGCGATCCCCTCACCATCGTCATCCAGACCGGCCCGCTGACGATCACCGCCCCCGGCGTCGCCCGCGAGGGCGGCGGCGCGGGGCAGACGATCCGCGTCCACCGCGAGGGCGTGATGACCGACCTTTCCGTCCAAGTCCTGGACGCACAGACCGTGCTGTTGGAGATCTAACCCCCATGAAACCCCTGATCCAGTCTCTGGCCCTTCTCGCCATCGCCGCCACGATGGCCGCGTCCGCGCAGGCGGACTCGCTCTTCCCCGGCAGCAGCACCGATGTCGCCCGCACCCCCAGCCAGAGCGGGGCCGCGTCCGTCTCGCTGTTCTCGGACAACAAGGCCCGTCATGTGGGCGACACGCTCACCATCGTGATCAACGAGAACGCTTCCACCACCTCGCAGGCCAGCACGAAGACCTCCAAGAACGAGGCCCTGAACTACGGGCCTGGCCTCGGCCCGATCCTGCACAACATCCCGACCCTGGGCTTGAACGGCTCGATCGGCAGCAACGCCAGCGGCAGCACGAACCGGACGGACAACCTCGCCGCCAGCATCGCCGTCACCGTCACCCAGGTCCTGCCGAACGGCAACCTCGCCATCGAGGGCAAGCGCAAGGTGGGCATGAACGCCGAGACGCAGGAGATCACCCTGACCGGCGTCGTCCGCCCCCAGGACATCGCCGCCGACAACACGATCCAGTCGCCCCTGGTCGCTGGCGCCCAGATCAAGTACGGCGGGCGCGGCCCGGTCGGCGACAAGCAGCACGACGGCCTCATCAGCCGCGTCTTCAAGTTCCTGTTCTGATCCCTGTTTCTGACGAGGCTTTTGTGAAAGGCAATCGTTCGATGAAGTGTAAGACCTGCGGCTTCGCCGCTTCCGACCCCAACGTGACCGTCTGCCCGTTCTGCACGGCGCAGGGGAACGTCGGTGCGCCGCCCGGCGGCATGATGCCCGCCTATGCGGTGCCCTCTTCCCAGGCCGGCGCCGCCGTCTGGCCGCCCGCGCCGACGGCACCCGCCTATGCGCCCTTCGGGGGAGTAGTGGATCGGGAGGCGGTCAAGCAGCAGCGGCAAGCTGGAATCCTGATGGCCGTTATCCCCCTTGTCGTTGTCCAGGCCGTGTCCCGCTTCTGGAGTCTGCTGCCTGCGCCCTGGGGGTCGGCGGCCCTGACTGTCGTTCTCCTAGCCTGCATCTACCCCCACTTTCGCGGGTGTGCCCACTGGGCTGAGTCCAAGGGCTACCCGCGCTATGAGGGACGGCTGCTGGCGATCCTCGGCTGGCTCGGCGTCCTGTTTCTCGCGATCCGGCGCGATAAGACTCCCAGCCTAAAGTCAGCCGC
This sequence comes from uncultured Armatimonadales bacterium, assembly GCA_964247915.1. GTDB lineage: Bacteria > Armatimonadota > Armatimonadia > Armatimonadales > Capsulimonadaceae > JANXMY01. Next base: position 463 of record CAXTWM010000380.1, on the reverse strand, counting down.
CTGACTTCCCGATAACAATACCAGTTATGATCAAACGAAACACGATCTTCGGACTGCTGACCGCCTGCGGCCTGCTTGCCGCCTTCCCGGCCCACGCGCAGACGCGGCTCAAAGACATCGCCGTCGTGCAGGGGGTCCGGGGCAACCAGCTCGTCGGCTACGGCCTGGTCGTCGGCCTGAGCGGGACGGGCGATGGGACCGGGGCGACGTTCACGCCCCAATCGGTCGCCTCGCTGCTCCAGAAGTTCGGCGTGACGGTGCCGCCGGGCGCGCTGAAGCTGAAAAACGTGGCCGCCGTCATGGTCACGGCCACCCTGCCCGCCTTCGTCAAGAACGGCAGCGCCATTGACGTGACCGTCAGCAGCCTGGGAGACGCCCAATCGCTGCAAGGCGGGACGCTGCTCCAGACGCCGCTGCAAGCCGCCAACAACCGGGTCTACGCCGTCGCGCAGGGGCCGCTCTC